>CAMJCK010000011.1:0-80735 GCA_946404125.1 uncultured Bacteroidota bacterium | reverse complement strand
GCCATTGCTGATAAAATAGTGGTTTTCATTACTTTATTGTATTAAGTTGTTAGTCATTTTTTATTGCTTTCGCGATTACTTCGGCCATAAACGCCGCACCGGCTTCGTCGGGATGGATGCCGTCAACCTTGAAGTATTTCTGCTTGTCGGCGAAAGCCTTGTGCAAATCAATGATTGTCAGATCATTTGCTTTGGCAATTTCGGTCACGGCCGGAATCACGCCCGCCACAATCACCGAGTCGTTGATGCCCCAGCCGTGGCTGAAGGCAGGTGCGGGTGTGCAGACGAAAATCTGCGGATTGCGCCCTTTCGTTTTCAAAGTGTCGATAAGCGACTGATAGTCAGTTTTGAAACGCTCGGCATTCCAGTTCTGCGGTTTGGTGTCGTTGGTGCCGAGTTTGATGACCACAATGTCGGCGTTGAGCGCCACAGCGTTCGAGAATTCCTTGCAAATCCAGTACGGATAATCGGCATCTTTTTGCACCGTGGTGCCGCTTTTTCCGCAGTTCTGCACGCTGTAGCCGTCGCCCAAAATGCGGTTCAAAACTACCGGATAGTCATCGCGGCTTTGGATTTTGATGCCGTGGCCTTCGGTGATGCTGTCGCCCACACAAGCCACGCGGATTTGCTCGTTGCCACCGCACGCCGTAAGCATTGTTACTGCAAATGCAGCAAATAAAATATTGTGTTTCATTTGTTTATATTTTTTATAAAAAACGTAGCCAAATATATGCAACTTGACGGATAATTGTATTTAGGCAGTATTTTTTTTGAAAATTTTGCCTGACACACAAATCCTTTGAAACAATTCAATCATTTTTCCGTAATCATAATTATGCAAACGTTTGTATTGTTACAATATTTAAATACTTTTGCTCAAAATTTGTTGTATGGATACAATATCAGCTACCGTTCTCCAGATTGACGGCAACACCAGCCGCCCTACAGTCATTTTCAACGCCAAAACTGGCCAGTTTAGGATTGCGGGGCGTTCAATTCTCGAAAATTCGATTCGTTTTTACGAGCCAATTATCAAGTGGATAGACAATTACCTTCATAATCCGGCCGAGAGTACCGAATTTCATATGGAACTCGAATATTTCAACACCAGTACGTCGAAATATCTGCTCCAAATTATGCAACAACTTGAAACTCTGTTCGATAAAGGTGTGAATGTTACCATCGTATGGTACTATTCCGACGAAGATATGCAGGATTTGGGCAATGATTATCAACAAATCGTGAAGGTTCCTTTTGAATTTAAGAAACTGCCCGCTCAAAAGCTGTAATTATCTGTTTCTCTGATGATTCTGCTACTTGTCTATTTTCTTTCAGCCATTCTGATATCGTTTCTATGCTCGGTATCAGAATCAACAATTCTCTCAACGTCAATATCTTACGCCGAGTCGATTGCGCACAAAAGCAGAGGCGGGCGCATTCTTGTGCGACTCAAACGCAACATCGACCGGCCACTGGCTGCCATCCTTTCGCTCAACACCATTGCCAACACGTTTGGCGCGGCTGGCGTCGGAGCTCAGGCTGTTGCCGTGTTTGGAAACGAATATTTCGGCGTGGCATCGGCCGTACTCACGGTACTCATTCTGGTCTTTTCGGAGATAATTCCAAAGTCAATCGGCTCCAACTACTGGCGCGAATTGTGCGTTCCGATAGCGTATATCATTCAGTGTCTGATATATATCATCTACCCGATTGTGATTGTGTCGGAATCGCTCACCAAGCTGTTCTCGCGCCGGCGCGGACAAACAGTGAGCCGCGAAGAGATTGCGGCACTGGCCAACATCGGCGAGCGCGAAGGTGTTTTTGAGTCGAGCGAAGGAAAAATCATCAACAACCTGGTGAAACTCAAGTCGATAAAAGTGAAGAGCGTGATGACACCGCGCACCGTGGTGGTGGCCGCCAACGAGAACACCACACTCGAGCGATTTTTCAGCAACAAAGAGAATCTGCGCTACTCGCGAATCCCTGTCTATAAGGATTCAATTGACGACATCACCGGCTTTGTGCTGAAATCGGACATTCTGCTCTATCTGGCCGACGGAAAAAAGAACGTGAAACTCAAAAACTTACGCCGCCCAATAATCAACTGCTACGAGAACACGTCGATTTTCAATTTCTACAACATTCTGATTACCCGCAAGCAGCAGTTTGCCCTTGTGATTGACGAGTACGGCGGTATGGAAGGCATTGCCACAATGGAAGATGTGGTTGAGACTCTGCTTGGTATGGAAATCACCGACGAGTCTGACACTCAGATTGATATGCAGAAATTCGCCAAAGAACGCTGGCAGCGCCGTTCGGCAGGAATTGATTTTTCGGGGAAATAAGCGGCATCTGCTCCCCTCCTCCCCGAACCGATACGCCAAATAGAGCTCCAACAGGCAAGAGCAATCCAACAAACATCACTCTGAATAAGCACCCAACAACCCAAAGCTCATCTTTTTGTGGAAAAATTGCGATTTAATCATCGTTTTTTATTGCAGGAATCATCAAAAAACCATATATTGCAGTATACAATTAGTTTTGTATTGGGGGGAATATAAACTAATCATTAACAGTATTTTAGAAATGGGAGAAAATCGCAGAGAATTTTGGAAAGTTGTGGTGGCTATTACCATTGCCGAAGTTATCGGAATTGTACTTTGGGAATCATTTATCTGCTAATTTAATGCAGAAGTACCAGTAAGCTAATTCAATAACAAGTGCGGCGAAAAATTGCGTATATTTTTCACTTGCAAGCATTTACGTGCGCCCACCTAAATCTTCATTTTTTTGAGCACCGCCTTTCGCTCATCACTGATGCGGTAGCTCTCAACGGCTTTCTGTATGGTTTTGTTGTGGCACCAGGCGTCGAGCCGGTGTTCGATAAGGTAGCCAACAATGGCATCGTATTGTTTTGACAAGGCTGTGGCGAAATACCACGCAATCATCATTTTAACGTAATACTCATCAGATTTGACCGCGGCCACCATTTGTGGATATTCGTCGCAGAAAAGGTCGTCTAAATAGAAGGTCATCAGCATTTTAATGGCAAAACGAACCGTATAGGTGTGCGAGCTTTCAATCCATCGTCTAACGGCTTTCAGCAACTCGTCGGGGTGTTTTTTGAATGCCGCGGGCGTGAACTGGTCGCAGGTGGCCCAATTGTCGATATGAGGCAGAAAAAGCTCTGTCTGGCGCATAGCTTCGTCAAAATCAGATGTTTGCGCCACAATGAACGCGTGCAGGTTGTTCTCTTCGAAATACCGGTGCGGCAGTTGCCCGATGAACTCTTGCGCGGCATCGGTCTTGGCAATCTTTCGTGCCAACGTCCGCAGAGCCGGAGTACGCACACCTATTATATTATTGCGGCTGATGTTCGGCATCAGCTTGGCCTGAAAATCGCCAAAGGCAACATCTTGAAGGGCAAACAGTTGGTCGGTAATTGTCATTGATGTAGGTATTAGGGGTTGGGGGTTGGGTGTTAGGTGTTGGATATTAGTTAATTATGAATTACGAATTAGGAATTACGACTTTGTTTCGTTGTCGTTGTCCGTTGTCTGAAGTCCGTTGTCCGTTGTCTGAAGACTGAAGTCCGAAGTCTGAAGTCTGAAGTCAAAAAAAGGCCAAACTAATAGTCCGGCCTTTTCAGAATCTGGTTCCTGTTATTTTTTCTTCTTGAAAACCAAGTTGATAACAACAAGAATGATAAATGCGCCAATTGCGCCAATAATTACGTTGTTCAGCCATTTCCAATCGCCCTTGAACAGTTTAAGGCTAAGGTCGCATACATCGAACAGCCAGCCGCCAAAGAAACAGCCGACAATGCCGACAATGAAGTTTACCACCAGCCCCATACCTTTTCCTTTGAAAAGCAGGCTGCCCAACCAGCCGGCCAACGCGCCGACTACAATGAGTGTGATGATTTCAGTAGGTGACATTTTAAAATAATTTTAGTTAAACATTAATTTGCAAACGATGTGAAGATAGTGATTTTGCTTAAACGTTGAAAAGCTGTTGGTCGATATTTTCCAATATGCCTCATAAACAAAAAAACGGAACCGCCTCAACAACGGTTCCGCTTTGCTATTTTGTTATCAATCTGCTACTTCAATTCAAACTTAACCTTTCCCTTAATGTCGGTTGCCGATGCACCGATGATAGCTTCGAAGGCGCCCGACTCGGCTTCCCACTGCTTTTTGGTGTCGTTGTAGAACGAGAGTGCGCTGCTGTCGATGGTGAACTCAACAGTCTTGGTCTCGCCCGGATTGAGTTGTACTTTCTTGAAACCTTTCAACTCCTTGGCGGGACGCGGCAGGCTCGATTTCAGGTCGGCAATGTAGAGTTGAACTACTTCAGCGCCAGCGCGTTTGCCGGTGTTGGTTACGTCAACTTTAACAGTTACGCTGCCGTCGGCGGTCATTGTGGTTTTGTCAATCGACGGTTTTCCGTAGCTGAAAGTTGTGTACGACAGGCCATAGCCGAATGCGAACAACGGTTTGATTTTCTTGGTGTCGAGCCAGCGGTAGCCAACCAGAATATCTTCTTTGTACTCAACATCGACAACCTTGAAACTCGGCTTGTTCACATATTCGCCAACAGCGTGAGCACCCACATCTTCGAGTTTGGCGGGGAATGAGAACGGCAGTCGGCCCGAAGGATTCACATCGCCTGCAAGCACATCGGCAATGGCGTTGCCGGCTTCAGAGCCGATGTACCAAGCCTGCAAAACTGCCGGAACCTGACCAAGCCACGGCATTGTGACAGGTGAGCCCGCGATGTTCACAAAAATCAGATTCTGATTCACCTTCAAAATCTCGCTTACCACATTGTTCTGATTATAAGGCAGTTCGAGCGATTTGCGGTCAGTGCCTTCGCAGTCTTGTCCGCCACTCTTGTTCATTCCGCCCACAAATATCACAAAATCAACATTTTTTGCCATCTGAACGGCTTCGTCGGTCAGTTCCTGCGCCGAACGGTGGTCGGCAAGTTTCTGGCCGGTCTCAATGCCGTCGAACGAAGTTACAGTGTCGCCAACGTAGCCGCGTGCATACGTCACGTTATCAGCGCCAAAGCGGTTTTTCAATCCGTCGAGCGGTGACAGTTCGCGCTGTACCTTGAGCGATGTTGAACCACCGCCGATGGTCATCATTTTAATGGCATTCTCGCCCACAACAAGAATTTTCGGTTTCTTGCTTGCGTCAATCGGCAGAATGGCGCGGTCGTTCTTGAGCAGAACAATGCCTTCGCCGGCAATCTGGCGTGCGGCGGCATAATGCTCGTCAGAGCAGAGTGAGCCCCATTTCGCCTGTCCCGACATTGTTGTGCGGAAAATCAGTCTTAAAACACGGCGAGCCTTGTCGTCGAGTTCAGCAGTGGTGTATTTCCCGCTTTTGATGCCTTCAAGATAAGGGCGGGCAAGGAAATAACTCTCGTAAGAGTTGCTGCGTCCCCAGGTTGTTCCGCCGGTCCAGGTGCCGAATTCAAGGTCGAGACCGTTGTGCACGGCTTCGTCGGTGCTGTGGCAGCCGCCCCAGTCGGAAATCACCACGCCGTCGAATTTCCATTCGCCCTTCAGAATGTCGCAGAGCAGAGTTTTGTTGTGGCAGCAGTGCTGTTTCTGATAAAGGTTGTAGCTGCCCATAATGGCCCAAGCGCCGCCTTCGGTCACTGCGGCGTGGAAGGCCGGCAGATAAATCTCACGCAGAGCGCGGTCGCTCACAATCACGTTTGCCGATGAGCGGTTTATCTCGAAATTGTTCAATGCGAAGTGCTTGACGCAAGCCGCCACACCGTTCTGCTGAACGCTTTTCACGTAGGGTACCACCAACTTCGAGTTCAGGAACGGGTCCTCGCTCATATATTCAAATGTGCGGCCGTTGAGCGGTGTACGGCAGATGTTCACGCCCGGACCGAGCAGCACGGTTTTGCGGCGGTAGAGCGCTTCCTCGCCGATGCTTTTGCCGTAGAGCGCGGCCATTTCGGGGTTCCAGGTTGCCGCAAGGCAGGTGAGCGACGGAAAGGCAACGCACGAGTCGCTTGTCCAGCCGGCCTGTTCCCACTCGTCCCATTTCACCTCGTCGCGGATGCCCATCGGACCGTCGGAGCACCATACTTCGGGAATTCCGAGCCGCTTGACGCCCGCGCTGCTGAATTTCGACTGCGCGTGAAGCAGAGCCACCTTCTCTTCGGTGGTCATTCGGCTCAAAGCATCATCGACGCGCTTTTCAATTGGCTGATTAACATCAAGATAGACTGGCGTTTGCTGCGCCATTGCCGACACAGATATCAGTGCGGTGGTCAAGAGAGTGGTTATACGTTTCATTATCAGTTATTTTGTGATTTACTTAATTCGTCAATTACCATATTCATAAGTTCAACTTTGTACTCGGTGGCCTGGTCGAGATATTCAACAAATTCTTTCTCCTCGAACATCTCAATCTGGCTTTTGTCGGCCGTCTCGAAATAGGTTGAGATGGCTCTTTCAGAGTAGGCGTTGAAAAAATCGGCCATCTGGTCCATCTTTTCCGATTGGTTATTCCACAACATATTGAACGACAACGTGTTCATTGTTATAATGAATGCCGTTGACTCCAAAGTTAAAGCCATTCTGAAAGCCTCCTCGCGCGGAATGTCGGGGCAGGCCATAATGGTGTCGGCATAGTTCATCAAGGTAAGCACCTTCTCGTTGTTCTTCGAGAAAAACTGCAGATAATCAAGATTATCGGTAATGAAATAATAGCAGAAAAAGAACGAGTTAAAAGAGTTGAGCGCCATAAACGTCATTGCCGAAAGATCGCTCAAATCCAATGGATTCTCAGAGTGGCAGAGGTTCAGTTGCGCCTGGCCGTCAATCAGATTCTGCGCAATGGCCAGCCTGAAACGGTCGGCGTTACGCTCCTCACCGTCCGACATTATCACATTCGTGCTGTCGGCGCCCATATATTTGTCAATCGATGAGTTCACCCACGGATAGGCCGTCTCGTTGGCAACCATAAACAGCATCTCGCATATTTTCAGCAAGTTCTGCTCGTAGCCAAGTCGGTGATTGATGGTTCGGGCGATAGAATCGACGTAGAGACTCTTCACGCCAGGCCCGGCCGGCCCCGAAAGCAGACTGTTGATTTTCGAAAAATTGACAATGCCTTTGCTCATATTGTCGATTGAGCGTCGTTTGGCGCGGTTCTCGCTGTTGCAGGCGCAAATTGACGCCGCAAGCGCCGCAATCGCAATAAATAATGATATTCGTTTCATAAAAATTTGTTTTATAGTGTTGCTATTCTGTTTGTTACCAAATTTTAGCCCTTAGTGAGTCGGGCAGATAGTATCTGTCGCCAGGTTTGACGTTGAAAGCCTTCACAAAGGCGTCGATGTTGGGCAGCGGCCCCTCAATCCTGAACCACACCAACGAGTGCGGGTCGGTTTTGGTGCGGTTGCGAATCTCCTCATCGCGGTAGCTGCCGGCCCACGACTGCGCATAGGCTATAAAGAATCGTTGGTCAGGCGTCAGACCGTCGATGAGCTTGGTCTGGTCCTTCCATTGCTCGGTCTTGCTGAAGGCAGTGTAAGCCACAACCAGTCCGCCAAGGTCGGCGGTATTCTCGCCGACCGTGAACTCACCGTCGGCGTGCATACTGTCGATGACGATGAATGAGTTAAAGCGGTCAATCAGCTTTTGTAGTTGACAGTCGAAAGCCTCTTTGTCGCTTTCGGCCCACCAGTCGCTCAGCTCGCCGTGATTGCCATATTGGCGGCCTTGAGGGTCGAACCCGTGTGTCATTTCGTGGCCCAAGGCTGCTCCCAACGAACCATAGTTCACTGCATCGTCGCCATTGGCGAAGAAGTTCGGAGGTTGCATAAAAGCCGCCGGAAGAATAACCTCGTTCTGGTTTGCAACATTGTATATATTGGCCTCAAACGGCACCACTTCATACCATTGCGAGTGGTCGTTAACCTTGCCGATAAAACTCATCTCGTATTCGAAATTATTCTTCAACACATTTAAAACGTTGGTTGTGAAATTGTCGCACATAGTAAGCGACGAAAAATCGTTTCTCTGGGGCGGATAGCCGATTTTCAAACGTGTGCAACTCAGTTTCTTGAGTGCTTTGGCTTTAGTGCTGTCCTGCATCCAAGTGGCTTGGCTGATATGTTCGGCTAACGCAGCCCGCACGTTTTCAGCAATTTCCACCACGTGTTTTTTGGTCTCCTGCGGGAAATGCCGTTCAATATACAGTTCCGAAATCACGTCATCGAAATTGTTTTTCATAGCCTCAATCATCAGTTTCCAGCGCGGGGGCATCGATACTTGGCCTCCCATAATTTGGTTGTCGAAATGGAACCATTCCCGCGCAAAACCTGAATCGAGGAATTTGGCCGTCTCAAGCAAAACTTTGAGTTTGAGGAACGCCTTCCAATCGTCGATTGGCACTTGATTCATCATCTTGTCGAGCTTGACGAAATAGCTCTTTTCCGAATCAAGCACAATAGTGTCGGGGATAGGCAGGTTGAGCTGGTTGAAATATTTTGGCCAATTGATGGTGGGCATCATCGCGCCAAGCTCATCAACCGTAACATTACGGAGTTTGCCCGTCGGATTAAACTGCTCAACCTTGTCAAGAGTGATCTCGGCAATCCGGTGCTCAATTCCGTAGGCCGCCATTGCCGACCTCTGCGCCGTTGCGCTGTCTTGCCCCATTAGCACAAACAAGTTGCGAATGTGCTTTTTGTACTCCTCGCGGATTTCGACCGAATATTCATCATCTTCAAGATAATACTCGCTCACGTCGAGCCCGATGCCTTCTTCGCCAATAACCAAAGCGTAGGCATCGCCATTCGACAGGTAGGGGCCGTACAAAATGAAAAATGGTGATATGAAATAATGCTTCTGAAGCAGAGTGATGGCGTTCTGCAAGTCGGCTGGGCGCTGTATGGCGTCGATTGTGTCGAGGAAGAAACGGATTGGCTCAATGCCAGCCGCATTGATGGTTGCGGTGTCCATCCCGCTAAGGTAGAACTGCGCCAGTTTTTCGGCGCTGCTGCCCGGTTTCTGCGGATGCGTAGTTACATCGGTGATGATGTCGAGAATCTGTTGGTAGATTGTCTCGGTCAGCACATCGGACGCGTCGTAGCGGCTGTAATCGTCGGGCATTGGGTGATTTAGAGTCCAGCGGCCGTTGGCGTAGTTGTAGAAATCGTCCTGCGGCCTGACTGTGGTGTCCATATCCGCGAAATTGATTGTTGCATTGTTATGCTTTGAGCAACAAGCAGTTGCGAGCGTCAATGCTAACAAAAATGTTGGTATCGCGAATTTCATTTCCACCTTTTTCAAAAACATTCAAATATATGCAAGAATAATAAGGTGCGCTCGATAAAACCTCGGTTTATTAAAAAAAAGCCGAATTTCCTTTTTTATAAAAAAATTCCGATAGCAACTGGTGATGCGTGTTTTCAACCTATGAACACTCCGCTGTTAACAATCAACAAGTGTTTGTGTTGTAGTTACTTACTAAAGAAAAATAATTCTATCTTATTGATAATCAATATTGTTAATAACTGTTTAATAACATCTGCGCGCAAGGTATACTCACCAATTTTTTCGCTAATAAATTTGCTATCGATGGTTGAAGAATCGCAAGGTTCACTCATCAATCACCTAATTAAACAGTTAAGATTTTTACGAACAACATTCCGTCGTGAGACGGGGTGAAAAGAGGCTTTTCGCCTAAACGAACGAAGATAGAATGTATTGCTACGATGTTGACATAGTGCTACAGGAAGTGCCCGGACAGATAAGCATCTGCTTCTCAATCTCGGGTTGTCCGCTGCATTGCAAGGGCTGCCACTCGCCATTCCTCTGGAAGGAAGGCAACGGCGAGCTCCTGACCGATGAACGCTATGTTGATATTCTGAACCAATATCGCGGCTATGCCAACTGCGTGCTCTTTATGGGCGGCGAGTGGCATCCCGACGAACTTGTGCACAAGCTGGCAACGGCAAAGGAACTCGGCTTCGACACCTGCCTTTACACCGGGCAGGAAACAGTTTCTGACGACATCAAATCGAACCTGACGTGGCTCAAGACCGGCCCGTGGGTTGAGTCGCTTGGCGGACTGGCGAGCGCCACAACCAACCAGCGGTTTGTTGAAGTGAAGACTAATAAACTTATTAATAACCAATTTCTTAAAACTTTGTAAGGCTATGATGCGGTTAACAGAGGACCAATTAAAGTCCAAAGCCAAATTTATCAAAGACTACATCGGCGCTTCGAATGCTGCCGACGGTTCAAAAATGGATGCCAACGCCAATGTTACGTCGAAAAACATTGCGACAATGGAATCGGAGTTGAACAAAGACATCAACATTCAGGTAAATCGTTACCTGGTGAAGGAGAAAATCGCCGAACTCTTCGGTCAGGAGACTGCTGACGAGTACATCCGCCAGATTGAGGCTCACGAAATCTACGTTCACGACGAGACTTCGCTGAAACCTTACTGCGTGTCAATCAGTATGTTCCCGTTCCTGCTCGACGGTTTGACAAAACTCGGCGGCGAGAGCCTGAAACCAAAACACCTTGAGAGCTTCTGCGGTGAGTTCGTCAATCTGACATTCGCCATCAGCTCGCAGTTTGCAGGCGCTCTGGCAACAGTTGAGTTCCTGATGTACTTCGACTACTTTGCTCGCAAGGACTATGGCGACAACTACCTTGAAACACATCAATACACCATCGACAACCACCTGCAGCACGTGGTCTTCGCTGTGAACCAGCCGGCTGCCGCTCGTGGCTACCAATCGGTGTTCTGGAACATCTCAATTTTCGACAAAGAGTATTTCCAAAGCATCTTCGGCTCGTTTGTCTTCCCCGATATGACCGCACCAAACTGGGAGACACTCAATAAGTTGCAGTGGCACTTTATGCGCTGGTTCAACAAGGAGCGCACCAAAGCCATTCTGACATTCCCTGTTGTGACAGCCGCTATGCTTGTGAAAGACGGCAAGCCTGTTGACCAGGATTTCGCCAACAAGGCTGCCCAGGAGTTGAGCGAGGGCAACTCGTTCTTCATCTATCAGTCGGAAAACGCCGACAGCCTTGCATCGTGCTGCCGCTTGCGCAACGAGTTGTCGGACAACACGTTCAGCTACTCGCTTGGCGCTGGTGGCGTATCAACAGGCTCTGTAAACGTCATCACGCTGAATATGAACCGTCTGGTTCAGCAAGGCCGCGACTTGAGAACCGAAATCTGGAAAATTATCAAATATCAGGTTGCTTACCGCAAGATTATCGAACAATATGTTGAGGCAGGTCTGCTTCCGGTTTACTCGGCAGGCTTCATCTCGCTCAACAAGCAGTTCTCGACAATCGGCATTAACGGAATGGTTGAGGCAGCCGAGAGCCAGGGCATTTCGGCTCGCAACACCAAGGAGTACAAAGATTTTGTATCGAAACACCTGAAGGTTATCTACGAGGTGAACAAAGAGGCTAAAAAGAAATACGGCTGTATGTTCAACACCGAGTTTGTTCCGGCCGAGAACCTAGGCGTGAAGAACGCAATGTGGGACAAGAAGGACGGTCTGTTCGTTCCGCGCGACTGCTACAACTCGTACTTCTACCCTGTTGAGGACCCGACAATCAACATTCTGGACAAAATCAGCCTTCACGGCCGCGACATCATACAGTATCTCGACGGCGGTTCGGCTCTGCACCTGAATCTGGAGGAGGCACCAACCAAAGAAGGATTCCTTCGTCTGCTCGAGGCTACCGCCAAGGCTGGTTGCAACTACTTCTGCTTCAACATTAAAATCACCATCTGCAACGAGTGCAACTATATCGACAAGCGCACCCTGCAGAAGTGCAGCAAATGCGGCTCAACCAACGTTGACTACGGCACACGCGTAATCGGCTACCTGAAACGCGTTTCGAACTTCAGTTCGGCCCGTCAGTTGGAGCACAGCCTGCGCTACTATCACAAATCGATGCTCAACCGCACCATCGAGGACAGCGCCAGCACACAGGAAACCGCAGCAGCAAAACAGGCAGTCAACGAGACTGTCAAGGCCGAGAAAATGGCCGCCGCAAAGGCATAGAAATCAGGTTAGATAATAAGTTTATTCAGGCCGCGAATCCGAAAGGGTTCGCGGCTTTTTTTTCTACCAAACGAATAATTTGCGTTAGGATAAATTTGGATTAGTTTGGTTAGAGACAAGATATTTCTATCGAAGCAATAAAAAGTCACAGTTAGGAGGTCAATCCCGATGTGGGTTTCGAGAGCGTGGTTACCTAAAAAACAACTGTCATTGCCATTCCGAAACTGTTGTCGGCGGGATTGAAGACAGGCACCACGGCTGTTGTGGCCGATGATTTGTCCCACTTGAAAAGCCGACGCTCAATGGGAAGCAGCCAATAACCGACGCGAGCCGACAATATGCCGAATCCGGCACCGCCAACCACATCGTTGAGCCAATGGCGGTCGTTGTAGAGGCGCATAAAGGCGATGCCGGCGGCCACTGCGTAAGCGCATCCGCCTGCCGCGGGACCATACTCAATGCGTATCAGCTCGGCGCCGGTGAACGAAGTGGCTGTGTGTCCCGACGGAAATGAGTTCTTCTTTCTCGAATCGGGGCGTTCCTCGTTGATAACCCATTTGACTCCGCGCACCATTGTCCCCATAGCCACGTATGATGTGACCACAACCGCAATGCGCTCGCGCAGAGGGTGCTTTGCCT
Source organism: uncultured Bacteroidota bacterium (assembly GCA_946404125.1). Lineage (GTDB taxonomy): Bacteria > Bacteroidota > Bacteroidia > Bacteroidales > SZUA-534 > RUG13583. Next base: position 68,015 of record CAMJCK010000011.1, on the reverse strand, counting down.
TCACTCCAAGATAATCGAGACCGATGAATGCTGCGGCCGGCAGGTACTGAATCTGGTCGTCGATTCGCAATTTACGCTCGTTCCCAAGCCAATCGTCGAGACCGTCGCGCACGTTGAGTTTGACATCGCAAACCCAGTCGTTTTTCACGCCAATGGCGCCAACGGTGATGAGCGCCGCCGGCAGAATCAGCCGCTTGGCCCGGAACTGGTAGTCGGCTGTTGGCGCTGGCGCGATGACTGTGTCAACTGATGGTAGCGCGACAATTGTATCGGCCGACGGCTCCACCGGAAGAGTATCCACTGCGATTGCAACCGCCTGATTTACCAACAATTGAAACAGCACAACAAGCACAAGCAACAGCAAATGGTGTTTTGCTGTTGTGCTTGTAGGTGTTTCAGATGTTGGTTTTGCGGTCATAATGTTGCGGATTTTAATTCTCTTTCAGTTTCCGATACTTAATGCGATGCGGCTCAATGTCGCCCATACGTTTCTTCTTATTTTCCTCATATTCAGAGTATGAGCCTTCGAAGAAATAGACTTGCGAGTCGCCTTCGAACGCCAGAATGTGAGTGGCCACGCGGTCGAGAAACCAGCGGTCGTGTGAGATAACGACGGCGCAACCTGCAAAATTTTCAAGTCCTTCTTCAAGGGCGCGCAAGGTGTTCACATCAATGTCGTTGCCTGGCTCGTCGAGCAGCAGCACGTTGGCCTCCGATTTGAGCGTGAGAGCCAAGTGCAGGCGGTTTCGCTCGCCGCCCGAAAGCACTCCTGCCTTCTTCTCCTGGTCGGCACCCGAGAAGTTGAAACGCGACAGATAGGCCCGCGCATTAACAAACCGTCCGCCGATTTTTATCTCGTCCAATCCATCTGAAATTATCTGATATACAGTCTTTTCGGGGTCGATTTTGGCGTGCATCTGGTCGATATAGCCGAGTTTGACGGTCTCTCCCACTTTGAACTCGCCGCTGTCGGGTTTCTCAATGCCCATAATCAGGCGGAAAAGCGTGGTTTTGCCAGCGCCGTTCGGACCAATGACGCCGACAATGCCGTTTTGCGGCAGAACAAAATTCAGGTTCTCGTAGAGCAGCTTGTCACCGTATGCTTTGCTAACATTGTGTGCTTCAATAACATTCGTACCCAAACGCGGTCCGTTCGGAATGAAGATTTCGAGCGTCTGCTCCTTCTCTTTTGTGTCTTCGTTGAGCAGGCGGTCGTAAGCGTTCAAACGCGCTTTCTGCTTGGCTTGGCGGGCTTTCGGGGCCATACGCACCCACTCCAACTCGCGCTCAAGAGTCTTTCGGCGGCGGCTCTCGGTCTTCTCTTCCATCTCCAGGCGCTTGGTCTTCTGCTCAAGCCACGACGAGTAGTTGCCCTTCCAGGGAATACCCTCGCCGCGGTCGAGTTCGAGAATCCAACCTGCCACATTATCAAGAAAATAACGGTCGTGAGTAACGGCAATAACCGTGCCTTTGTATTGCTGCAAATGTGCTTCGAGCCACTGCACCGATTCTGCGTCAAGGTGGTTGGTTGGCTCATCAAGTAGCAGAATGTCAGGTTCTTGCAAAAGCAATCGGCACAAAGCCACACGGCGGCGCTCACCACCCGAAAGGTTTTCAATCTTCCAATCGGCTGGCGGACAGCGCAATGCGTCCATCGCGCGCTCCAGGGTGCTGTCGAGTTCCCAACCGTTGTGCTGCTCAATCAGTTCGGTCAGTTCGCCCTGACGCTCAATGAGTTTGGTCATTTCATCGTCGCTCATCGGCTCGGCAAACTTCAGGTTCACTTCTTCATACTCCTTCAGCAAAGCGACAACTTCGGCCGTGCCTTCTTCAACCACTTCACGCACAGTCTTTTGCGGGTCGAGTTGCGGTTCCTGCTCCAGATAGCCGACCGAATAGCCAGGCGAGAAGACAACTTCGCCTTCGAAACTCTTGTCAACGCCAGCGATAATCTTCATCAGCGTCGATTTTCCCGCGCCGTTCAAGCCCAAAATGCCGATTTTGACGCCGTAGAAAAACGACAAATAAATGTTGTTCAATATCTTTTTTTGCGGCGGAATGGTCTTGCCCACTCCCACCATCGAGAAAATAACTTTGTTGTCTTCTGCCATAACTTTAAATTTTTGCCAAAAATAATTAAATCATCTTGCGTTGCAATTGGTTACTAAATTTCAAAATGTTAGTTTTGCGCCAAAGAAATTGTGACAACAATGAAATTCAACATAAACTTCGGCAGTATCAGCAATTTAGGCAAGGTAAAGGAACACAACACCGACGCCGTTGTTGAGTTTCCGATTGCCGACGGACACGTTTTTGCAGTTTGCGACGGCCACGACGGCGTTGAGTTCGGCGGCGCACTGGCGGCAAAAATCACCACCGAAGAAATCAAACGCTACTTTTTCGACCGCTCGTACAGCAACCTTTCGAACGCCTTGACAAACGCGGTGTCGTATGCCAACTATTGCGTTTTCAATCAAGCAAATACGAATGAGAAATACAACGGCATCGGTTCAACCCTGGCCATCTTGATTGTCCAGAACGACGAAGCCTACTACGCATCGGCGGGCAACAGCCGCATCTACATCCACAAAGACGGCCAGATTGCCCAAATCACCCGCGACCACGTTGAGAACGGCGAAGTGAGCGTGCTGGTTGGCAAAGAGAAAAACATCAAATTCAGCGTCTGCAAGAACCCTATCCAACTCGACGGCAACGAGACATTCCTGCTCTGCTCCGACGGTCTGACCAGCCAACTGTCTGACAACGAAATATTTGAAGTCTTGAACAACAGCGATATGTCGTCGGAAATGAAGACCGCACGCCTGATTGAGTTGGCGAACAACGCTGGCGGCGCTGACAATGTTTCGGTACAAGTAATTGACTTTTCAACAATGACAAAAAAGAAGGAACCGCAGGTATCGATATGGCGCACATTGGCCATTGTATCGTCGCTATTGCTCTTTATCATAGTGTTTTACGAGATTTACAAGCACAAGGTGAACGAAGGCGCGCCCGAGCGTCAGCCAATTGAGCAAACCGCCGCACCGACGCCAGTAAGCGAGCCCGCCAAGCAAGAGCAAACGGCTGCTAATCAAACCGTTGAGCAACCGCAAGCCGCAAGCCAGGCCAACGCTCAAGCCGAAAACAAAAACGCAAAGACTGCCGAGCCTGCCACAAAACAAGCCAAACCAATGGACGACAACAAGATACACATTCACGTTGTTGAGAAGGGCCAGAACCTGTTCCGCATCGGATTGCGCTACAATGTGCCGCTTGCAAAACTCGAAGAAATAAACGGCGAAGCCGCCACCCAACTAATTGTCGGCGCTCGGCTGAAAATCCCCGTAAAGGCCATTCACAAGATTGCCAACGGCGAGACCATTGAATCGATTGCCGCACGATACGGCAACCCCGCATCAGACATCATCAAAGCGAACCAACTCTCTGACGGCGAGCAACTTGAAGTGGGCGACGAACTGATTATTCCGCTGTCGAAGAAATAATTGAAGGACTGAAGGATTGAAGGATTGACTGAATGAATAATTTCAACCTGTTAAACTTGTTAAACCTTTCAACCTTCACCGATTCACCGATTCACCCCAAAAATGACCATTTCTGAAACTGAAGAGATTCTGCCGCTGGTTGACGACCAGGGCAACGTGATTGGCAAAGCGCTGCGCAGCCAATGTCATTCCGACCGCACTCTGCTGCATCCTGTTGTGCATCTGCACGTTTTCAATCCGCAGGGCGAACTCTACCTGCAAAAACGCGCCCTAACCAAACGAATCCAACCAGGCAAATGGGACACTGCCGTTGGCGGACACATTGCCTACGGCGAAGAAATTGCCGTCGCCCTACGCCGCGAAGCCCGCGAAGAAATCGGCCTGACCGACTTTGAGCCGATTGCAATCACAAGTTACAAATGGCAGTCGGCGGTTGAGAGCGAAATGATAAACGTCTTCGCAACCGTCACTGACAAGCCGCTCGTGAGCCGCAACGACGAGATTGACGACGCCCGTTTCTGGCCGCTCGACGAAATCCGCAACTCAATTGGCAAAGGCATAATGACACCAAATTTTGAGAAAGAATTTGCGAATGTTGTTGATTGCGAGGCGGTTCTTGGAAAATTTCCACGCAAAGAGTAAATGACTTTTGATTAAGCAAAATCCAACAAAAAGATGTAAAAATCAAATTGTTGAGTAAAAAACGTGGGGGCTTTTGAGCAAATGAAGTGTGGTTAGATTTGAGCCGCAATATTCAGCGTAGTCAAGCACCTTCCGAGGGACAACATCAAAAAGGTTACTGGTCAACAAACTGACATTCATAAAGCCAACTCACTACGCTTTCAGCGACATCGGCAGACACTAGTTGCTCAATGATTTCGCGGTACTCGGAAATAATATCGTTAGACACGCACAAAATACAGAAATGCCACTATACCCTTCCAGTCTGAAATATTGGCAGTGTTTTGAAAGCGTCATAACCAGACAATTTGTGTCTGGCACCACTCATTTAGCACATCGGTAGGGCTCCAAATTCATTAAATTCAAAGTCTCACCACCGCCGAAGCCTCGTGCCGCGACGTGGGCAGAACTGTCACATTTTGAGCGATTTGTGCAAAGGCAGCTAATGCTTTTTCTATGGTGTTATTGTCGGCGGAAATATGCGACAGGAAAATGTGCGACAGCGTTGGTGAAGCGTGCTGCAAAGCCAACTCAAATGATTGGTTGTTAGACAAATGCCCGACTTCGGAAGCCACACGTTGCTTCAGATAATATGGGTACGAGCCGTGCCAGAGCATATCCTCATCGTAGTTCGACTCGAGAAAAACCGCGTCGCACTGCGCGAAATGGTCGGAAACCGCCTCGGTGACAATGCCAATGTCGGTCATCACGCCGATTTTGCGGCCGTTTGTTTCGACCACAAAACTGCACGGGTCCGACGCATCGTGGCGCTTGCCGAAGGTGTGCACCTGAATGCCGAACACATCGCAGACATCGCCTGGCTCAAAAAAGCGCACTTCGGCGGGGCGGAACTGACCGCGGGTGTTGTTAAACGTTTTTCGGGTGAAGTAGAACGGCAGACAGAGCCGCTTGCCAATGCCGTAAGCGCCGCAGACGTGGTCGGTGTGCTCGTGCGAAATGAAGACCGCACGCACCTTGCCAATATCAACGCCTGCAGTTTTCGTTCTATCTATCAGACATTTAAGGTGAATACCCGCATCAATCAGCACGGCATCGCTCTCATTACCAATATAATAACAGTTGCCGTTACTCCCCGACGCCAATGCACATATCTCTATCATATTCTTTATCAACTAATTATCCTTAATCACCGAATTAAACCAATTCAACGAATTACTTTTCTTTTTTACGAATATCCACAGGCGGATAAGCGAATTTAACGAATCGGCTCTAACCGATTTTCACAGATTCAATCCGAATCATAAATCAGTGAAATGCTGTGTATTCTGTGTCATCTGTGCGATTTTAACATCAATTCCGCCAAAGCCTCAACAGCGCCGTCTCCGCAAGCAGGACCACCAATGCGAGCAAGGCAAACAGCCGCCAAAGCCCAAAGTCGGTCTGGGTGGCTGCCACCGAATCGGCAAATGAGTCGCCCGCCTTCAGAATATCGACGTTAAACCCGCGCTGCCGCAACATTTCAGCGGCGTCGTCGGGCTCATAGAACTGCTGCACTGACTCCGCACGGTCGAAATTCAACGACGCATATCCAACAGTCCCATTTTCAGCCTTGAGCAAGTAGTTTCCCGCCGTCAGTTCGGCGGCATCGGGATAGAGCACAACACCACCGCCATCTATCCGCTTGACGGGAAAAAACGCCGCGCCATCGGCCTGAACAAGCGATATATTTTTCGACGCATCTTGCACATTGACAGGCAACTGCATATTGGCGGCAAGCGTGGTGTACAATCGCCCAGGCGTGGTGCTCTGAATGGCCATATTGTAGAACAGCGGCACGAAAACGGGGTGGAACATCAGGTTGGTGCGGGCGGCGGCGAGCGGAACGGCTGAAACGTAGATTCTGCCTTGCCCGCAGCCGTATTCAAACATCAGCAGTCCGCCTGGCTCGGTGTCGAAAAGGCGCGTTATGCGCTGGCGCGAAGTGGCCGCAACCTCGAAAAATCCGTCATACGTGGGCATTGAGTAGTTTTTGGGGCGGTCGGAAAAGGCGTCGCGGAAAAGGCTGTGGCGCGTGTTCAGATTGGCCGCCGCGCCGTTTTGCGCAATCCACCCCTTCATTTGCGGACCGTTGGTGGCTCGCAGCAACTGGTCGAAATCGCCTTCGCGCGACGGCAGCAGCACCAAATGTCCGCCTGACGCCACAAACTTGGCCAACTGCTCCACCGCTCCCGACGACAACTGTACGGGCGAATCGAGTACAATCAACTGATTGTCAGTAAGTTTATCATATTTAACACTAAACGGCGACACGCGGCGGTAAAGCACCGCACTGTCGGTTCGGTAGAGCGCGGCAAGATAATCAACATCGGTTTTATCGCTGATACACAAAACGTTAGTATGCCGTTGAATGTTAAAACTGAAAAACAGTCGGTTATCGAACGTGATTGGGTAATCCTGAATGGCCACGTAGCCGCTGTTCCAGCCCTGACGGCTGTGCAGGAAAGTGCACTTCACGTCGAGCGCGCTGTTGGGCTCAATCGAGAACGGCACGGTGTTCTTCATTGTGTCGTTGACAAAAACCTGCAGATTAAGGTTCGAGAGCGGCTCGCTACCGTGGTTGCGCAGGCGGACGGTCATCTCCTCAACCTTGCCGACATACAATCCAGGCGAGCTAAACCACAGTGAATCAACGCTGATATTGTTGCGCGAGCCGTTGGCTTCGGGTGTCAGAAAAATATGCTGACGGCCGTCGGGTTGCGAGTTTTTGAGCACGAACGACGGCTTGTGCAGGTCGGTGAACAGGAACGAATAGAGCACTACATTAGTGTCGCGCCCGATAATCTGCTGACGGTGAAGCACTTCGTCAATTTCGGCGACAATGTGCGTCGACTGCACGCGGCGCACCCAATCGGAGAACTGCTCCGCTCCCACCCAACGCTGTTGCTGCGGGTCCATATCATTGGTTATCAGCAGATAATCCGTTCCAACGGGAAATGCGTCAACCAGTTGGCAAGCCTGCGTTTTGGCGCGTTCGAGCAGCGTTCCGTGGTCGTCGCCAGCCTCCATACTGAACGAGTTGTCAATGTAAACCGCAACTCGTGTTTTTTGAATGTTATCGTCCTCGTTTTTAGGGATATAAGGCTGCGCGAATGCCAGCACAATGAGTGCCACCGCCAGCAGCCTCAACAACAGCAAAAGCCATTGGCGCAAAGTGTAACGCGTGCGCTGCTCACTCTGTATCGCCTTGATAAACTGCGTGTTGCTGAACGGCAAAATCCTGTATCGGCGGAAATTGAACAAATGCACCACCACAGGGACGGCCAGCGCCGCCAATGCCCACAAAACCGTTGGAAAGAGAAAATGCACGTCTTTCAGATTTTCGCCAAAGATAGAAACGCGGCCAATTTGAAACAATCTTTAATAAAAAAAGGTGCAACAATGTCGCACCTTTTTATCGTTATTTTTGACAATCAATTCATTACGCGATTGTTGCAATAGCCTTTTCAATGCGTTTCAGCGTCTCATCCTTGCCGATAAACTCGCAGATGTCGAAGATGCTCGGGCCTTGGCTGATACCCAGAATGGCGATTCGCAGAGTGTTCATCAACTGCCCCATCGACATTTGGTTATCGACAATCCATTGATGAATGGCGGGCTCGGTCTCGGCTGCGGTAATCTTGTCGAACTCAGCCAGTTTGGCGGCCAGTTTCTTCAGATTATCAACATTTTCGGGCTTCCAGAACTTGGCAACCGACTTTTCGTCGTAACTGCTTGGCGCGACAAACATATACTCGGTGAGCGGCAGCAAATCCTTGGGGAAAGTGGCGCGCTCCTTAATCAGCGACACGGCCTTGGCGGCGCGCTCCGCAGTTGTTGAAACGCCCTTCTCGGCGAGCATAGGAAGCAGTAATTCAGCAAGTTTGGCATCGTCGCACTTGCGGATATACTGTGCGTTGAACCATTTTGCCTTTTCAGGATTGAACCTTGCTCCTGCCTTGCTCACTTTCTCGAGCGAGAAGGCCGAAATGAGTTCGTCCATCGAGAAAATCTCCTGCTCTGTACCAGGATTCCAGCCCAGCAGAGCCAGCATATTTATAAATGCCTCAGGCAGATAGCCGTCTTCGCGGTATCCAGCCGAAACCTCGCCGTCGGGTGCAACCCAACGCAGCGGGAACACGGGGAAACCGAACTTGTCGCCGTCGCGTTTCGAGAGTTTGCCCTGCCCTTGCGGCTTAAGCAGCAGCGGAAGGTGCGCAAACTGCGGCTGCGTGTCGGTCCAGCCGAAAGCGCGGTAAAGCAGGTAGTGCAGCGGCAGCGACGGAAGCCACTCCTCGCCGCGGATGACGTGCGAAATCTCCATCAGATGGTCATCGACAATGTTAGCCAGGTGGTAGGTCGGCAGTTGGTCGGCCGATTTGTAGAGCACCTTGTCGTCCAATGTCGATGTGTTGATGGTGATGTGTCCGCGGATTATATCGTCCATCTCAACATTCTCGTTTTCAGGCATTTTAAAGCGGACAACCCATTGGTCACCACGCTCGATGCGCTGACGAACCTCGTCGGCCGAAAGTTTGAGCGATGTTTCCAACTGATTGCGAACCTGATAGTTATATGCAAATGTCTGTCCTTTCGACTCTGCCTCTTTGCGCATAGCGTCGAGCGACTCAGCCGAATCGAACGCATAGTAGGCGTTGCCCGAATCGATAAGTTGCTGAGCGTATTGCAGATAGATTGCCTTGCGCTCACTTTGGCGGTAAGGTGCGTGCGGTCCGCCCTGCTCTACGCCTTCGTCGGTTTTTATGCCGCACCATTTCAGCGCCTCTATAATATAGGCTTCGGCCCCAGGCACAAAACGCTGAGAGTCAGTATCTTCGATACGAAGAATAAAATCGCCGCCGTGGCTGCGGGCAAACAGATAGTTGTACAAAGCGGTGCGGACGCCTCCAATGTGAAGGGCTCCTGTGGGACTTGGTGCAAAGCGCACTCTAACACGTCTTTCCATAACAATACATCGTTAAAAGGTTCATAAACAGCACAAAAACTGCTTTAAACAAAAAAAGCTGCCTTTCCGCAGCTTTGGTAGTCGATAGGAGAATCGAACTCCTATTTAGAGATTGAGAATCTCTCGTCCTAACCGTTAGACGAATCGACCAGTTAGTTTGTCGTTTTGACGGGTGCAAAAGTAGTGGTTTTTCCGTTTGTTGCAATAGGGTGACAAAACTTTTTTTAAAATCTAGAAAAAAGAAAAGGCCAGACTACAGAATCCGGCCTTCAGTTTATCTCCAAGAAAAACCTAAAAATCTTATTTTGAGTTGATTATGTTAATAATCTCTTCCAAGCTTTTCTTTGAATTCGGCATAATACTTTCAGGTACGGGTTTGCCTGTCGCCGTAGAAGCCTGGAATCGCTTGCACTCTTTAAACTTGCCGGGCACAAGGCAATACATATTCTTATATGCCACACCGGTATAATCGTTTACCAAAATGCCTTTTTGAAAAATCGGACACTTCTCGAGTTTGGCGCAAGCACTGTTTTCCATATATCAACTTTTTAAATATTTATAAATCAACAAATTAATTTTGCCGCACAGCAAAACATACCCTAATACGCAATTTTGAGGAAAAAGATACATTTGCGGCAAAAAAAATAATAGAAATATGGACTTTCTGCCTAACGACCCCGCTATTCTGGTTTCAAGCATCAATATGCTGCTTCGCGATGAGGAATTCGACTCGCTCGAATCGCTTTGCTACAACTTCAACCGTGAGCCCGACGAGATTAAAGCCCGACTGCTGGCCAACGGATTTGTTTACAGCGAAGAACAACGCCAGTTCCGCCCCGAAAACTACAATGCGCAATGATTGGGAAAGACTGCATTGAGACCGCCTACAGTTTTCTGCACCAGAAGGAGCGAATCTACGCCCACTCCACTCTCGACTGGCAGAAAGACGATATTGAGATTGCCATTGGCGATTATGCCGACGAGATGAACCAGGAACTTTACAAGACTCTGGCCCGCGGTCGAGCCGATTTCCTGCGCGACCACTCCCGCTTTGCCAACGACATCGCGGAAGCGGTTGCCGTCCTCGAAAATATGCTATATCAATAATTTACGCTCGACGGATTTATTGCTGATTTTTATGAAAATCGCACTATTTTCGCGGCTCAATTCAGATTGACAATGGCGCAACTGCAAGCATTTTTCGATTATGTGTGGCACCGCGGCAAGAACTCCTGCCTGACGCTCTTCAAGTTTATGGTGCCTATCTCAATAATAATCAGATTCATACAGCAATGGGGACTGCTATCGTACATCTGCGACTACCTTGAGCCGGTGATGCAGATTGTGGGACTTCCGGCCGAAACCTCTATTGTGTGGCTAACTACAATGGTTGTAAACATTTACGGCGGTTTTCTAACTCTTTTCAGCATCTATCCGCAGATGGAACCGATGACTGTGGCGCAGATGACCACTCTGTTTACAATGATGCTGGTGGCGCACACCTTCCCCATCGAGATTACCATCGCGCAGAAAACGGGCGTCAAGGCGTGGGTGATGACCGCCATCCGCTTTGTTTTCGCCATTCTGCTGGGCATTCTGATGTCAAGAATGTACAACGCGCTCGGTGCTTTGCAGGACGAAGCCACCATATCGCCGTTCCTCACCACAACGCAAACAAGTTGGGGCGCGTGGGCGCTGAACGAGTTAAAAAACTATGCCATAATCACTTGCGTGATATTCACTTTGGTAATCTTCTTGCATTTGCTCGATGTTACTGGGCTAATCCGCATTGTGAACAAAGTGATGGAACCCACGCTCAAATGGCTGGGAATCAGCCAGAAAGTTCTGCCGATTACCATTATTGGCCTTACTCTTGGCATCGCTTACGGCGGCGGCCTGCTGATTGAAGAGAGCCGCCAGAAGGACATCGACATAAAAGGCATCTTCTACTCAATGACGCTTATGGGGCTGTTTCACAGCATTATAGAAGACACGCTGCTTATGCTCTCAATGGGCGGCCACTGGACGGGCGTGGTGCTGTTCCGCTTTGTCTATGCCTGCATCATCACCTTCATTTTTGTGAAATGCACCAACAGTATGCCTCTCGACAAATTCGAGCGCTTGTTTATGACTAAAGCGGTGAAAAACAGAGAGAAGGAAAATTACTGAACGCAGATGACACAGATTTAACAGATTGGCACAGATTTTTAATAGAAAGAACTGTGGGTAATTTGGCTACGGAGCATTTTCCACACTTCCAGGCAAAGTTTTGAAAGACAAAATAGAAGCACGCGGCATAAACCAACGGCAATGGGCCGACAACATTGGCCTTACCTATTCGGTGGTTAATGAGATACTGAACTGACACCGCTCGCTGACAGCCAAAACCGCTCTTATGTTCGAAGCCGCACTCAACGTCCCCGCTGACGCACTAATGTATCTGCAAACAAAGTAAAATATGCGAACCACCCGAAACAACAAGACGGTGGCCAATGATTTGAAAGGAATTAGAAAGATTGCGGCGGTGCTGTGAGCACAAAAAAACGCTGCAAAGTTTAAGAAAAACGATGCGGTGGCTCTATTTAGCATTCCCAATGCTTTAAAATTAAAGCACTATTTTCCCGGTTTCGATTTTTACGATTTTCTGCAAAACACGTTTCCGCTTTTTGTATATAATATTTATTTCTCCAGTCCAATGAAAATTCACTAATATCTTTTTTATCTCGTGACCTGTTTTTCCATAAAACTCTTTTGAATATGTAATTTTATAAGCAACATTCTCCCCGTCTCTCAATGTCATATTTTTATCCTCAATAACCAGAGTACCTTTGTCTAATGTGTTTTTATCATTAGGTAATGAATTGTTTTTTTCCAATTTTACACTATATGCTGTTATTGGTGAATTATTTGTGACAATAAGAGCGTATGTAACCGACAGACAATAATCGGATTTTGCATCTCTCACGAGAACGCTTTCTCCGTTCTGGTACGAACTCATACCCATCAAAACTTGAGATGACGTGACATAATTAAATTTCACGTCCAAAATGGGCTTTCGGAATAGCAGTATTATTCCTTTAATAAATGAAAGAATCAATTCAAGCACTATTTCACACATTTAATCACACGCCAACCTAAAACCAAAATGTTCATCTCTTTCTCCTGCGCGTTCACCATATCTGGCCGACACTCGGCATCCTGTAGATTCCCACCTTACAGCGCCTCCACGCAATACGCGCCTAACTCCCGACTCTGGACCTTTGGGGCTTGCCTGGGAGTTCAAATTATATTTACCATAGTAATCATAACACCATTCAAGAACATTACCACTCATATCGTAAATTCCTAATTCGTTAGGCCGTTTAGTTCCGACCAATTGCAACCGACCTCGGGCATTTACCCTATGCCAAGCAACATCATCTAGGACGTTACTCCCACTATACTTGTAACCACAACTTTTATTACCTCCACGCGCGGCAAATTCCCATTCTGCTTCAGTAGGTAATCGAAAATTCTTACCTGTTAACACTCTTAATTTTACTATAAATTCTTGGCATTCTTTCCAGGTAACATTGGCTACTGGCAACTCATCTCCAATATATCCTGATGGATTTTTTTTCATAACAAAATTCCATAAACGTTGAGTAACTTCGAACTTACCGATATAATAATCATTAACAATGGTTACACTATGAACGGGATACTCATTATTGTCCACGCCACCAGCTCCTTGTTCTTTTGTCGCTCCCATTTTAAACGACCCGGCCTCAACCTTTATCATTTCAATGGTTCCATAACCATCAACATTAATTTGCATTGCACCTGGTAAGTATTTAACATTACTTGAACCTACGGAACCTCCTTTTTGTGTCTTATTCCAATCCTCATTTTTTATAACCGACGATTTCATTTGGATATTATGTATAAACCACACATCACCAACCTCATTATAAAAACTCAAAGAAGTGCACTCCTTGTTGACAGCGGGGAAGTACAAAACAAATTCCTCCTTCATATTTGGCCAAACATTGCTCACTTGCGGATTTAAAGCAATTTTATCAGCCTTGAGTAGATAATATTTTTCGGTTTCATCTTGAATAAAGCTGTTTCTGTCAACATTATATGAATATCCGTCAGTACCAACAGCACTAATAATAAAATGAATTGCCGTATATTCAGATGTTTTTTCTATAGCTTTAACATACAAATAATTATGACTTTTATTTCCAACTATTGGTGTAGCAATTATTTCTTCATAACCGTCTTCTTGTTCAAAGTCGATTTTACTCACATCAATCGTACGTATTAGAGAATCGGCTCTTTCTTTATTCATTGTCTTCAATATTTCTATATCGTGATAAGCGCCTAAAAGATTATTCAATTTGATTTTAGCCAATATCCTATAATAATAGGAGTTCTCGTATTTATTAATGGTTATTGCATTATTCATACTTTTAACGCACCGCTCATAATCTCCTATTTTGTAAGCTAATTCACCATCAGTGTCCCAGATATACCATTCCATACGTTCGCGTTTCAATGCCTCCTTTATATATTTTTCGGCAAGTTCATAATTGTTCATTTGAAGGTATGCAAAGGCTAAATTATTGTATATGGTTCCATAGTTGCCATCAACAAGTCCTTCATATTTTATCGCCTGCATATAATCAGCAATTGCCCCTACTTTATCATTAAGCCCTGTTTTACATAGAGCTCTAGTATATAACGCACCAACATTTCTCTTGTTTTCTGCCAAAGCACTTGTCAAATACGTTATAGCTTCATTGTATTTTTTTTGAATACTATAAATATACCCCAAAGCGCCATTACAATCTTCCAATTCATAATTATTGCTGATGCAATATTTTAAGGATTCTATTGCCAATGCTGTATCATTACCTACAGTTAAAGCAACGTAATATCTTAAATGATGCGATTCCGGTTTGGGGAAAAGTCTTACCGATTCTTTAATGTCGGCATAAGCTCCGTAATAATCTTGATTGCCATACTTCTCTCTTGCACGTTTTTCAAGAAACTCTGCTCTTTCCTTGTCGGGACCTTGTTGTGGCATTGGTGAGCCTTGAGAAATTCCACTTGTAGAATATATACCATTACCTGTTTCTGTGTTGGCAATAATCATTAATACAAAAGGCGTAATGGCTTTAATTTTATCAGACAATTGGAAATTGGCGATAATATTTCCATTCGGGACATTTATTTTTTCAGTACAACTTTGAATAAGCGTCTGCAAATAAATCGATTTTACAGCATAGTTAACATTTTGTGCGACATCTGCTTTTGCAATTCCGCTCACAGAGATTCCAATCAGATTTCCTTTATAATCAAACACTGGCCCACCACTATTACCATTAGTTATTGTCGCGGACATCTGATACCTTGAAACATCGCCTTGAAAACCTGTTTTAGAATTTATGATTCCATTCGTAACTTTCACTTCATAACCCATAATATCTGTCTTTGGATAACCCAAAGCAAAGATTTCTGTACCCACATCAACTGTGGAAAAATTGAATCCGTATGGTATCATTCCAAACCCTTGAAACTTCTCATCAATAACTTTAACAATAGCAAGGTCGTTATTTTTGTCCACTGCAACAACTTGCACTTTGTATGTTTTGTTGAAATCACCACTAACGCCACTTACTGCCAATGATTGGGCATTCTCAACCACGTGATTGTTTGTGGCGATATATTTATCTGCAATCACAATTCCCGAGCCATACCATTGTGGCGCAATGCTTTGCGAAGCAGAACCTCCGCCAACACTTCCATCTACTTGAGGATAGATTCTATACATAGCTATTTTTCCACTTGCATCAATCCTTTCGAAAGTCATTATGACAGGGCTTTCAATCATCAGAAAAACATTTTGCGATGATGTGCTTGACCTATCAGACGGTCGTGTATAGTATTTGAACGAATAAATGCTTTCAACACTACCTTGCGTTATAAATCCTTTAATTTCCCCAAGTTCCCAACCATCAAAACTTGATTCTATAACGATCACCCTAAATTTACTTGAAACTCTTCGTCCATTTTCCACATCTTTTTCAATGGCATACTTGTAACCATCAGAACTCTGCCATATTCCTTCTACTGGCGCAAGCATTGTAGTGCTGTTAAAATAACTCATTGCTATTTGTTCCGTGTAACCTGGAACATACCAACCACTATCAGTTTTTTGTGCTTTAATGCCTTGCGCAAGACAAATGGAAAAACCTAAAAACAAAATTCTTTTAAACATAATACTCACTTTTAATTTCAACCAATACAAAGTTGGTATTGCAAATGGTATCTATAATTGTGCAAGCGTATCTGTTTGCAATACGTTTTGTATCTTTTTTGTCCGAAGAGCGGCAACGTAGTGTTGGAAGAAATCGACATCTAGTGCAACCGAGATTTTCAAAAGCAATTCGGAATCAATGTGTTGGCGGCGGAAGATTTTATAAATATTGTCGCGGTTGCAACATATTTGCGCTGCAAGCCAAGACGGGCTACGGCCTTGGCTTTTCATAACCGATTCAATAATCCTGCCAATATGTATGGTGGTGCCGTTATCCATAAAAAAAGCGTAAACCGTTTCGTTTGTGTGCTTATCATCTTATCGCGGTACCCCTACCATTGTATCTAATAAGCACGAAACGGTTCACGCACTAAAGCGTGAACCACTCGCCACTCATTCCGATACAATTTTATTTGGGGTTATGCGATAAGCGGAACGAGAACGTAAAGTTCTATATGTTAGTAATTTAAATTATCTATTCCCTATTTGAATCATTTACATTAAACATTGTTCTTTTGAGCAAATATAGAAAGAAAATGCTGCATACAGTCAATTTATTCGGAATGAAAACATAATCGAGCCATTCATCAAACTTAAGCAGTCATCCTCATTACTTTTTCTCTTGCACTATTCTTCACCAAGTAACTCTCGCTAACTTCTACCTCCCTTGCGAAACTGTCGGATATTCCGACAAGTTGAATCTTCGCTCAATCGCCTATACAAACGACAGCGTCTGCGCAAAGCGTTTTCGACCTAGAAATTCACATTCAACTTCACATTGAACCGTCGGCCTGTGAGCGAGTTCTCTACGGCATACTGGCGGTTGGCGAAATCGGTCACCCACTCGAACGAAGCCACGTTGCGGCGGTCGATAACGTTGAGCACCTCTGCGCAAATCCACGCTTCCTTCACGTAATAGAACGGATGGCTCTTTGAGTAGGTACGCTCGCTATTTTTCAGGCTTTTCGAGAAGCCCAAATCAACTCGCTGGTATGACGACATACGGCCTGTGGCCATATAACGTGGCGACTGTGGCGGCCCAAACGGCAGCCGCGAGCCGTAGTTGATTTGCAGGTGTACCTTGTAGTCGGGGTTGCCAGGGAAATAATCCTGAAAGAACATACTGATATTCAGCCGTTGGTCGGTGGGGCGCGGAATGTAGCCAGGGTGGGTTGTGCACTCGTTGCCGTCGGCATCGGTTTTAACCCACACGTCGTTGCGAATGTCTTCTTCGGTCTGCATCAGCGACAAGCTGAACCACGAATCGACGCCCTTCACAAACTCGCCATTGATTTTCATATCGAGCCCCATCGCGTAGCCATCGGCATCGTTGCGGCCCGAGTAAATGGTGCGCAGGTTGTCGATTTGGTACGATATAAGGTCGGTCAACTTTTTGTAATACAGTTCGGTAATAAACTTGAACGGACGGTTCCAGGCAGTGAAATTCCAATCGGCGCCAGCCACAAAATGCAGCGATTTCTGCGCACGAATGTCGCTGTTTATCTGCCCGTCGGTCATTCGCATCTCTTTGTAAAATGGTGATTGATAGTAATATCCGCCCGAAAGTTTGAACACAATGTCGCGCTGCCAATTGGGTTTGTACGACAGACTCACGCGGGGCGAAACGAGCAGTTCGTCGTTGAACGTCCAATAGTTGGCGCGCAGCCCCACGGTCAGGTGCATTTCCGACGAGTCGAACATAAACTGATAAACATCCTGCACATAAGCCTGTAACCTATTGGATTTGACGCTGTTATTGGCGCGCAGACTGTAACTCATATTCACCTTGTCGGGACGGTGCGGCATCGAGTAGCCTGCCGAATCAATCATTGTCCATTCCGAAAGGTTGTCGTCAATCTGCTGACGCTGAACCGATAAGCCCCAATTCAGGAAGTGGTTGCCGCTGCTGAACAAGCCTTTGTGCTCAACGCTTAACACTTTGGCATCGAGATAGTTACGTCCGTGATTGCGGAACGCGCCAATGCCCACGGTGCTCACGCTGTCGCCGTAGGAACTTGCGCCCACGGCGTTATCTATCTCATTTATAAAGTATTCGCTCAAAATGTCGTAGGTTTCGCTCTCGTGCGTGCTGAATGCCGACGCCGTGAGTTTCAGGCTGAAGCCGTCGTTGACTTTGAAATCGGCCGAAAGGGCGCCTGTATAGGTGTTAAATGCGTCTTTTTCAGCACCTTCGAAGAACATCCGCAATTCCATCGGCTGATTGAAAAGGCCGAATTTGGTGCGGCGGTTGCGCGGCAGAAAATTATAGACGTTGCTCGAGCAGTTGCCCATAAATCCCAACTCAATGCGGTCGGTCAGATCGAACGACAGATATGTCTGAAAATCAACGAATCGCGGGTCGTAGTCGCCCGATGTCTCAAGCGAGTTGAGCAGGTATTTGTTGCGCTTGTAGCGGATGCCCGAAATGTGATGGAAACGGTGGTTGAAACTGTCGCCGTGAAGCATCACCGAGCCGCCGAAAAGGCTTCCCGAAGCCGTTCCGCCCCACCCTGCGGGACGCTTATATTTAATGTCGAGAACTGATGACATCTTGTCGCCGTATTTGGCATCGAAACCGCCTGCCGAAAAGAGCAGCGACGACACCATATCGCTGTTGACGAAACTCAAGCCTTCCTGCTCGCCCGAGCGCACCAGAAACGGCCGATAGACTTCTATTCCATTGACATACACAAGGTTCTCGTCGAAACTGCCGCCGCGCACCGAATACTGCGAACTCAACTCGTTGTTGGCGGCCACGCCAGGCATCGTCTTAATCAAGCTCTCAATGCTTCCCGAAGCGTCGGGCAGCACGCCCATCACCTTGGGATTCAATCGCGTAAGCGTGCTCTTGCGCACCTGCACGTCTTCAACTGTCACCTGCTCAAGTTCTTGCGACGTTGCCACCAAATCGACATCGAGCCGCCGCTGCTGCCCGTCGGCAAGCATCACCTGTTCCCAGCGCGTCTGATAGCCAATCATCGAGAACGATACGTAAACCGATTTGCCCGAAGCGATATTCAGGCGGTACTCGCCGTTCTGATTGGTGACGGTGCCTGCCACATTGTCCTTCAGCACCACATTGACGAACTCAAGCGGCTCGCCCGACTGATTGGTGACGCGTCCGAAAATGCAGGTCTGCGCAGAAACCGCGCCTGCCGCCAATATCAATATCGCCAATAGAAAATTTCTCACAAACGGTGATTTTGCCGCAAAAATATAAAAACACAAACGCAAAAACACAAACGCTGACCATTGCGGGATTATTATTGGCGGAAGATTACCCGCAACTCAAAAAAATTTTTCAGCGGCTTCGGTTTTTTAATCAACTTCGTGCTATATTTAGAAACGAGTTATTGAGAAAAACAATTATAGGTAACTAAAAGAGTATCAACTATGGTATCGCAATTTCAAATCACTCTTCCCAACTATCAAAGGGGATATCACCTGATAACGGGCACCATCATCAAGAGCCTGCCCGAACTGCCTGAGAGCGGCTTGCTGCACCTAATGATTCAGCACACATCGGCCGCGCTGTCGATAAACGAGAACGCCGACCCTGCCGTCCGCGCCGACTTTGAGTACGTGTTCGACAAACTCATTCCCGAACGCGACCCCAACTACACGCACGACACCGAAGGCGCCGACGATATGCCCGCCCACATCAAGGCATCAATGATTGGGCCGTCGGTGACAATTCCCATCACCAACCACAAACTGAACTTGGGCACGTGGCAGGGAATTTATTTGTGCGAGTTCCGCAACTACGGCGGACGAAGGAATATTTTCGGAACAATTTTGAGTTAAACTTTGAACGCAGATTGAACTGATTTAACGGATTCACGCAGATTATTATCGCACAGATGACACAAGACTACACAGATTTACACTACGTTTTTAACTCCGGAACGCACGGAATACGATAACAATCGGAAACAGAATTATAAGCAACCTTATGGTTGCTTTTTTTGTGATGCGACAAAAAGCCCCATTCGGCTTTTCTAAACGGGGCTTTGTCGTAAAAATCCCTCAATGAGGGACTTTCTTAAAGATTTTCTTCCTCAATGAGGGATTATTATGACATAAACTAAGCAGTTCCACTAAAAATATGATGGCTTATTTTGACTTTTCAAATGTTGGCTACAACACGGTTTTCTCATTGAAATGTTATTAAATTCTTTTCCACATACGTGGCAGTATTTTTCCTGCCAATCGTAATTTCCCCACGATGCCCACTTTTTATAGCAATCCAAGCAAAAAGGTCTTGTGGAATCTAGAGGAATTACAGTTCCACATCTAATGCAAAATCCCTTGTTTTCATTATTTTCAAGTTCAGAATTACGTTCCGACAACAATTGAGCCCGTTCTTCTTTCCTTTTCATTTCCGCTTGCAATCTTTCTTCTTCTTTCTTTTTCTCCTCCTCTTCTCTTTCTCTTTTTTCTGCAAAATAGCGTCCTTCAACAATTCTATAGCATTCTTCCAGTCCATTTTGACCATAGTATTCCTTCGCGCCAAGCAATTCATTTTCAATAAAGTTTTTCTTGAAATACTCGCTTCTCCCTCTAATATTGATTCCCAACTCAAAATTAGCTCGTACTGATTTATCGTACATATTTAATGAGGTAACAAGAATTTCCTTCTCGTTCATATAGAGCTTGGCGTGAAGATTTTTCACATAAACGACATCGAACCCATAATCAATAAGTACTTTAATGCGCTTATAATTAATTCCGCCTTCAACATAATCGACTTCATACCGAATAAAGAAAACCAACTTTTTCTGTTGCTGTGCTGCCTTCGCTAACGACTTAGCCAATTGGTCCCAAACATTATAGTAAGGTGTTACGATGAAGCAATATTTTTGAGATTCATCAATAATTCGAGTAATAGCTGACGCAATCTCATCTGTTTTAAAAAGT
The DNA here is from genome assembly GCA_946404125.1 of uncultured Bacteroidota bacterium. Classification (GTDB taxonomy): domain Bacteria; phylum Bacteroidota; class Bacteroidia; order Bacteroidales; family SZUA-534; genus RUG13583. The sequence goes on along the minus strand of CAMJCK010000011.1, from coordinate 47,647 downwards.
TCTTGATTCATAATTAATAATAATCAATTTGCAAATTTCAATATGACTATCAAGAATTCTACCCCTCTACATTCTCTACATTCTCTCCCTTCCGCACCACAACTGTATGGCACAGCATATCGTGCAGAGCCTGATGGCGGTCACCAGCGGCAAAGAAGCAGCCGATGAAAATGACGAAACCGAAAAGAGAGCCAATGAAATTGAACATTCCTGCCAAGACAAGGAACGCCAACACTGTGCAAACTCTCTTAACGTGTTTCAGCAGATAACGTCCTATGAGCGCCCCAACCGAAGCATTGCCGCCATCGGCATTGGCAATTTTGAGCCCCAAAAGCATCTTGCCCACCGATGCGCCAAGGAAAATCTCTGTCGAGAAATAAATCAGTTCCGCAAAGATGCATATCAGCGAGATACGAGTGGTTGCAACAACCATACTGAGCATTTCGGGCGTATATATCTGCGCGAAAAACGGATTCGACGAAACCAACCCATCAACTTGCTGCTGAGCCAAAACGGCCATCCACGATGTTGACACACGGCTGAGTATCAGCGATAGAATCCAGACAAATACAATGTCGATAACATAAGCGCCCAAACGCGGGCCAAAACCTATTCTCTTTTCCATAATTTTGAGTTTTACGTGATAAAAATATGCCGTGAAAATACATTTTTTGCGGGAATCGGCAACTGCCGGCAGCATTTTAAACCCGATTTTGAGCCAAAAAGCAAAACCAACAAAATTGAATAATAATGGGTTACGCCGGTCGGAAAAATATTTTTTGATTTTTGCGTCCACGGCTATTGCGAATATGAAAAAAGGCGCTACTTTTGCATCGCTTTTCGGAAATGAAACAGCAACATAGTTCTGACAAATGGTGCGGTAGTTCAGTCGGTTAGAATATCGGCCTGTCACGCCGGGGGTCGCGAGTTCGAGTCTCGTCCGCACCGCAAGAAGCCTGATTAACGAAAGTTAGTCGGGCTTTTTTGTTTTTATGCTCCGGCTCTGAGATGTATTGTGCAATGCAGAGGCCGTTTGTAGCAAAACTTTGAATATCTGACACTTACACATCTGCCATATCGACCAAAAGCGGAAAATCATCGACACAAAAAACTCTGCGGCAATCGTTAGTTTTGTGCGCTTGGGCGATAAATCGGCACCTATACCCTCCCATCGGCAACAATGCCCATATCGAGAAAGCGGCTGAATAATAGACATTTGCAATGCCTGCATATCGGCTTTAAGCCCCAAAAGCACCTAAGCGGCAGGCATTGGAAAGTGAAAATAATATCTTACTTTTAACCAAATATTTAATAGTTCTGTTATGCGAAAATCACTATTACCATTAGCAATGGTGTTGGCAGTGGCTGGCTGCAACACTCAAAAAGAGAATGCGGGTTTCGTGCTCAACGACCGCGAATATTTTGAACGTCAGGGGGTTAACGTTCTGATTTACAGCAACACCTTCAACGGAGGATTCAACGACGAGAAAAACTCGGGCATCGAAATCATCCACCACGGAGTGCGCACCGTGCAAGGCGGCGCCGTGAGACTCAACAACACGCCCGAGCAGTGGGACCTTGTGCCCAAAACCATCGAGCGCAAGGTGGACACCGATGCGAAAAGCATTGAGGTGACGCTGCGTTACGAGGATTATGATTTCAACTCGCGCATTGTGGCGCAGGCCGAAGACAACGCGGTGAGAATCTCGGTTTATCTGGATAAGCCTGTGCCTGAGGTACTTGCGGGCGAAGCCGGTTTCAACCTCGAGTTTCTGCCGTCGCAATACTGGTCGAAAACTTATCTGGCCGACAACCGTCCGGGCCTGCTGCCGAAATACGCCGCAAGCGCCACCACAACGCGCGACAACAGTCAGAAACCCAAGCAGTTCAAAGGGTTCAGGACTTACGACGACCGCGGCACAGGCAAGTTTGTTGACCCGCTGCCGATTGAAACCGCACACACTTTCGTGATGGCGTCGGACGACCCGGAGCGTCTGATAAAAGTCTCGTCGAAAGAGAACGAAATCAGCCTATACGACGGCCGTATGCTCGCGCAAAACGGATGGTTCGTGCTCCGCAGCGTTCTGCCGGCGGGCAAAACTGGCAAAGTGGTTGAGTGGACCATCGAACCAAACGCCATCGAAGGCTGGATTCGCAAGCCAAACATCGGTTTCTCGCAAGTGGGTTACATCCCGTCGCAGCCCAAAACGGCAGTTATCGAACTCGACAAAAACGACAAGATTCTGCCCACAGCAAAAATCCTGAAAATCGACGAAAACGCCAACGAGACAATAGCTTACGAGGGCAAAACCGATTTCTGGGGCGCCTATTTCAAATATAATTATGTGAAATTCGATTTCTCGACGGTGAAAGAGCCGGGCGTTTACTGCATTGAGTACGGCGACACCAAAACCGGGCATTTCATCATCAACGACAACGTGTATGACAAAATCACCGACGCCACGAGCGACATTTGGATTCCAATCCATATGAACCACATCACCGTGAACGAGGGCTACCGCATCTGGCACGGCGAGCCTTTCAAAGAGGGCTACATTCAGGCGCCGCCATCTGACCACTTCGACCTTCACCACCAAGGCGAAACCACCGACACCAAATACAAGCCCTACGAGCTGATTCCGGGCCTGAACGTGGGCGGATATTTCGATGCGGGCGACTTCGACATCGAAACCGGCTCCAACATCAGTGTGGTTCAGAACCTTGTGCGCGTGTGGGAGCTGTTCCGCTCGGAGCGCGACGAGACTTTTGTTGACGAGAAACAGCGTTATGTTGACCTCCACCGTCCCGACGGTGTGCCTGACATTCTGCAATATATCGAGCACGGCGTGCTCAACCTTGTGGCTCAGGCCGAAAACATCGGACATATGTCGTCAACACTTTCAAACGGTGTGCTCGACAACTACCACCACCTTGGCGATGCGGCCTCAATCACCGATGGTCTGCACTACGACCCGTCGCTGCCGCCATACACCAAATCGGCCGACGGCAAACGCTCTGGCACCAAGGACGATATGTGGGCGTTCACGACACGCAACCCGATGCTCGACAACCGCGCCGCCACAATGTTCGCCGCAGCAAGCCGTGTGCTCAAAGGCTACAACGATGACTTGGCCGACCGCGCCCTCACGCAGTCGAAACGTCTGTTTAAAGAGGCTCAGGAGCTTATCGCGAAACGCCGCAGCAACAACCGTTTCACAAGCGGCGAGCACGACGAGCTCTCGCTCCGCGGATTTGGCGATGTGGCCGCCGACATCCAACTCTACGCCGCCACTCACGAGCAGCAGTATCTGGATAATTTTGAGAAGAAGATTTGGAGGGCATTGGACAACAACGTTAACTACGCAATTCAAACCGCTTTAGACGCAGTTGCTTATATGCCAGACAGTTACAAAGAGAAACTCCGTCCATACATCGAGAAATACAAGGTTTATCTGGACAGCCTCGACATCGTCAACCCTTACGGGATTCCAATCGGGTTGGGCAACTGGGCTGGCGGCGGCCAAACGGTATCGTACGGCACCACCGTTTGCTATGCCCACAAATACTTCCCCGACATCATCGGCAAGGAATACGCCTTCAAGACAGCCGCCTGGCTCTTTGGCTGCCATCCGTACCACAACTATTCGTTGGTTGCTGTGGTGGGCGCCACCCGTCCAAAGGCGGTCTTCTACGGCAACAACCGCGCCGACTTCTCGTTCATTCCGGGCAATATGGCGCCCGGCATCCTGTTCCGCAAACCCGACCACTTTGAGAACTACGACGATTGGCCGTTCCTTTGGGGACAGAACGAAGGCACCATCGCCGGCAACACAGGCTATCTGATTTTCGGACTGGCGTTTAAGGAGATAATTAAAGACTAGGATTTCATCATAAACCGACTATAAACAATCATTGCGGGGCTGCGCTAAGGCGCGGCTCTGCGTGTTTTTGGGAGTTTGTAACCACGGTGTCCCCGATAGCGGCCGGGAATGAAATAATAATCTCGCGATGGCGCAAGCGCACAACGGAAATGCGCTGAATCACACTATTTTAATAGTGTTTCCAAGAACCTCTACCACATCGCCGTGGCGAAGTTTGGCGCGTTTGCGGCTCTCTGTCTGACCGTTGAGCTTGACAATGCCGTCTTCGACAAACTGATTGGCTTGAGCCCCGCTTTCGCTGATTCTCAGTAATTTAATAAGTTTATTAAGCTCGATGTACAGCTCTGAGCCGTCGGGCATTGGTTGAAGTTCAAATTCACGCATAATTGAAGGATTGAAGTCCCGATAGCTATCGGGATGAAGGATTGAAAAAATGGAATTCGATTCATCGATTCAACAATTCACCACAAACTACATCCATTCCACAAATTCGGAAATGTCTTTGCGCTTCTTTTCGGGAATGTCGTCGGTGGCTGGGGCGCCTAACGGCAACAGAACCACCGGTTTGCAGTCGGCGTCAAGGTTGAAATCCTTTGAGAGCATTGCAGCGTCGAAGTTGCAAACCCAACAGGTGGCGAGCCCCATATCGGCGGCGGCAAGCGTCAGATGGTCGGCAAGAATGGCAAGGTCGATGTCGGCGTGGTTCTTGCCGTCGGCACGAGTCCAAGCCTTGCTAGTCTGAGCGCAGAGCATCAGCACCACGGGTGCAGTGGCAAACCATTCACGATTATATGCCCGACGCACTTTGGCAAGACTTTCCGGTGTGTTGAGCACAAACACGCGCCACGGCTGAGCGTTGGTTGCCGACGGTGCAAAGTGCGCAGTTTCAAGCAGTTGCTCAATAATTGAGCGGTCGATGGCTATCGGACTGTAGTTGCGGCACGAATAGCGAATTTGAACCAAATCTTTAAAGTTTGCCATATTGTTTAGAATCAAATATTTAACGAATCATTTCTGAGCCAGGCGCGCCATTTCGTCCTCACCGAAAAGCGTTGGCGGATTGCTGTTGAAATCGGTGAAAATCTTGGTAAACAGAATCTCACGCACAAGTTTGGTGCGGTTTTTCACCCTGTATTTCTTGCAATACTTGTCGAGCGCCGCCACCTCGTAATCGTTCAAGGCGATGCTGATTTTGTGCGTTCTGGACAGCTTTGGGTCGCGTTTAACCATTATTCCGATTTTTTACAAATGTACGGTTTCCGCGAAAGGCTCGACGGCGCACAAAAATCGAATAATCAACCGATTGTAAACAATCAAAGATTGCAGAAAAGTATCCGGTTTTAATGTAACACACTGATATCCAACCCAACAAAACCATCGCGCATAGCGAAAACCTTGCCAATCTGCGCAACTTTAGCCGCATCGAGCGAGCGCTCAACGGTTACTATGCGGCCAATGCCGGCTGCCACTGCCGAGCGGATTCCCGCGTAGGAGTCCTCAAAAACCAGACAATCGGCCGGCTTAACGCCAATCTTTTCGGCAGCTTTCAGGAATATGTCGGGCGACGGTTTGCCCGGATAGGTGCCGTCATCGTAAATCACATCATCGAAATTAAACCACTTTCCGAGATGCAAATGGCTGAAATAGAACTCAACGTTGGGCTTGTAAGAGCCTGTGGCTATGGTAAATGGAATGCCTGTGGGCGCCAGTTGGTTCAGAAAATCCTCGACTCCGGGCGCAAGCGTGTGCAAGCCGTCAGGTGCAGAGCAACGGGTTCGGTAGAGCAGCTCCTTCTCCTCGGTTATGCGCTCAAGTTCATCGGCAGAAGGCTGACGGCCAAGCAGATAGCTGATTATTTGCAGATTGGTGCGGCCTTGCAGATTGGTGTAAAACTCCTCGATGCCAAGCGGCTCGGGACGCAGTTTTTTTGCCATATCAATCCACGCACGCTCGTGCAGCGGCGAGTCGAGAAACATTGTCCCGTTGAAGTCGAAAATTACACCTTTAACCATTTTATTCCTTAATTATCAACGTTTTGCCAAAATCGCCATTGGCAAATTCAATGCTGCAAACATACACGCCCGCCGGCAAACGGCCAACATTGAGCGTAACGTTTTTTTTGTTGTCGATGCGTTTTTTAAGCACCACACGGCCGGAAAAATCGAAAATCGTAACCGATGTAACCATTTCGTTTTCAGCCGTCAAGCGGATTTCGGTCGTGGCTGGATTGGGGTAGATTGCAACCCGCGTGTCAGCTTTTTTCCCGCCGATGGCAGTTCCGTTGCCAAACGAGCCGTCAATGTGGGTTACTGGCAGCGAACCCGGATTGAGCCAATGCGCAAGTTGCAATGAATCAAAGCTATAGCGACTGTAGCAAACCGACAGCATCTGGAAATAATCGTTCATCGGGTAGTCGCAGTCGGAATCGCCACCAGCAAGCAAGCCCACCACACGATGATTGGCGTCGAAAAGCGGCGCACCCGACGAGCCTTGCTCCGTGGCGCCCTCGTCCCATTCGGCAACATTGAGGAACGTGCCAGAGTCGAAATTGCGGTACGAAGCCGCCAGCAGCGAATCGGCATCGATGGCAATGGCCACCGGTCCGCCCTGCGGATGATGAATGCAAGTGCCGCCTCGGGGCAGCGAGCCGCCGACATCCCATCCGGCGTAATAAACGTCGTAATAGTCTGGTATCCCGCCTTTTAGCCGAACAAGAGCAAAATCGAGGAATCCGTCGTCGTTGTTCTTGACTGCGACAAGACTTGAACCCGCAACATATTGCTTTTCAGGTATATCGTAATCATCGTAGTTAAAAAAGAAAATGCTCGACTGCGCCTGTTTTTCAGAATAGATGCAATGGCGGGCTGTGAGCACATATGGCTCAAACGAATGGTCGGCAGTGGCGAGCAAAGTGCCTGTGCATAAGGTGGTTCCGCCAACCAGAATGCGGCAGACGGCCCGCCGCTCGTTGCCCCACTCATGCCTCTGCTCGTCGGTTAACCCCACTTGGCACTTGCCTGGCTTTGGCTCTTCGGCGAAAGCGCCTTTGAAATCGTGAGCCACCTGCGTAATATTGAAAAAGCCCTGAAAATCAGCATTTACTGGTTCGTTATATTCCACCACAACCACGTCGCCGGCAATGGGCGGAGTTGGCAGAAACGCGGAATTATTCTCGGCTGTATATGCGCCAAGAACCTCGGTGGTGTCGGCGCTGTAGAGATAGAGGCTCGCGCCGTCGGGCATCGAGACATCGGCAAACAGAAGATTGAGCGAAAAAGCCCCGGGCGAACTGATGGCCAGACGCCAGACACAGGTGTCGCCCGCACTCTCCCACTGCCCGCTGTTGCACGGATTGAAATCGGTGGCAATGGGCGCCGCGAACACATCGGGGTTAACGGCCAACCCGCCGAATTCGCTTTGCGCAAGTTGCTGACGCGAAGGCAGTTGCGCCACTTCGTACAAACTCGGCATCGCTTTGCGCAAACCCACCGGCCGCCCACCGCACAACGGTTGCGCCGAGAGCCTCAAAAACATCGGGGAAACACAAAAAACTATGCAAAAAAGCAGTTTCATTCCGCAAATATAATTCTTACAATATATCATTAAAATAATACATTTGCGACACAAGGTCTCCTTATGATACGCTTTGACAGAACAACACTCGACAATGGTTTGCAACTAATTGTGCATCAAGACAAAACGACTCCGATTGTAGCCGTCAACCTGTTGTACAAGGTAGGTGCGCGCAACGAGAATCCCGACCGCACCGGGTTTGCGCACCTCTTTGAGCATCTGATGTTCGACGGGTCGAAAAACGTTGCCGACTTTGACCACCAGCTACAACTGGCCGGTGGCGAGTGTAACGCGTTCACAACCAACGACTACACCAACTACTACATCACTCTGCCAAAACAAAACATTGAAACGGCTTTTTGGCTCGAATCGGACCGGATGCTGGAGCTGGGCATCACTCCGGAGAAACTTGAGATACAGAAAAACGTTGTGATTGAGGAATATAACCAACGCTACCTGAACAAGCCTTACGGCGATTGGTTTCTGATGATGAGATATTTGGCCTACAAACGGCACCCTTATATGTGGCCGACCATCGGCAAAGACACTCAGGAGATTCGATTTGCCAGTCTTGACGAGGTTAACAGCTTCTTCTACAACTACTACGCCCCAAACAACGCCATTCTGGTGGTGGCCGGCGATGTTGAGACCGAGCAGGTTAAAGCTCTGGCAGAGAAATGGTTCGGACCGATTCCGCGCCGCGACACACACATTGCGCCGCTGCCCGTGGAGCCGGAGCAGACAGTTCCGCAACTCCTTGTTCTCAAGCGCAACGAGCCGCTCAACGCCATCTACATAGGTTTCCATATGGACAGCCGTCTAGGCCCGCGCTACCACGCCACCGACCTGATTTCGGACATTCTGGCCGGCGGCGAGTCAGGGCGGCTGAAGCAACATCTTGTAAAAGAGCAAAAAACATTCACCGACGTGAACGCCTACATAACCGGCGAAACCGACCCGGGACTGTTCATTGTTGAGGGAAAGCTGAGCGACGGAGTGACGCTCGAACAGGCCGAAATGTGCATCTGCAACGAACTCAGGTCGCTGTGGGAGCAACCGATAACCGACCACGAGCTGACCAAGGTTAAGAACAACATTGAGGTGAAGAAAACCATCTCGGAGGTGAACGTGCTCAACAAAGCTATGAACCTTGCCTACTACGAGATGCTTGGCGATGCCTCGATGATTAATACCGATGCCGATAACTATCAGAAAGTCAGCGTGGAAGACATTGCCCAAACCGCCCGATACCTGTTCCGCCCCGAAAACAGCTCGACAATATTTTATAAATCGGCTCAAAAAAGCAAGCAATGAACAAAGAGCTAAACCGGCAGATTGCCCCTGAATATCATCAAATTACAAAGATAAACATACCAACCGACGAGTGCGGTTTTCTGGCAAACAAGATGCCTTACCACGTGCTGTCGGGAGGCTCGCAAGAGATTGTGGTTGTTGAACTTATGTTCAATGCCGGAGTCATCCACTCGAACCAGTTGCTGGTGGCGTCAACTGCCAACACAATGCTGGTGAGCGGCACGCGGCACCACACGGCTCAGCAGATTGCCGACACATTCGACTTTTACGGCGCCGAGCTGCGCACCGACAGCAATTTCGACCACGCGGCAATCTCGCTCTTCTGCCTGAACAAGTACCTCGACAAGCTGCTGCCGCTGCTCTGCGAGCTGATTGAAGAGTGCGTTTATCCGGAAACGGAGCTGAAAACCGTGTTGACCGACCGTAAGCACAAATTCATTGTGAATCAGACAAAAACAGCGGTTTTGGCCAACAATGCGATGCACCAAATGGTGTATGGCGCCCACCCTTACGGGAGACACGCCGAACTTATTGATTACGACCGTGTTACAAGCAAAATTCTGCAAGATTTCCACGCTCCGCACTACTGCGCGGCAAACTGCCGGCTGATGGTTGCCGGATATGTAACCGACCAAGTGATGCAAGCCATCGAGGCCACCATCGGCAAAATAAAAATTGGCGCAAAATGCAGCTTGAATGAGTTTCCTTTTGAGCCAATAGCTGGCGACAAAACGCAGATTATCAAACGCGAAGAAGCCGTGCAATCGAGTCTGCGAATGGGCCTCAGAACAATAAAAATGGACCACCCCGACTACCACAAGCTGAATATGCTGACTATGGTTCTGGGCGGCTATTTCGGCTCGCGGCTGATGACCAACATCCGCAAGGAGAAAGGCTACACCTACGGCATCTACTCGCGGCTGCAACCCCAGGCGCAGAGCGGACTGCTGTGCGTTTACGGCGACATAAAATCGGGCCACTCGCTGCAGGTTGCCAACGAGGTTAGAAAAGAGATGCAAAAGCTTAAAGACGAGCCGATTAGTGATACCGAAATGGCTCTTGTGCGCAACTATATGATGGGCGAGCTTCTGCAGATTTTCGACGGGCCGTTCAACAGCTTCGAGGCTGTTTCGAGAGCCGTCGACCTCTGTTCGGGCATCGACTATTTTGATGAGGAACAAGCCACCATCCTCAACACCCAGCCTGCTGACTTGCAAGCAATTGCAAACAAGTATTTTGATTTGGACAATATGGTTACGGCCATTGCCGGAAATGAATAGCAAGATGTTTTACGAAAGCAACGACCTGATTATCAGACCATACCGCACGGGCGACGAGCCATCGTTGGCGTTCTACTCGAACAACCGGCTGATTGCCGCCCAAATGCAGAGTTGGTTCCCATCGCCGTTCACCTACGACGACGCGCTTGTGTGGGTTGCCGATAACCTGCAGAGCAACAGCAACTTCCCCATCATCTACTATGGCGACGTGATTGGCAATGTTGGCCTGCGCAACATCAGCGGTGACTCGGCTGAAATAGTAGTTTGGCTTGGCCCCGATTTTTGGAACAAAGGCATTGGAACCCGCGCTTGCCAATGGATGGCGGATTTTGCAAAAGCAGAACTGAAAATCAGCAAATTATCAGCAGCGATAAAAAGCGGGAATGTTGCGGCGGAACGGATTGCGGAAAGGCTGGCAATCACAACCAGGTAACCAATTATTTCCCAAGCAATTACCCCTTCACATTCGGTTTCTCAAGTCCGTACCCCTTGCGGGCGTCTTCGCGTTTGAGCATCAGCGCAAGCAGCAGAGCCACAATGCCGAACAGGGCGAAAATCGCCATTGGCAGAGTGTAGTTGTACTGCGTCACTTCGGTGCCATTGACTATGCGCACACCTGCGCGGCAATATTTGTCGAGAACGAAACCGATGAACAGCGGAACGAAGCCCAGACCGATGTTCTGCACCCAGAAAATGAGCGCGTAGGCCGAGCCAAGCAGTTTCTGCGGGATGATTTTCGGCACACTCGGCCACATTGCCGACGGCACAAGTGAGAAGGCCACACCCAGCACAATCATTATGAAGGCGGCAAACCACCAGTAGTTCATCAGCGGAAGGGCGAACAGAACGTGCACCAGAATGAGCAGCAGCGAGCCGATAATCATAATGGTGGCGCCACGGCCCTTCTTGTCGTAGATGCTACCGAAAAGCGGCGTCATTATAAGGTTGCCGAACGGAATCAAGCTTGGGATAATGCCCGCCAGCGTGGTGCTGACGCCGTATTTGTTTTCCATCAGCGATGCGGCGTACTTCATAAACGGGAACACGGCCGAGTAGAACATCAGGCAGAGCAAGGCCAATAGCCAAAAGCCTTTGTTGGTGATGATTAGCTTCAGGTCTTTCACCTTGAAGATGTCGTCAGATTCACCCTGCTGTTGGGCAACTTCGGCATCGAAACGCTTATCCATCTGACAGAAAACAAGATAAGCCAGCAAACCGATGCAGAGCAGAACTGCCGAGAAGAGCAGCGGCGCCGAAAGCGAGAAATGCTTGACAATCATCGGGCTGAAGACCAGAGCGGCGGCGGTTCCGAGTCGGGCCACGGCCACCTGAACGCCCATTGCCAAGGCTAACTCTTTGCCAGCAAACCATTTGGTTATGACCTTCGACACGGTGATTCCACAGTTCTCGGTGCCCACGGCAAAAATAGCGTAACCAAAGCAGGCCACAAACACCTGCGTGCGCATTCCGAAAATGGTGCCAGCTGCGGCGTCGGGCGATATGTAATTCACTGCATAATACTTAATTAGCGCGCCAGTGAGCATCAGCACACAAGTAACAATTCCTGTGAACCGCACCCCCATCTTGTCGAGAACGATTCCGCCGAAAATGAGCATAAACAGGAACACGTTGAACCAGCAGTAGGCCCAGTTGAACTGTCCGAACTCAAGGCTTGTCCAGCCCATCTGCTCTTCGAGCATTGTCATCAGCGGCGACAGGGCGTCGGTAAGGAAATACCCCCACATCATTGTGAACGAGACAATTACCAACGCCGCCCAACGCGCGGCCTTCGATTCGCTTAATAGTTTTGCAGTTTTCATATTGTTTTTCAATTATTTATATCGATTTTCAGAATTGTCCGGCAGTAACCGCAAAGGCACCTGCCCGACTCCGGTTTCGTCGACAAATCTATTCAAAATACAACGCAACCGAACATTATTCCCCGATTATTCAACCGAAAAATGAAAAAAAATACATAAAATATTCATCTTTCAACACAACCTGTTGATTATGAACGAATTTTATTAAACCTCACAAAACAAGTCCCGCACGCAAGCGCACATCGTCGGCATTTCGCTTTGCGACAAGTTTTTGCCCGAAAACCAAGGCTGCGAAACTGGTCACCGCCCTCTAACCTGTTCAAACTCTGGACAATTATTTTGCCATCAGCGAGTTGAGCGCCGTCAGGAATTTGTTGGCATTCAGCGGTTTGGCAATATACTCGGCGCAACCGGCCGCCATAGCCATAGCTCGGTCGCGCTCCACATTCTCGCCCTGCGACTGCGCAATAATCGGCACGTGAGTCATCCCCTTTATCCGCACAATGGTTTCGAGGCTCGCCGGCGACAGCTCCACCACCACCACATCGGCCAAACCGCCGTCTTCAAAATATTTGACGGCATCGCTGACATCGAGCCAGACAATGGAAATGCCCGTGCTCGACAGCACGTGGTCGAGATATTTGCGGTCCTGCACCCCGTTGTTGACGATTGCGATTTTGCGGTCGGCCCAATCATAGGTAGGTTTGGCATCGCGCGCATTGTTCAACGATTCAACATACTTATGTTGCAATGGATGAGTGAAATAGAACGTTGAGCCCTTGCCCGGAATCGACACCACACGCATATTTCCGCCAAGCATCTCAATAATGCCTTTGCAGATGGGCAGCCCAAGGCCGGTGCCGGTGAACTCGTTTTCGTATTTGTGGTCGAGCCTTACAAAACGCTGGAAAATAAGCTCTTGCTGACTTTCCGGAATGCCGATGCCAGTGTCCTGGACGTAGAATTCGATGGTATCGTTCCACACGCGGCTCACACCGAATTTCACAAAGCCGCTCGGGGTGAACTTGATTGCGTTATCGACAATATTGATGAAAACCTGCCGGAATTTGAAAATATCGGTTCTGATTTTCATATCGCTGAACTTTGGAGCGATGTCGATTTGCAGCGACAGGTCGTCGCGGTCGTCAAGCAGATGGTTGTTTTGGAAGACGGCCAGAATGTCGTTGAGCAGCGGAGAAAGCTGAATCTCCTCCTTTTTAATGGTCATCTGGCCGGTTTCAATTTTCGAAATATCGATAATATTGTCAATCAATGTTATAAGGTCCTGACCGCTTTTGTTAATCATATCAAGGAACTCCTCGCGCTCGGTTTGCGTCAGGTCCTCGTCGGCCAACAAGTCGCTGAAGCCGATGATGTTGTTCATTGGTATGCGAATGTCGCGGCTGACATTGACCAGGAACGACGATTTCAGACGGTCGGCCTCCTCGGCACGCTCCTTTTGAAGCACAAGGTCATCAGTTATCAGCTTGCGCGTGATGTGCCCCGAGAGCAGAGTTCCAACAATTTCCAGATACCTGACTTCCTGCTCGTCGATGGTTGCGCCATCGGCCGCCTCAAACAGCACCGAGCCACACAGCACATTGGCCTGCACCCGTCGGAGCGGGAAAACACAAATACAGTGCAGCCCCATACCATTCAGCACACGAGCCACATCGGGCGGCAGCACCGACAGATTGTCGGCTTTAATCATATTGTTGTCTTTCAGCATTTTCAGCCACGACGGACATTCGGCGTAAGGAACGTGCGACTCGGCCGGTACACCGCCAACGCCCGGCGCTGTCCACTGGTAGCTGAGCTGGCCAACAGTGGCCGATTGCTTGTCGAGGAAAACCAGAATGCGCTTGAGTGCGAAATGCGCTCCCACCCGCTCAATGACCTCCTCAAAAATCTCATCGTTCTCCTTGGCGGAATATACAACATCCAAAACCTCGCCAACCAACTTAAAACGCTGATAATGAAGATTCAGCAAATTATCATTGGTACCATCGACAATGTGGCACACAACCGAGCCGTCGGCTTGACCGAAAACCTGGATTTTCAATCGTTTGCCCCCAATTGTGACCGCATCGAACGTGCCTCTGAAGTTCTCGCTGACACCATCGGGCACCCGGAATTCGGTTTCCGAAGTCAGAAAATCGGACAACTGACGGCCAACACAGGCTGTGGTTTCGAGCAAATCGGCGGTGACCGGCGTTTCTTTGGCGATAATCCAATGCATCAGCAAGCGGTCGTCAGAATCGGGCATCAGCAACACGGAGCTCTGGCCGCACGCGTCGCAGAGCATCCTGGTTCTGGCCAACTCGGCCTCGGCGGCTGCCTGCTGGCTCCTGGCGGAGTGCAGCTCAGCCGTTTCGTTATCAATATAACTCTCAATAGCAGAGCAAATTGAAGGCTCTTTTATCCGCAGCCGTTCGAGTACTTCCCGAATGTTGGTTGTGCCGCTGATAGCGTCGTCTGTAGGCATAATTCAATATGTTAATTTCGAGTTGTAAGATAGTGATTTTTCTGTTATTGGAACGCTTGCGCGAGAAAATGCGACTCACAAATAGCCGAAGTGTCAGAAAAATTTGACGTCGGCAATGCCATTTATCATTTGTGTGTGTATTTTTGGGAATCTTTTAAATATGTGCAAAATGAAAGTAAAATTTATTGCTGTTGCGGCACTTGTAGGGTGCACACAGTTTGCCTCGGCACAAATTACCGATGCTGAAAAAGCTCTTCGCAGTCACGATTCCGACACAACTCAAGGATGGAAATTAGGCGGTGTGGCATCGCTCAACGCCACGCAGACATCGCTCTCGCACTGGGTTGCCGGCGGTGAGAATTCAATATCGATTAACGGCGCGTTCAACGCTCACGCCAACTTCAGAAAAGGCAAAAACACGTGGGACAACACTCTCGACCTTGGCTATGGTCTTATGAAGCAAGGCGATGTTGATGATTTCCGCAAGACCGACGACCGCATCGATTTCTCGTCGAAATACGGCTACGAGGCCTACAAATCGCTCTACTACGCGGCAATGCTGAGCTTCAAATCGCAGATGACCAACGGTTACGACTATGTGAACGACAGCACCAAGAACAAGATTTCGTCGTTCCTGGCTCCGGCCTACATAATTGGCGCCATCGGTCTCGACTACAAGCCAAACAGCTATTTCAGCGCATTCCTGGCTCCGCTCACACTTAAATATACTATTGTGAACGACCAAGACCTTGCCGACGCCGGCTCTTACGGTGTTGATGCTGCTGAATACAAAGAGATTACAGACTCCACCGGCCTGGTTATCAGCCGCACATTGGTAAAATCAGGAAAGAAATCGCGCGGTGAGTTCGGTGGTTACTTGCGACTGCTGTTCAGCAAGAGCGACTTTGAGGCTGAGGCTCTTAAAAACCTGTCAATCACATCGAAAGCCGACTTCTTCTCGAACTATCTGCACAATCCGCAGAACATCGACGTAAGCTGGGAAACCCAAATTGCAATGAAAGTGAACAAGTACATAACCGTCAGTGTGTCAACGCATTTGATTTACGACGACGACATCGACGTGCCTGTTGGAACCAACCCCGACGGAACCACCAAATTCAGCAAACGCATACAATTTAAAGAGATTGCCGGCGTTGGTATAATGTACAACTTCTAAAGGTTAAGAGGGGAAAGTTTAGAGGAAAGACTATCTGATAGTTGAGAAAGGTAAGAACAAGGTAAACTAACACTAACCCCGATAGCTATCGGGACTAAATTCTAATTACTAAATCCTAAATGAAAATGAGGTCGATAAAATATTGTTTGGTGGCGATTCTGGCGGTTCTGAGCTGCGGTTTTGCCAAAGCCGATGGCGGCTACAACATTAAGGTGCACATCGACGGCCTGGCCGACAGCACCGTCTATTTGGGCTACTATTTTGGTGACAAACAGTATGTTAAAGACACTCTCAAACTCGACAAGAAGGCCAACGGCGCGTTCAAGGGCGACAAGAAACTCGAAGGCGGAATTTACTTCGTGCTTGTGCCGGGCAACACCATCTTCGAGCTGATGATTGATAATGAGCAGAATTTCAGCGTCTCGACAAAATTCACTGGCGATGCTTCCGATTTGACTAAATATCTGAAGTCGGAAGGCAGCGATGAAGTAAAGATGTATGTTGACTATCAACAATTTATGATTGCCCAAAACGCCAAAGCATTGGAATTGCGCAAACACTTGACCAAAGCGAAAGGCAATGAAGGAAAGGCAATTAAGGATAGTCTGGCGATTCTTTCCAATGAGGTTATGGCCCGCTGGGACGATATTGAAACCAACCATCAGAAATCGCTTTTGGCAGCCGTTTTGCGTATCAACAAAGACATTGACATTCCCGACTTTCCGCGCGATTCGGCAGGAAATGTGCTCGACTCGGCATTCCAATACAAATTCTACAAGAAACACTTCTTCGATAATGTTGATTTTCAGGATGCAAGGTTGCTTCGTACGGAATTTTTCCAAAAGAAAATCGACCGCTATTTCGAGAAGATGATTCTTCAGGCGCCCGACACCATTATCAAGGAGAGCAAAATGCTGCTCGACAAGGCCGAAGGCTGCGATGAGGTGTTCCGTTTTCTGCTGCAGACAATCTTCAACAAGTACAACAACAGCGACATTATGGGTATGGACAAGGTGCTCGTCTTTTTTGGCGACAACTATTACCTGAACGGTCGCGCCACTTGGGCCGATTCGACTTGGCTCGAGAAACTTCGCGAACGCGTCGAGGAACTGCGTTACAATCAGGTTGGAAATCAGGCTGTTGAGTTAAAGCTATACACTTACGATGACCAACCGGTAACCATTTCGGGCGTCAATGCCGAATACACTGTTTTGTTCTTCTTTGAGCCGTCGTGCGGACACTGCAAGAAGGCCACGCCTAAAATGAAGGCTTTGGCCGACAAGTTCTGGGAGCGCGGCGTTGAGGTGATGGGCATTTACACCCAAACCGACAAGGAAGAATGGGGCAAGTTTATTGAAAGTCAAGGACTTGAAAACTGGATAAACGCTTGGGACCCGTACAACCAATCGGGATTCCGCCTGTTCTACGACATTCGCAGCACACCGTCAATCTACCTACTCGACCGTGGCAAGAAAATCATTGCCAAACGCATTGATGTTGAGACACTTGAGAAAGTGCTCGATGACGAGTATGCGCGGAAGGATAAGAAGAAATAACGTTGATAATCAAATAGTAAAAGGCTGTCGGTAAAGACGGCCTTTTTCATTTTATAAAGACAAAAATTCTTACAACCTTGTACTGCTTTTGTTTTGAAGGCTTTTAACACTAATACAATGAAAGGTTTATCATTTGTTTTTGCATTTATTCTACTGACAACCAATGCTATATGCCAATCGGAAGTAACAAAAATCACTCTCGATGACATAATGAGAAAAGGCACGTTCTACGAGAACGGCATTGACGCTATCACCCCGATGAGCGACGGGCTGCATTATGCTGTTATTGAGGATGGTTTGGCGATAGCAAAATACAGTTACAAGACTGGCGAAAAAGTGGCTACATTGGCCACGGTGGAGCAGTTTGGCGACAGCACGATAAACTATTTGTCGAACTTCAGATTCAGTGCCGATGAGCGGAAAATCCTTTTCTACACCAATCGGCAGAATATCTATCGACGCTCATTTACAGCCAATTACCACGTTTGGGACGTTGCCGCCAAGAAACTCACGGCCGTGTCCGACAGCCGCCGTCAGCAAGTGGCGACACTGTCGCCCGATGGCACAATGGTGGCGTATGTTAGCGGCAACAACCTGTATGTCAGAAATTTGGCCAACGGTTCGGAGACGCAGATTACAACCGACGGCGAGTTCAACAAGATAATCAACGGCATTCCCGACTGGGTTTACGAGGAGGAGTTTGAGTACAATCGCGCCTTCTGCTGGTCACCCGACAGCCACAATCTGGCGTGGTGCCGCTTCGACGAGTCGGCGGTGCGCACTTATGGATTCTCGGTTTTTGCTGGCCAAGCGCCGCGCAAGGCTGAAAACGCACTCTACCCGTCGACCTATTCATACAAATACCCCAAGGCTGGCGAGGCCAATTCGGTTGTAACTGTCTGGAACTATTCGTTTTCCGATGGCCACAAGACTCAAATCGATGTTGGTGCGGAGACCGACCAATACATTCCGCGCATAACCTGGAGTCCTGCGGGTAAATTGGTGGTTTACAGGCTGAACCGCTTGCAGAACCACCTTGAACTGCTCTACGCCAATCCCGCCGACGGAACCACGCAAGTGTTTTACAATGAGCAAAATAAGTGGTATATCGACGAGTCGTTTTTCGACTATCTGACATTCAATGCCGACGGTTCTAAGTTCTTGATAATGAGCGAGCGCGACGGCTGGAGCCACATTTATCTGCACAAAGCCGACGGCACGCTGCTCAATCAGGTTACCAAAGGCGAGTGGGATGTTACTGATTTCTACGGATTTGACGAGCGCACCAACACCATTTTCTACCAAAGCGCAGAGCGCGGAGCGCCAAACCGCGATGTCTATTCGGTAAAAGCCAATGGCACGGCCAAAACATTGTTAAGCAGGCAGTTGGGAACCAATGATTTTGTTTTCAGCAAAGGCTTCAAATATTACATTAGCGAATTTTCAAATGCTTCTACACCAACCATTTACACTCTGCACGAACGTTGTGGCAAGCAGTTGCGTGTTCTGGAGGATAACGCCGCCCTTGCCGACACGTTGAAAAGCCGTCAGTTCTGCCCGAAGGAATTTCTGCAATTCACCACCGACGAAGGTATCAGCCTGAATGCGTGGATGATAAAGCCGCACGATTTCAATCCTGCAAAGCAATATCCCGTGCTGATGGTACAATATAGCGGTCCAAACTCTCAGCAGGTTCTCAATCAGTTCGATGCTGGCTGGGAGCAAGTGCTGGCCGCCAACGGCTACATTGTTTTCTGCTGCGACGGCCGCGGAACAGGCGCGCGTGGCGAGGCTTTCCGAAAGGTAACTTATTTGCAGTTAGGCAAATACGAACTCGCCGACCAACTCGCCGCCGACCGTTATCTGAAATCGCTGCCATACGTTGCTGCCGACCGCGTTGGCATTTGGGGCTGGAGTTTCGGCGGTTTTATGGTGCTCAACTGCCTGACGCAAGGCAACGGCACCTTCAAGGCTGGCATTGCGGTTGCGCCCGTCACCAACTGGCGCTACTACGACAATATCTACACCGAGCGTTTTATGCGCACGCCGCAAGTGAACGCCGACGGCTACGACCTTAACTCTCCAATCACGCACGCCGCTGATTTACAGGGCAATCTGCTGCTCATTCACGGCAGTGCCGACGACAATGTGCATTGGCAAAACTCGGCCGAAATGTGCGAGGCGTTGGTTCAGGCCGACAAGCAGTTCGACTATTTCGTCTACACCAACCGCAACCACAGCATTTACGGCGGCAACACGCGTTGGCACCTGTATAACAAGATGTTACGATTTGTGCTGGAGAAGTTGTGATTTAGGTTTCCTGTGCAAACTTCCTAATACTCTTGCCAACATTTATCAAGTGGTCGGCAACGCGCTCGGAGTTTTGCGCAAGCGAGATATATTCGGCGCCAACCTGCGGCCTGCATTCGCCCGCCACAAGCCGCTCAATATGGTTGCTTTCCATTCGTAATGTGATGCTATCTATCTTGTCTTCAATCAGATTAGCCCTTTCAAGAGCCGCAAAATCGTGGTCGTGAAAAGCCGTTTTAATCTCTTTGTACAAATCGGCAATCAGCCCGTTCATTTCGGCAATCTCACTTATGGCCGCCGCCGAAAACGACGCTTCCTGCTGTTTCAGATTGGTGGCGTATTCCACAATGTTCACCGCATAATCGCCGATGCGCTCAAGGTCGCTCGCACTTTTGATGCTCGAATTCAGGAACTTATTGTCGAAATCGCTCATTGGCTTGCCCGACAGCGCAACCACGTAGCGAGTGATTTCGCTGTTCAGAAAGTTGAGTTCGCTCTCGGTCTTTTTAAATCGTTCTAAATGCTTGAAATCCAACTGAGTAACAATCTCGATTGACAGTTGGAAATTTCTGACAGCCATATCGGCCATATTCTCAATTTCGGCCTTCAACTGCCTGACAGCCATAATCGGCGTGCGCAGCATTGTCTCGTCGAGGAAGTAGAGATGCGGCTTGTCGGCGTTTTCGGCACTCGGCGCGTCGGGAATTATGCGGCAGACGAGGCTCACAAGGCGCTCGGTCAGCGGCAGGGCGACCAGCATTGTGCAGACGTTGAAAATGGTGTGGAACATTGCCAGTTGCAGTTGCGGCGCGTGCGGAAAGAATGTCTCGAAAATTCGTCCGAAATCAACAGCCGACTTCGAGAACAAATTGAGTGTCAGTGCGATAAGCAGGAATAGCACCACGCCCATAACATTGAACACAAGGTGCAGCAGGGCGGTGCGGCGGGCGTTGGTGCCGCTGCCGATGGCCGCAATTATGGCCACCACGCACGAGCCGATGTTCGAGCCCATTGTCAGGTAGATGCCTTGGTTGAGGTTGATAAGTCCGCTGAAAACCATTGTGATAACTATCGATGTCAGCACCGACGACGATTGGATTATGGCCGTGAGCAGCGTGCCTATCAGCACCAGAATCAGCGGGTTACCGATGCTCGCCAGAAACATTTTAACCGAGTCGAGCGAGGCAAAGTCGTCCATAGCGTTCGACATTGTGTGCAGGCCCACAAACAGCAAGCCGAAGCCAGCCAGAATGTTGCCGCACAACTTCAGCCGCTCGCGTTTGCCGAACATTGCCATAAAAACGCCAATGCCCATAAACGCCGAGAAAATGACGGTTGTCGACAGGCTGTTGCCGCCGAACATACCCAGCGCCACAATCTGCGCTGTAACGGTCGTGCCGATGTTGGCGCCGTAGATTATCGTGGCCGCCTGTGCCAGCGACATTATGCCCACATTGACAAAACCGATGACCATAACCGTCACTGCGCCAGAACTTTGAATGGCCGCCGTGCCAACCGTTCCAATGCCGACGCCCAGCCATTTGCTCTTGCCCGTTTTGGCAAAAAGGCGTTTCAAACTATGACTGCTCGCATTCTCAAGATGGGTGCTCATAACATTGCAGGCAATCAGAAAAACACCGATGCCCGCCAAGAGTGTGAGAATGGCCGTTAAAATGCTGATAATATCCATATTACAAAAAAATGAAGGCTGTACGTTGCCGCACAGCCTGTCTGTTATTTATCGATTCCTATAAACTGATTTAAGTTGTTGAAAATGAGTTCAACGCCGTTGCTCAACTCAACTTTCGAGCCCTTCTTCTCTTTTTCCCATTCCACAATCAGGCTCGATGGGTAGTTGTCCTTCACGTAAGCCACAATCTCGTTCGCAATCAGCGCTTCAGGCACAGGATTCGGCTTGCATTCAATCTTTTTCAGATTGCCGTCTTGGTCGAAATCCACTTCGGCGCCGTTGGCAAAACGCACTTCGTATTCAGTTGCCCTGTCGTCGTTATCGATTTTGACAGATGCGATTCCCGTCTTGTCAAAATGCTGAACAATAATCTCTTGCGCGCCTTTCGGCAATTGCTCGAAACTGCCTTTGCGCTCACCCGAACACGCGTTTAGTGCGAAAGCCAGCACCAAAAACGCAATTGAAAAAAACTTTCTCATTGTGTAAAAATTTTAAGTTAATGAATTGATATAAAAAAATATGGTGCGAACCGCAGTCCACACCACCTTTAATTTCAGAATAATATGAGGCCGAGCTGTTGCTTTTGTTGGGCGCCAGGCTGTGCGTCAGTCCCGACATTTGCACCGATGAGCGCTTTGCCGCAGTCTGCTCTTTACCGCATAAAACGTTGCAGTTCAAAGTGTTTGATATGCGTTGCGAAGTTGTGGGACGGCTGATGCAGAAATCGTCGGTCCCGTCGTCGTCAAAATCGTCATTGTCGAATTCTGCGCTAATCTGCATTTCGGTTTGTGCAAATGCCGTGTTGTCGAAATCGTCGGTAAACAGACAAACAATGTAGCCACTCAACAGTATGAGTGTCAATATTGTAGCGTATTTTCGCAATCGTTCCATTGTCGGTTGCGAATTTACAATAGAATTGATTCTAAAAACCAATTTTTCAGAAGATTCCACATTTTTTCTTGGCTATGATTCTCACTGAACTTATTTTTCACCACGGAAAGCACAGAAAACACGGAAATGATTACAATACACACGTAATGTATTATAAATAAGCATTATATTAAGGTTAAAACCTTAATATAATGAGAAAGTTCAGAACTTGAATTTTCAATTCCGTGTTTTAAGTAGGCAATTGAACTTGTTCGATTGCCGTTTTTTATTGTTTCCGTGTTTTTCGTGTGTTCCGTGGTTAATATCAGTTTTTTATCAGTCTGTCGCCTTTTTCTTTCTCAAAATTGGTACTCTTTTTGTGAAGATGTGGCGGCGTTTTCTCTCATTAACGCCATAGAGAAATAATATACAAACGATTGTAAATGAATAATATGGATTTAAAACGCATTATAAACCCTTGGGCGACAATGGCCAAGTACAACTGCTTCGGATGCTCACCCGACAACCCGTTCGGCCTTCACCTTTGCTTCTTCGAGGACGGCGACAACATTGTGTCCGAGTGGCAGCCGAACACCAACTATCAGAGTTGGCTCGACACGCTGCACGGCGGCATTCAGGCCACTTTGCTCGACGAACTCTGCGGTTGGGTGGTTTCGCGCAAACTGCAGACGGCTGGCGTAACTTCGAAGATGGAGACTCGCTACCGCAAGCCTGTGCTAATCAGCAAGGGCAAGATAACCATTAGCGGCCACATTCGTGAGCAGCGTCGCAATATTGTCATTATCGATGCGCAAATTGCCGACAGCGAAGGCGTTGTCTGCACCGAAGCCACTTGCACCTATTTCACTATGCCGCGCGAGAAAGCGCAAGCCGAAATGAACTTCCGCGAGTGCAAGGTTGAGGGGGAATAGCCCCCGCCAACAAGTTTTATGGCTGTTTCGTGACTATTTCACCGAGATGTATTTCTTGATGTAATATTCAATTGAGTCCGATTCGATGCGATTTTTTATAATAAGTCCATTACGGTCAATCAAAGTATAATGCGCAACACCGGTTATCCAATAACTGTCATGCAAGTTTTGAGCCCATTTTCCCTTGCAAATTAAATGACTGCCTAACGCATTGTTGTCTTTTACAATCTGTTGGCAGGCTTCTGGAGCATCTTCAAGGCAGATATTGACAAGTTCGAACCCTTGTTTCCCGTATTTCTCAACAAGTGCGTTTTTTTGTGGAGTTCTGGCTATGCATCCTTCACAATGAGTATTCCAAAAATTGAGTAGCACCAATTTGTCAGCAAAATTTGAAAGCGAAACTGATTCATTGTCAAGATTTTTAAGGTAGAAATTAGGGGCTTTGTCGCCTTTTTTCAGCATTTTTTTAGCAAGTAATTCGTTGTAGGTGTTTGCTTGTTCTGTAGTGACATAGTTGAGCAGAGCTGTGTCTTTTATCAGGCTCGAATTGGCTTCAATCAACCTGTTTAGATATTTGTTCTTCTCATTGTATTCCGATTGGTTATGTGCTTTTTGTAAAAAAATCAAATAGTTCGACAGCCGCGAAGCCGTAAAGTATGATGTGATTTCTTCAGACAGATTGCTTTTAACGGTGTTGATGTTGTCTTGAACATATTCATAAAATACTTCATTGTTGACGTTTTGTCCTAAAAGCGTGTCGAATCGTGGTGCACTGAACATACATAGGAAGTTTATGTAATCGTCTGCCCAATAATATTGGCTTTCACGAATTGGCTCATTTTTTCTTAAAATGCCCATTTTGTTTAAATCCTCATTAGCATAACCCTGTTTAAAAAAAACTTTATAGAATGATAGATTATCGGTTTGAAAATCGCGGAACCATTTGGGTATTAAGCCGGCGGTGTAAGCTGAATCAAGGCTTTTTTGTTTATCAGCGTATCTCGAATCAATTTTTGTAAAGCACGATTCGTCATTTTCAAAATCTTCATACAACCATGTTGGATTATTTGACAGATAGTAGCAAATCTGTTTCGTGAATCCTTCGAAAGTAACTTCGCTGTTTGCAAAATTCACATTCGCCGTAAGTGGTTCGTTTTGAACCAAAAACATATTGAATTCAATATTGTCGCAATAGCATATCGCTTCAGCCGGATGGTTCAGTGGCAAGATGTATTCAAATGTCGTATCACTCTCGACGCGAAATGTATATCTGTGTTGGTCCAATGGGAACGATTGATTGTAGAAAAAATTGAACGTTTTGGGTGTATTCACGTTTGTGAAGTTGAGTGTCAAATGTGTTTCGCCATTCAGAGTGAATCGGCATTCGTAATCGGATTTTTGTGCGCAACCAACAGCAAACAAGGCAGTTGCAATCAGCAGAAGTTGTTTTTTCATAATTGTGAGTTTTTTAGTGATGCGTAAATGTAGCGAATTGTTTTCAAACTTTGAAATGATTTTTTAAATTGAAAAGCAATTTACGGCTAATTCGATTTACCGTTAAAACATTTGAAATCAATAGTATGAACATTTAGAAATTCAAAAACAACAATACTATGAGTAATCCACTATCGAATCTCGAACCCAAGGCGGTTTGGGACTATTTCTACCAACTGACGCAAGTGCCGCGTCCGTCGAAGCACGAGGAAAAGGTGCGCAAGTTTGAAACGTGCTGATATTTAACAGAATGAATCTTGAATTGACAAGTATTTATGAGCAGGAACATATCCGTAATTGACTCGGAATACAAGCAATGGCTGAAAGAACTTTCGGTTCGGTATCGTCATTGCCAAATCAAGGCGGCAATAAAGGTAAATCAGGAAAAGTTGCTGTTCAATTGGTTACTTGGTCGCGATATTGTTGAGATGCATATCGAGGAACGTTGGGGCGAAAGCGTGATAATGCAGTTGAGCAACGATTTGAAGCACGAATTACCCAATGTGGAAGGTTTTTCTAAATCGAACATTTACTATTGCAAAAAGTTCTATCTTCTTTATAATCAAGAAACTGAAATATTCCCACAACTTGTAGGAAAATTAGAGTCCGAAAAAATCCCACAACTTGTGGGAAAAATAGGAAGCGATTTGTTTTCAATACCTTGGGGGCACCACCGTTACATTATCGATAAATGTGGCGGTGATGTTGGAAAGGCATTGTTCTTTGTTCACAAAACCGTTGAAAACGGCTGGAGCCGTGCAATGCTGTTAAATTTCCTTGACACAAACCTTTATGAGCGCGAAGGCAAGGCGATAAACAATTTTGAAGTTACGCTTCCCGATGCTATGAGTGGTCTTGCCAAAGAAATAACAAAAGACCCTTACAACTTTGCGTTTGCTGAAATTCGTGGCGAATACAACGAATCGTTGCTCAAAAAGGCTTTGCTATCAAACATAACCGATTTTCTTATAGAGTTAGGAACTGGATTCGCCTACGTTGGTAAGGAATATCGTTTACAAATAGGTGAAACAGAGAATTTTATCGATTTATTGTTTTATCATTTGCAACTGCGTTGTTATGTTGTAATCGAAGTTAAAGTTGAGAAGTTTTCGCCTGGCGATATCGGGCAGTTGAGTACTTATGTGGTGGCTTGCAACCATATACTCAAACGCCCCGACGACAATCCGACCATAGGTTTGCTCGTCTGCAAGTCGAAAGACAATACTATTGCACAATATTCACTCGAAGGTAGTAGTCAACCTATTGGGATTTCAGAATTTGAGTTGGAAAAACTATATCCGACCAAAGTAGAAGGAATGATTCCGACAATCGGAGAAATAGAAGCACAATTAAATGATTATTAATCTATAAATCAACTACATACACTATCAAAATCAAAAATACTATGAGTAATCCACTATCGAATCTCGAACCCAAGGCGGTTTGGGACTATTTCTACCAACTGACGCAAGTGCCGCGTCCGTCGAAGCACGAGGAAAAGGTGCGCAAGTTTCTTCTCGATTTTGGTAAAAACCTTGGTCTTGAGGCTTTTGCCGATGAGATTGGCAACGTGATAATCCGCAAGCCCGCAACGCCTGGAATGGAAAACCGCCGCGGCGTCATTCTGCAGGGCCATATGGATATGGTGCCGCAGGCCAACAGCGATGTCCGTCACGACTGGCTTGCCGACCCCGTGCAGCCGCGCGTCGATGGCGAATGGGTGAAGGCCACTGGCACAACCCTGGGCGCCGACAACGGTATGGGCGTGGCCACGGCAATGGCCATTCTGGCGTCTAAAGATGTTGCGCACGGCCCGCTTGAGGCGCTTTTCACCTGCGACGAGGAAACGGGAATGACTGGCGCAAATGGCATTAAATCAGGAGTTTTGCAGGGCGATATGCTTATCAACTGCGACTATGAGGACGAGGGCGAACTCTGCGTGGGCTGCGCTGGCGGCGTCAACGGAACCTTCACTTTCGACGCCAAATTGAAACCCGTGCCCGAGCACCACAAGGCGTTCAAACTGAGCGTCACGGGCTTACGCGGCGGACATTCGGGAATCGACATTAACCTTGGTCGCGGCAACGCCAACAAAATCATTTTCAGATATTTGAACGGCGCTATGGCGAAGTTTGGCGTCCGTTTGGCCGACATTCAGGGCGGAAGTCTGCGCAACGCCATTCCGCGCGAGGCGTTCGCCACCATTCTGGTGCCCGATTTCTATGCCGACAAGATTGCTGCCGATGTGGCTGAATATGAGCAGATTGTCAAATCGGAACTCAACACCGTCGACCCCGATTTGCGCGTCAGCATTGAGCCCGCGGCAATGCCCGAAAAGGCCATATCGGACGGCGTTGGCAGCCGCCTGACAAAGGCCGTCTATGCCTGCCCCAACGGCGTGGCCCGAATGAGCGCCGATGTTGCGGGCTTGGTCGAGACGTCGTCGAACCTGGCGATTGTGAAACTCGAAGGCGATAAGATTGTGGTTAAGAGTCTGTTGCGCTCGTCGGTTGAGTCGGCAAAAGCCGATTTGGCCGAGCAGATGCGCTGCGTGTTCAATATGGCCGAAGCCGAGGCCGAATTCGACGGCGGCTACCCTGGCTGGAAGCCGAATATGAAGTCGGCCATTCTCGACGTGATGCGCCGCACTTCGGTTTCGGTGTTCGGAAAAGAAGCCGAAATCAAGGCCGTTCACGCAGGTTTGGAATGCGGCATTCTGGGCTCGAAATACCCCAATTGGGATATGGTGGCCTGCGGTCCGCACCTGGTTCACCCGCACTCACCCGACGAGGCAGTCAACATTGCGTCGGTTGAGCGTTTCTTCCGCTGGGTGGTCGAGACGCTGAAGAATGTGCCTGTGAAGTAAGATTGAAACCATTAAAACAGAAAAAGCGCGGAAAGTCGGCAAGCGATTTTCCGCGCTTCTATTTTGTAGCGTTACTCCTTATGCCTTACTCTTATTATATGAAGCTGCTAATGCCGTGATTTTCGCGTTAATTTCCTTTTGCCCTGTTGTATTCACCACAAGGTCGAACACGCGCTCCACATCGCCCATTTGATTAATGTACGGAGTGAGCGAATGCGTGAATGTAACCTCTATTCCTTGGAAGTTGCTGGTAACCTCGTAATTGCAGCTATCACCCATCAAAACTTTCGACCACGCCTCCTCAAAACGCTCACGGTCTTCTTCCGAGTGGACGTAAAGGTCGACAAACTGCTTGCCGACAAACTCGTTTATGTCAACGTGCGACAAGCGCAGCATCATATCGTTGACTGCCATCACTGTGCCGTTCATATCGATGTCGATAGTGCCAAGCGTGTTGTTGATGGCGTCCATAGCCAGGCGCATTTCGCTTTCGCGACGAACCGACTCCTCCTGTGTTGCCTGAAGCTCCTCCATATTCTGGCGCAGCTCCTCCTCTTGCGACGACAGCTCCTCGCCTCTCATCTTCGACTCCGACAGTAGCTTGTTGGTCTGTTCGGTAATCCGCACATTCGATATTGTTGATGCGATATTCTCGCCCAAGGTTTGCAAGAAATCAATCTGATACTGAGGTATTTCGTTGAACGAAGCCAACTCAACCACACCAAGCACCTTCTCATTGATAACCAATGGAACCAGCAGCAGGTAGTTCGGCTCGGCACCGCCCAAACCTGATGTAAGTTTGATGTATTCTTCAGGAATTTCTTTCAGATATACAGGCAGTTTCTCAAATGCGCACCGGCCAACCAATCCTTCGGTAGTGCCGAAATTCACCTTCAGGTATTTCTCGCGGTTGTAAGCCACCGCACTCTTCATCTCGAAGAACTGGTTGTCGGGGTCTTGCTCGTTCAGAATGTAAATTGCACCCTGGTTGACACCAAGATAGTCAATCAAATGACGCATAACATTGCTCGACAGCACATCCATATTTTCTGAGTTGTGGCGCAGAATGTCACCAAAATCTGCCAAGCCCTTGGTTGTCCAGTTGCGGATTTCGTCCTCACGCTGGCGTTTCTTGTTGGCCTCATCGGAACTGCGCAGGTTCTTGCGCATTTCAAGAAGCGCATTACCAAGCGTATCTTCCTCACCAAGAGCCTCATATTCAGAATTATAATTACCATTACCAATCTCAACTGCAAATTCCGATGTCCTCCGCAACGACTCAATAAAGCCGTTCAGAGCATCACCCATATCGCCAATTTCATCATTGTTGGTAACCAGCTTGTCTTTTGGCAGGATACCTTTGGTCATTGTAATCAGGAATTCCTTCAGTTTGTAAACCGGGACAACGATGCTTCGTGCTGTCAGAATGCTGACTATCAGAACAATTATCACGATAACAAACACCGAATAAACCACGAAGTTCTGGAACCAGGCGAACGAGGCGGCCATCTCCTTATTGGCATCCTCAGTCTTTTTCGATATCACCTCGGTGAGTGCTTCAACCCGCTCCAATATTTTATAAGTGGCTTCAATAACCTCTCCGCCCTCTTCGACTTTCATTTCCGCATCCATCTTAATGAACTGGTCATTATAGTCGAGCAGCGACTTCAGGCTGTTCATAATCTCCTTGTGGTAGCTGAACAGCGTATCGCTGATACTTGTCAATATCGAAACAAGGGCCTCACGTTCCTCCGGCTCCCAGTTTTTCGAAATCTCCATCAGTTCCGCCTGAAGCTTCGGAAACTGCACATCGTGCATTGCCTGAAGCTTGCGTTTGTCGGGAGTGTTGGGAGTTTGGTCAATCCAAACCCAGTTTTTGATAAGCATCTGCGAGTTGTTCACCATCGCATTGCACTCGTTCAAACCTGTCAGCGAGGGATTGTAGATGTTAAGGATGTCCTCGTTGAGCTTTCTGTTAGCATTTGATGTTGAATAAGTTACCAAGCCATTGGCGATTACAACCAAAAGCACCGAGCCAAAACCGATAAGCAGTTTATTAGAAATTGTAAGACGAGCATTCATTGCTTAAAACATTTATTTGTTTTACACCAAAAATAGAATTTTTATTTAGGTAAGCCCCACAAAATCGGCATTTTTATTTTTTTTTATTCAACGACCTTAAAAAATCCCGTTTTTTTAGTCCCAACCGACGCCGGAAGCCCACTATTCAAGAGCTTTGGGCAAAGCAAAAAAAAGACACCCACAAGTGGATGTCTGTTCATTTTTTCGTCTGCCTGGCTTCAGTTGTTATATGCCTTGCCCTCAAGTTGCGCGCTAACCTGCAGTTTGCGGTCGGTTGCCGCTGCCTTGTTCAACTCAAATTTCAGCACATCGTCCATCATCAGGAAATTGATGCACGCTCCGTGTTTCAGCGAGCCGGGACGGTCGGTTACAATCAGCGACGGCGAATTGCCCAACTTTGAAACCAAAGCATCAAGTTTGTCTGCTTTGCTGTCGGCGAACGACAAATAAAGAATGTGGCATTTCGAAATTTCATCGACCGACTTCACTCCCACCACCGTAATCGGCTGAGTTCCAACCATTTTACCATTGACGGCTGTTTTGAGATAATTAAGAATCTCGTTTTGATTAACCACACAAATTATGAAATCGCCGCTTTTCTCACTTGCAGGCCAGTCTATCTGCCTTGTGAAGTTGTAGATAAACATAGCCTTGTATTTAGCATCCTGAGCGATGCAGATATTAACGCTAACGATTGCAAAAATCAAAATTAATATACGTTTCATAACCTTCAATCTTCTATAATTTTTCATAACAGAAACTGCAATAAAAGTACTAAAAAACATTACATACGAACGTGTATCAGCTTTTTTTTTATAAAAAATGTTTTTTTTCAAACCAACGGCCATCATCTTTAGACAAATCGGCAATTATTATCTTTCAATGCATCAGCAACAAATCCCGTTTAACGGGAAAATAATGCCTCATATATATATATGTTACAAAATGAAAATTATTTTTGCGGCAAATAGCTATCAACAATGAATATCTCGTTTGAAAAAATCAAGAATTTGATTCCGGGCGTATTAACCTCGGTTTTTATGCTCATAATTCCAACCATATGGGCTGATGACACAATGATGGACGCATCACTTATGCCCCGCCAAGTAGCACTATCCGTATTTTTGCTTGCATCGATACCTATTATGGTAATTTACGCAATTAAAGGCGGACGTTTCAGCTTTGACCGCACCGAATCGGTGATATTTGGTGGAATGGCGCTTTTTATGCTAATGCACATTGTTTCGTGTGTGAACGTGATTAACGGCCACGAGGCATTTTTCCACATCGCAAAAGAGTTTATGCTATGTATGTGGTTCTTTGTGATTTATCAGATGCTGAAGGCCAACCCGCAGATGCGCGATATTCTGATTAAGACCATTACAGTGACCAGCGCCATTTTCATCGGCATAGCCTTAGTGCAGCTGGCTAATGCCGATTTCAGCAAATACAGAGCCGCCACTCAGCACAGGTCGTACTATCTAACCCAGATAATGGAGGGGATTTACTCAACCTGCTCAAACAAAAACCTTCTGGCATCGCTGCTATTCATAACACTGCCGACAGCCATCTACCACATTTTCAACCTTAAACGGCATAGCATAACCTCTGCGGTATGGTTTGGTATTGGCATAATCATCGTTATTAGCAACTTGACTTTAGTAACGTTTTTGCTCACCCGTACTGTGATTGGAGCAATTCTGCTATCGGCAGGCGTTGCCGCTATTATATTATATGTGTATATGCTGCGCATCAAACCGCGTAAAACAGGGCAACCTACTGACAAACGTATAAAAATCGCGCTGATTGCGGCTCCAGTAGCAGCAATAATCGTAGGTGTTGGCATTGTAAGCCTGACCGACACGCAAATCGAGCAAACCATAAAAGAACGCTTCCTTCTGACCATTAATCCAGAGAAATACGGTTACCGCGACAACGAACACGGAGAATCGTCGGTGGCAATGCGCAAGATAATCTGGGAGAAGACTATCGATATGATTAAAGAACATCCGCTGATTGGTTCGGGTCCGGGACAATGGCAGATTATGATTCCGAAATACGGGGTGGACGAGTTCGGCGAGAAACTGCGCGAGGGCTCTTTGACCTACCAGCGCCCCCACAACGATTATCTCTGGTTCGCCTCGGAGGTAGGAATCATCGGTCTGTTAGGATATTTGGTGTTCTTTGTCGGAATTATTGCCATAGGCTATTCCAACATTAAACGGACTAACGACAAAAGCATACTAACGTTCAATGTTTTAGCCGTATCAGCTTTGATTGGATGGATATTCGTTTCGTTGCTCGACTATCCGCACGAACGCATTGAGCACAATCTGGTCCTGCTCTCGCTCTGCGCTATTGTGCTGACCGACAATCGCAACGAAAGCGAAAACACCGAACAGCGCAAAATCGCTCCGACTGCCGCGCTGATAGCCTTCTGCACGGCCATTGCAATTGTGGGACTTGTGCAATCGCTGCAATTCTACGACGGGGAAAACGCAAACCTAAAACTCTTAAAAAACTATTACAAAGGAGATTGGCAAAAAGTAATTCTGATGACACGCAAAGCCGACCAGCAATCATACACTGTCAACAATTACACTGCTCCGACACTATATTTCAGGGGTATTGCCCTGTCGATGAGCGGCAACGACAAAGCTGCGATTGTGGCATTTAACCAGGCCTTGGAGGTGGCACCATACCACATTTTGACGCTCTTGGCACTAAGCACATCGTACATAAAATGCGAACAATATGATGACGCAATTATGGCTTGCGAGCGAGTGTTGAATATATCATCAGAAAACCAGCCGGCCCTCTATAATATGGCTGTTTCTCAATATAATAAAAAACATTTCGGGTTGGCCTACGACTACATTTCACATATCCCAATAAACACGAAAAAGATTCCCGATAATTATTTTGAGAACGCATATACTGACATTACCAGACGTGCTGTGTTTGAGAATCGGAATCGCTACAACGCTGTCAATCTTAACACTTGGCTGAACGATGACAAACGTATTTTGGCGTCAATCAAAAAGTCGCAAGAGAAAAAATGCAGCATTGACGAGATATTGATTAAAGAACTGGGTGCAAGATAGTTGGACAAAAGTCCACAGTAATAACCAATCACAATCATCAGCTCATCAAGTGCTCAATGAGTATCTTCAGGCCGATGCAGATGAGGACAATGCCGCCGACTAGCCCGAAGTTGAACTTGCAGATGCGCTTGAAATAAACGCCAAGGTAAAAACCGACAATCGTCAGCAGGAACGACACTGCGGCGATAATCAGTGCCGGCACAACCAATGCGTTCTGCATCAGTCCCAAATCGACACCCACCACAAGAGCATCAACGCTGGTGGCGACGGCAAGCTCAAACAGAGTCTTGACTCTGGTAACATCAAGCGGCCTATTCTCCTCGCCCGCGAGCGACTCTCGAATCATTCCTCCGCCGATGAACGCCAACAAACCGAAAGCCACCCAATGGTCGAATGCCTGAATAAGATGAGCAACACTGCCACCGGTGAGCCAACCAATAACCGGCATAAGCCCTTGGAAACCACCGAAGAAAACGGCCATAACCAGCACCGTGCGAAAACGCGGGCGCTCAATGGCCACACCCGCGGCCACCGACACCGAAAAGCAGTCCATTGCCAGCGCAACGGCAATGATGAGAATATCGAAGATGCTCATACGCGAAAATTTTGCCGCAAATATATGCAGTTCGAATTACAAGTGTTTGATGCAAGAGAATAGTTAATTTCAGTTAACCAATTTTTATAACTTTGCGGCTTGAAATAAAATGTTTATGCAATTCAATTCAGGAAACAAAGGTGGCCGTCGTGACAACCGTGCCGACTTCCGCAAAAATTCAAGTGACTCAAGGTCTTACGACAAAAAACGCGATTTCAGGCAAAGCAAATCGCACAGTTTCGGCGACGATGATGACAACGAGCGTCCGCGCCGCAACAACCGTTTCGGTGACAACCGCCACAATGACAGCCGCGGCTCAAAACAGGGATTCCGTGGCAATAACAAATGGCGAGACGATGATGGCGAACAGACTCCGTGGAAGAGCCGCAAACCTCGTTTCCAGCATAATGACGACGATGACCGAAAATCGTGGAATAACCGGAAACCCCGATTCCAACGCTCGGTGGATGACGATGAACAAACACCGCGCAGGAGCTATCAGCGCCGGAACGGCGAAAGCCACAGCAAATCGACCTTCACCGAGGACGACGGCATCCGCCTGAACCGCTACATTGCCAACGCCGGAGTGTGCAGCCGCCGCGACGCCGACCAGTACATCACGGCCGGTGTAATATCGATTAACGGAAAGATTGTCACCGAGTTAGGTACAAAAGTACACTATGGCGACGTGGTGAAATTCAACGATGCCCCGCTGATGCCTGAGCGCAAGACATATATTCTGCTCAACAAGCCGAAAGACTACGTGACCACCACCGACGACCCGCACGCCGAGAAAACGGTGATGGACCTGCTTGGCGACGCCATCAAGAGCCGTGTATATCCGGTTGGCCGCCTCGACCGCGCCACCACGGGCCTGCTACTACTAACCAACGACGGCGACCTTGCCGAGCATCTGTGCCATCCGAAATACAACAAACAGAAAATCTACCACGTGACACTCGACCGCAAGATGGCCGAGGAGGACATTGAGAAGATGCTTAACGGAATCGAACTTGAAGACGGTCCTGCCAAAGCCGACGAGATTGAATACTGCAATCCCGACGACTTGAGCGAGGTTGGCGTGGTCATCCACTCGGGCCGCAACCGCATTGTGCGCCGTATGTTCGAGGCGCTGCAATACCGCGTGCGCAAGCTCGACCGCGTATATTACGCCGGCCTGACCAAGAAAAACCTGCCCCGCGGCAAATGGCGTTTCCTGACCGACAAGGAAGTGTCGATGCTGAAACGCGGCGCATACGTATAGTTCCGAAAAACACGCAAAAGGACATTAGGGGGTTGTTTTTTTCAACAAAAAACAGTAGTATTACGGCATTGACCAAATAGCTAATTTAGCAGCTGTAAGATGAACGATTACAAACAATTAATGGAATACGAAGGTGAGATTACCTTTGAAAAGATTGAGGAATTGCTGATACTCTTCAACCAGCGGATGCCTGAGACTCAGTGCCCTAAGTGCAAAATCAGGATGTTTTCGATAATGGTTGAGGTGCTCGAAAACGCATACCGGCACAATTTCAACATCAACACCCCTGAGCAAAATCCGCAGATTAAGCTTTCGCTGATACAAAACGGATTACACTATTCGCTCTCCGTTGGCAACCGCGTGGGTAACAAAGATTTGAAACAACTCACCGACCGTATCGACAAGCTGAACAATTTGTCGCTTGATGAAGTTAAAGCGCTTTACAGCAAGACGATACACGAGGGGCACATATCGGAGAAAGGCGGCGCCGGACTTGGACTGATGAAGATTCTTAGATGCTCGCGCGAGCCTATCAAATACACCGTTGAACCGATTGACAGCGAGAGCTCGAACATCAATTTCACCATTAGCATAACAGACCAACCGAAACAGTAAAATTATGGAAATCATCAAGATTGAAAGGACAAGCACCACCCCGTCGGTACTTTTCGACTTCGACAACAACCGGTACGAGATTAAAGGCTGCTCGCGCCCCGAGGACGTAGTGGCATTCTATGGGCAACTTATTGACTGGCTGACAGATATTAAGCGAAATATCAACGATGAGCTGAAGGCAAAAACGGCCCAAAATCCGATGGTTTTCAAACTCTGCTACGACTATTTCAATTCGTCATCTGCCAAATACATTTTGGATATTGTACTGCTTATCAACAAGTTATTTGAGAGCGGACTGCAAGTCGCAATTGAGTGGCAATACAAAAAAGAGGACGAGGATATGCTTGAGACGGGCAAGGAATTCACCGACCTAATCAAGTGTCCAATCAACTTTGTGGCCTTCTAACAACGGCTCAATCACACACAAATGGCTATCATAAAATCGTTTAACGGATTCACGCCACGCATTGGCGCCAACTGTTTTATTGCCGAAAACGCAACTATCATCGGCGAGGTTGAGATTGGCGACAACTGCAGCATCTGGTACGGCAGCGTGCTGCGCGGCGACGCGGGCGCCATCACCATCGGCAACAACACCAACGTGCAGGACGGCGTGGTAATTCACAGCTCCGAAGGCGTTTCAACAACCATCATCGGCAATAATGTGACCATCGGGCACAACGCCATTGTGCACGGCGCCATCATAAAAGACTATGTCCTTGTCGGGATGGGCTCCACGGTTCTGGACAACGCAGTGGTTGAGTCTGGAACCATTGTCGCGGCCAACGCTCTTGTTCTGGGCGGCCGCACTCTTGAATCGGGATTCATCTACGCAGGTGTTCCTGCCACCAAAGTCAAAGAGTTGAAAAACAGCGAAATGATTGAGCAATCGGCACGGAACTACATCTTGCTGAAAGACCAATATTAAGATAGTTAGGATTTAGGAATTAACACTTATTCCTTTGCAACTAATTCACAATCACCCTATTTCACAGGTTTCAAGCCCAACTCCTCGCCTTTCTGCAGCATAAACTGATAAGCCGCCTCCGGTGTGTTTTCAATCACGCCGTCGAGAATGGCGTCTTTGATGGCACTTTTGATGATGCCGATGGCGGGACACGGCGGCAGGGCAAACGTCTCGATGATGGTCTCTCCCGTTATTGGTGGCTGCCAGTTGCGCACGCGGTCCTTCTCCTCCACCTCAACCAATTTGCGCCTTACGAGCTGATAATTATCAAGATAGCGCGACACCTTGTCGGGATTTTTCGATGTGATGTCGGCATCGCAGAGCAGCATCAAGTCATCAATGTCGTCGCCGGCCTCAAAGAGCAGACGGCGCACGGCACTGTCGGTGACAATCTCCTCAACCAGCACAATGGGCCGCATATGCAGCATCACCAGCTTCTGAACGTATTTCATCTTCTCGTTCATCGGCAGTTTCAGGTTCTTGAAGATTCCGGGGACCATCTTGCCGCCCACAAACTCGTGGCCGTGGAATGTCCAGCCGGTACCCTTCACGTAGCGTTTGGTGACTGGCTTGCCAATGTCGTGCAACAGCGCGGCCCAACGCAGCCAAAGGTCGTCGGTATGCTCGCAGATGTTGTCGAGCACTTCCATCGTATGGTAAAAATTGTCCTTGTGGCGGCAGCCGTCAACCACCTCAATGCCTTTCAGCGCCTCGAGTTGCGGGAACACAATCGCCAGCAGGCCAACCTTTTGCAGCAGTTTAATACCTGCCGACGGACGTGGCGACAGCATAATCTTGTTGAACTCCTCCGACACGCGCTCCATTGAAATGATTCGAATGCGCTCGAGGTTGCGGACAATCGAGTCGAGCGACTCATCGGTGATGCGGAAGCCAAGCTGACTGGCAAAACGGATGGCGCGCAGCATACGCAGCGGGTCGTCGGAATAGGTGGTGTCGGGGTCGAGCGGCGTGCGGATAATCTGATTTTTCAAGTCCTCGATGCCGCCGAACGGGTCCACCAGCTGACCAAAACGGTCGGGATGAAGGTCGATGGCCAAGGCGTTGATGGTGAAATCGCGTCGGCGCTGGTCGTCTTCGAGTGTGCCATTTTCAACCACCGGCTTACGCGAGTTGCGGTTGTACGACTCCTTGCGAGCGCCCACAAACTCCACATCCACACCACGATAGCGGAACATTGCCGTGCCGAAATTCTTGTATGTCGCCACCTTCGGATTCTTCAGCAGCCGCCGGGCCACCTCCTGCGCCAGCTCAATGCCGCTGCCAAGCGTCACCACATCAATATCCTTCGACGGACGGCCGAGCAACTTGTCACGCACAAACCCTCCAATGACAAAAGCCTGCTGGTCGCGTTCGCCCAATATCTGCGATATTGTTTTGAAAATGATATTGTTAAGGTATTCCTTCATCAAACTGCCAATTGAGCCGCAAAGGTAGAAATTTTTTGAGTAAAGCGTAGTGAGTAAAGAGTAGAGTGTAATGGTTAGGGGGCAGGTATTGGGTGTTGGTTAATTACGAATTTTGAATTACGAATTACGACCACAGACTGAAGTCTGTGGTCAAACAAACGATTCACCGATTAAACAATTCACCGATTAAACAATTATTTGGTGTCGGGTACAATTCCTAAACTCTAAACTCTTACCTCTCCCCCCATTAATCACAGCCTCGCTTTCATCCGGTTAACGTAATCGATGATGGCGGCCACGGTCTCCTCAACGCCGAGCCGCGACACGCTAAGGCACAAATCGTAGGTCTCAGCACGGCCCCAGGTCTTGTTCGAATAGTAATTATAATAGGTGGCGCGGCGCTTGTCGTTGCGCTCAATCAGGGCGCGGGCCTTGTCCTGCTCAATAGGCATCCGGGCGCAGACACGCTTGATGCGGTCGGGCAAATCGGCGTGCAAGAAAACACTGATGCAGTTCGGAAAATCGCGCAGAATATAGTCGGAACAGCGGCCCACAATCACGCAGTTGCGCTCAATGGCCAGGCGGCGGATAACATCGCTCTGCACCTTGAACAGATGGTCGTCGGACATATAGTTGTCGGTCGGGCTGAGCATCGACACAAACTCGCCAAACGACTGAAAGATACCTTTTTGCGGTTGCTCGTCGATTTCCTCAAACACCGACGGCTCAAAGCCAATCTCCTTTGCCGCCAGCGCCAGCAGCTCCTTGTCGAAATAGTCGTAGCCCAACTCCTCGGCCAACCGCTGACCAATAACCCTGCCGCCGCAGCCAAACTGACGGCCTATGCTGATTGTCAATGTCTTGCAATTCATCTGTAACACTATTTAATAATGCAAAAATAGAAAATTTGCGTGTTCAATTCATCAGAAACAAAAAGGCAGGACATTGTCCCGCCTTTTAAATCCAGCGATATTTGTAAAGACAGTTGCGAAAACCGTCAAAACAACTTCAAATCAATCTCGTCTTCCTCAGCGTCAGCCTTTTCGCCTTTGCGGAAGACATACGACACACCATACTCAGCGGCCTTTTCACGTTTGACGGCCGGCGCGTTGTTGCTGAAATGGTCCTCAATCTCGTTCCACAAATCAAGGATAATGCTGTCGGCCCGGCCGCGCAGCTCCGAAATCTTGGCCAAAGCCTTGGCGTTGTTTTCTTGCAGTCCCTTCTGCGAGATATTGAGCCGCACAAAATCCTCATAATGAACCTTAACGCGGGCAATTGTGGGGTTTGTGACAGGCGACAGGCCCTCCGACAAGCGCTTCTGCTCGCCATCAATAAGCTTCTGGCCCCACTCTATCACATCGCGCTCGGTGTTGAGTTGCGGCAGCTTGGTCTCGTCCGACGGCAGGTCGAAATACTTGCGGGTGTCGGGTTTCATCTCGCCACGAGCGATTGCAAAGTTCAGTACCTGAATGAAATGCGATATATAAAGCCGCGCCTTGCGGAAGCTCTCCTGATGCTGTTTGTTTTTCGAAGTCTGACGCTCGAACACATCGCGCTGCATCATAATTGCCTGATTGAATTCGGGCAGAAAATAGCGCAACTCCTGAAGTGTGGCCGCGCTGTACGGCAAATCCATCGGCAAAACATCCTCCGATTTTGAAAGCGCTTTTTGCATTGCACGCAAACGCGCACTATCCGTGTTAGGTAATCTCCTGTATGGCATAATAAAAAAATGTGTTGTTTGAAAAACGCCACGAATATAGGACTCTTGTTTTAAAAATGCAACTATTCGCAAAAATATTTTTCTAATTTCCAAGATGTTATAAATACGCAAGCAAAACGTCGATTTACAAACATCTATTAATCAACACATTAATAACATACCGTTAACCGGAAAAATAATTTTGTCAACTGACTTTTTCACTGAATTTTGTTGAAAACAAGTTTTTACCCACGCCCTTTACTGACAAAATCAGAATGCGCAGAAACGTTTTTAAGAGGATTTTTTCGGATTGGTTGGTGACGATTTGCGCAAAAATGCGTCGGAGTTTGGGGCTATTACAATTTATTTATAAAGCCGGAATAGCTGTTTTTCCTCAACCTGCCGCATTAATATAGATTAAGCGGATTTAAATCCGCTTGTTAATGATTGTGGATATGGTTTGGCCGTAAAAGCCTGCAAAACTTTATGTCTACAACCGTCTTTTGATTTCTTCCACTACGATTTTATCCGCCGGCAGCCAGTCAACCGTGTCTAAATCTTTGGCTGCGAGCCAACGGGCGGCTTTGTGCTCTTTAAGTGTCAGAGTGCCGCTCGCGACACGGCACCAATAGCAGTGCATTGTAAGGTGGAATTTGGGGTAATCGTATTCGATGGTAGTAATGAATTGCTCAACAACTATTTGCGTATCCAATTCTTCCTGAATCTCGCGTTTCAGTGCTGCTTCGGGCGTTTCGCCGGCTTCAATCTTGCCGCCTGGGAATTCCCAACCGCCTTGCATATCGCCATACCCGCGCTGAGTGGCGAATATGCGGCAGGCGTGGTCGTGGATTATGGCGGCTGAAACGGTGATTGTTTTCATTTTGGAAAATCTTGTCTTTTAAAATGTATAATTGGCAACTGCCTATTGCAAGGGCAAAAATGCATTAAATTTATTTCTATAAGGAAACAAAATGATTGGCTTTTCGAGCACAAATGGCGCAAAAAAAAGGAATTGCGGCAAATATGTTCACTGCATTGAACATATTTGCAAACAGAATGTTCAAGATATTGAAC
The DNA here is from genome assembly GCA_946404125.1 of uncultured Bacteroidota bacterium. GTDB lineage: Bacteria > Bacteroidota > Bacteroidia > Bacteroidales > SZUA-534 > RUG13583. The sequence continues at coordinate 7,566 of CAMJCK010000011.1, read as the reverse complement.
AAAATTTCAGATAAAATGTTCATTGCATTGAACAAATAATTATATTTGTGGAATAAAACCAATGGATATGGAAACTCTTATTAGACGGCACCTGAACCGGATGCAAAATGTCAGTCTGGATTTTGTCAGAAGTATGATGGACAAAATCGACTGGAACGAGAGGCTTGTGATGATTAAAGGACAGCGCGGCGTGGGCAAAACCACACTGATGACGCAACGCATTGCACAGGTTTTCGGTACAACCGACACCACAAATGTGCTTTACATCAGCCTTGACAATATCTACTTCAGCAACCACGGTCTGCTTGAGTTTATTGAGCGTTTTCACGCGATGGGCGGCACGCACCTTTTTCTCGACGAGGTTCATTTCTACAAAAACTGGAACATCGAAATTAAAAATGCCTATGACGAGTTTACCGATATGCATTTTGTTGTAAGTGGCTCATCGCTTTGCAACCTGACCGATGGCGAAGCCGACCTCTCGCGCCGTTGCATTACATACTTTATGCCTTGCCTGTCGTTCCGCGAGTATCTGCGTATGTTTTACGGCGAAGATTTCCCCGTCGTCACACTCGACGATGTGCTGGCCAATGGCAACAGCATATGCGCCGCAGTTAATGCACGGATGCGACCACTTCCATTATTTGCCGAATATTTGCAATATGGATGTTTTCCATTCCAAAAAGAGGGGCGCAACAATTACTACGCTCGGATTGAGAACATTGTGAACAACACCATTGATGCCGAACTACCCCAACTGAGACAGTTTGATGTGGCCAACAACCGGAAAATCAAGGCTTTGCTTTCCATCTTGGCTTCTTCGCTACCATTCAAACTCGACACCGTGAAACTTGCCACATTGGTTGGAATCTCGCGAAACTCATTGCTGCAATATATTCAGTATCTGGCCGATGCGCGACTTATCAGCCTGCTTTATTCTGATGTAAACAGCGTCAAACGGTTGCAAAAACCCGACAAAATCTATCTTGACAACCCTAATCTATTGTACGCACTATGCAGCACACAAGTGAATGAGGGTACTCTGCGCGAAGTGTTTTTTGTCAACCAATTATCTGTCAATCATACTGTTGAATATAGCAAAACTTCAGCCGACTTCACAATCGACCACCAAATTACCGTTGAGGTTGGCGGACGTTCGAAAGACGGGCGGCAGATTGCGGGCGTTGCCAACAGTTTCATCGCCGCATCGGACGAGGAATATGTTCTCGGCAATAAAATTCCGCTTTGGCTGTTTGGATTTCTTTATTGAGTGCGGCCGGCGTGGTCGTGGATTATGGCGGCAGAGACTTGGATTGTTTTCATAATGCAAACTTACAATTTTGCAAGATTGTTTCACAATTCTTTCAATCCTAATGATTTCAGATAATTATATGTGCCGTCGTAAATCTCGGGTTTGCGGGTATTGTCATCCGGATTACCTTTTGGCACACAGATAACCATTCCTTGACGAGCGCGAGTCAATAACACGCGATATGCGTTGATTTGGTATTCTTTACGCTCTTTTTTGTTTATGTGGTCCCAATTATTGCCACCATTAAACTCGAAAAATTCCCAAGAATTATTATTGCGGCGCAAGTCACCATCCCAAATAAGGCAAGTCCAATCTAACTCTAATCCTTGGACATCGAATTCACTAGCAGCATCTTCCAAAAACAAAGAAGAACGGACATCGTCAATGTCATCTAAAAACCAATGTACTGTGTCGGGTTTGCAACGTACATCAATTGCTAAAGGTCTCAAACGTGAGGCTTTCGATGAGACTAATAGTCCATATCGTTCATTTCCACGAGCTTTGTCTCGTAACCATTTTTTTGCATTAGTTAAATCTCGTGTTATCATAATCGGATACCTATCTGCAATAGAAGTATAGATGTTTTGTGCTTGGTTGATATTCCCGTCTAATAAATAATGAACAAAGTTTGACAAACTTTCGGCGCGGAAGCTGCGCATAGAAACAGCAAGGTGTAAATCCTCAGAATAAACGACTTGTTTATTTCCTTTTAATAATTCAGAAACCTTTCCTTCTGCATACTCTTTTGCAGTTAATTGATTTGAAATGTATACTTTCCAATTAGGAAAGGATGTGTTTAATGCGCGAATCCACTCGCCTATGCCAGCTTCTCCTTTATTTATTTCCTGACCACCACCAACAAGACAAACTATAACAGCCCAATCCTTACGTTGGTCAAGAGACCATATTAGAAATTCACCTTCTGACATAGGAAAGTTGTTGAACTTTTTCTTTTTCTTAAGCCACGATGCTATGTTTTCCTTGTCCCAAGAACGTTGAGCCTCGTCAAATATCGCGACATTCTCAATTTCGGCATACCCCGATTTCTCATCACTTAATTCTTTGTTTGGGTCTATTTCTAAACGTCCATCGACAAGTTTTACCTTGTTTAACATATTGTTTCGGTAATGGTGAATAATTTGAATAAAACGTTCAACCATTTCTCCCGCTTGTTTCTTAGTTATTTTGTTGCCGTTGGCTTTTTCTTGTGCCTGCTTGTCGCGAGTCAACACTTCTGTGAGCACTCTAACTAAAGGTCCATTTCCCGATAAATACACAGCTAAATCTTCATCAGATTCTTGTTGGACTGCGATATTGAGCCCGACCAGCGTTTTCCCCGCGCCTGGGACTCCCGTTACAAAACATATGCTTTTACTATCTTGAGCTTTAGTTTCACGAATTATTTGTCGAATGTATTGGGTGGTTCTCTCCAGTTGTTCGCCTTCTGCTTCGTGGCGAGTGATATCTTCAACACTATGGTTTAAATATAGTGAGCGGGCAGCTTCAATGATAGTCGGCGTTGGTGCATAACGGCTGCGGGCCCAATCGTCAATAGGAACCGCATAGTTTTGATGTGGAAATTTATCCTTTAAAACCAACTTGATTGTATCACAAAGATTTGTAGCATTGGTCATTAGCGGATTATAGATACCATCGTCGTAAGGAGATGATTTGCAGACAGAGGAACTCTGATCGCTTTCTGTTGCGACCAATATTGGGACAATCAATCTATCGGCACTGCCTTGATGAAAGTTTTTCAGGTCAAGAGCGTAATCCATAACTTGGTCAACATCTTGATGTAAAAATTCTGTTTGCCCAGCCTTAAATTCAATGACAAACACTCTTTCGCATAGTAGTAAGACGACATCAATTCGTTTTCCTAAGCGAGGAATGGTATACTCAAAAATGATTTCTGCTTTCTCGGATTTCCAAGGGAGTAACGCATTGCGCAAAATGTTGATTTCTTCTTCCCACGCATATTTTTGCTCAGCCACGCTGTCGCCCTCGTCGTTTCTAGAAATTGTACCAAAAATAGTGTCTACCGAACCGTTGATGAAATCCGATAATGCCGATTTATAAAAGTACCGATTAATCATTGTTATAACTCCTCAATTTTAGTTAGAATAATAGGCCGTTTCTCGCCCATATAGGGTAGCGCGCCAATGGTGTTGAAATCGATAAACTCGCTGGCTTCTTCGTAGTCCATTCCGTCGGTGGACATAAGGTGCTCAACCATTTTCTCGTAATCGTAAATCAGGCGGCCGTCGTTGCTGACGCCGACAATGGCAGAAAGGTAATCGGGGTTTTCCATCACTACTGTGTCTTCATAGCCCATATCGCAGAGCCACTCTTTGATTTGGTCAAGGGTGCGGTTGCTGTCAATGTTTTCGGCTATCGAGAATAATTCGCTAACGCTGATTCCAAAGCTTTTGGCAAGCCGCTCAATAACATCGATTGATATGTTGCGCTTGCCGTTCTCAATGTCGCTCATATAGCGGCGGTCGATTTCCGATTCGTTGGCAAATTTCTCTTGCGCCAGCCCGCGTTGCTTGCGCAGCTGAACAATGGCCTTTCCAAGTTTTTCCTGCAGTGTCATTTTGTTTTGCATTAATACAAACACAAAAGAAAACCGCTGTGGCCGGATATTCAACGGCCAGTTGACCGTGGTGCCGGTATCGGTTCCTTTTTCTTTGCGCAGAGTTTTCGAGAATAATAAGTACCTTTGGCGTATAGAATTATGGTATATAACCAACTCATATCAGCTTAGAACAAACGCACAACAAAGCATTAACAGCCATGCAAGACAGCACAAAACTCTTTCAGCCACAAGAACTTCAATCGGCTTTCGATTCCATCAAAGAATCCGACAACAATGGTCTCGAATGGTGGAATTCGCGCAAATTGGCACAATTATTAGGTTACCAAAAATATTGGAACTTCGAAAGGCTGATTGACAAGGTTTCTCTGTTTCTGCAAAAGGAAAAGGGCCTGGATTTGAAAGAGCACATTGTGGAAATCGAGGAAATGGCACAACTGCACAACAGCGGCTACCGCAAAGTGAAATCGGCATTGTTGTCGCGCACCGCCTGCATTGCCGTTGTGCTGAACGCCGATCAGAAAAAAGCGCAGGTAAAGACCGCAAAAGATTATTTCACCAACAATATGTCTTCAGCTGACATTGCCGCCAGCATCGAAGGCAATGTCCTGATGTACAAGTCACCGACAGGCAAAGTGAACGTTTCTGTTGTGTTCAACAATGAAACTTTCTGGCTTTCGCAAAAACGAATGAGCGAACTTTTTGGTGTTGCCGTCTCTACCATAAACTACCATTTGTCAGAAATAGACAAAAGCGGAGAAGTGCAATTATCCGCAGCAATTCGAAAAATTCGAATTCCGTCGGACAATTGCGACGAGCAAGGCGTTATGATGTATAATTTGGACGCCATCATTGCCGTTGGTTACCGCGTGAACAGTTACGAGGCCACACAATTCCGCAGGTGGGCAACTGATGTGCTTAAGCAATACATTGTCAAGGGTTTCGTAATGGACGACGAAAGGCTTAAAGGGAAGAATGTATTTGGTGCCGACTACTTTGAGGAACTTCTTGAGCGTATTCGTGAAATACGCACGTCGGAACGACGTTACTACCAGAAAATCACCGATATATATGCCGAATGCAGTTGCGATTACGATGCACAGGCTGAAATAACCCGGCAGTTCTACAAGACAATCCAGAATATGATGCATTATGCTGTAACCCACCAAACGGCAGCCGAAATAATATACGACCGAGCCAATGCCGAAAAGCCGTATATGGGTTTGATGACCTGGAAAAACGCCCCCGACGGCCGCGTGGTGAAAAGCGATGTCACTGTTGCCAAGAATTACCTTTCGGAACATGAGGTTGAATCGCTGAACCTTTTGACGACAGCTTTTCTCGATACAGCCGAAAACAGAGCCAGAAGGCATATTCTAACAAAAATGTCGGAATGGAAACAGGTTCTGGAAAAACACTTGCAATTCAACGATTACGATATTTTGAAAGATGCCGGGACTGTTACTCACGAAGAGGCTGAAGCCAAGGCTTTGGCCGAATACGAAAAATTTCGCAGAATTCAGGATAAGACCATAATGTCTGATTTCGACAAATTTATCGAAGGAATCAAGTAACGCCCCACTATGCCCGACCCATTAACACCCGAACAGCGGCACCGCTGTATGTCGCATATCCGCAGCCGCAACACCAAGCCCGAGCTGAAGGTGCGCCAATGGCTGTGGCAACGCGGCTACCGCTACAGGCTCAATGTGCGCAGCGTGCCCGGCAAGCCCGATGTGGTGCTGCGCCGCTACCGCACGGCTATTTTTGTCAACGGCTGCTTCTGGCACGGGCACAGCGGGTGCCCGAAGTTCCGTATGCCAAAAAGCAATGTGGATTTCTGGCAAGCCAAAATCAACCGCAACCGCGAGCGCGACCAGCAGAACTACCAGATATTGCTGCAAAACGGCTGGCAGGTGATTGTGGTCTGGGAATGTCAGCTCACGCCCGCCCGCTTCGAGCATACAATGTGGGAAGTGGAAGTTGCGCTCAACCGTAACTTCCTGGCCATCAACAACAAGCCCCGCTCCTACGCCCTGCCCGAAGAAGAATCGCTGCCAATGGCCGCCGAGCCGGAAGAAACCTATGGTGAGACAAACTGAAAACGCTAACACAAACACAAACTGAAAACACAAACGCTGAAGACAAGCACAAAAAAAAAGCCCGACAAACGCTATGTCTGCCAGGCTTCATTCAATCCTTCAGTTATTCAATCCTTCAGTTAGTAAGCAATCGCAAACAGCACACGCTGCTTCGACGGCTTGCCAGTCAGAATGCACTTGCCATCCTCGAGCGGATTGCCCAACGGAATGCAGCGGATGGTGGCCTTTGTCTTCTCTTTGATAGCAACCTCGGTTTCGGTGGTGCCGTCCCAGTGAGCCGACACAAAGCCGCCCTTCGCGAGCGCTGCCTCAAACTCTTCCCAAGTATCGACTTTGGTGATGTTGGCGGCGCGGAAATCGAGCGCTTTCTTGTAGATGTTGGCCTGAATCTCGTCCATCAGTTTGGTGCAGATGTCAACAGCCTGACCAACCGGATATGTCTCCTTCTCGAGCGTGTCGCGGCGGGCAATCTCAACGGTGCCGTTCTCAAGGTCGCGGGCGCCAAAGGCGATGCGCACCGGAACTCCCTGCAGCTCGTACTGAGCAAACTTCCAGCCCGGTTTCTGCGTGTCGCGGTCATCGAACTTAACTGACAGGCCTTTAGCCTCAAGGTCGGCTTTGAGCTTGTTGCCCAACTCACGCATCTTGGCATTCTCCTCGTCGCCTTTGAAGATTGGCACGATAACCACCTGAATTGGTGCGAGTTTCGGCGGCAGAACAAGGCCGTTGTCGTCGGAATGCGACATTATGAGCGCGCCCATCAGACGGGTTGAAACGCCCCAGCTTGTGGCCCAAACCAACTCCTGCTTGCCCTCTTTGTTCAGGAATTTCACATCGAACGCTTTCGCGAAATTCTGTCCCAGGAAGTGCGATGTACCAGCCTGCAGAGCCTTGCCATCCTGCATCAGAGCCTCGATGCAATAGGTATCGAGAGCACCTGCGAAACGTTCGTTGGCCGTCTTCACACCTTTGATGACTGGCACGGCCATAAACTCCTCGGCAAACTTGGCGTAAACATCGAGCATCTTGCGGGCCTCAACCTCGGCTTCCTCTTTGGTGGCGTGGGCTGTGTGGCCTTCCTGCCAAAGGAATTCGGCGGTGCGAAGGAACAAACGCGTGCGCATCTCCCAGCGGACTACGTTGGCCCATTGGTTGCACAAAATCGGCAGGTCGCGGTACGACTGAATCCAGTTTTTATATGTGCTCCAGATGATAGTCTCCGAAGTTGGGCGGACAATCAGCTCCTCCTCGAGTTTGGCTTCGGGGTCAACTATCACGCCCGAGCCGTCGGGATTGGTTTTCAGGCGGTAGTGGGTAACCACGGCGCACTCCTTGGCAAAGCCCTCAACGTGGTCGGCCTCGCGGCTAAGGAACGATTTCGGGATGAAAAGCGGGAAATAAGCGTTCACGTGCCCAGTCTCCTTGAACATTTTGTCCAAAGCATCGTGCATCTTCTCCCAAATTGCATATCCATAAGGTTTTATCACCATACAGCCACGCACGGCTGAGTTCTCGGCCAAGTCGGCTTTCACAACCAACTCGTTGTACCATTGCGA
>CAMJCK010000010.1:0-88003 GCA_946404125.1 uncultured Bacteroidota bacterium | reverse complement strand
CGTCGATGGTTAGTTCGGCCGACAAAGGCGCGGTGAGGATTATTCCGGAATGATGGTTTTCGCACAGTCCCGATAGCTATCGGGAACACAGATTTAACGGATTTGCACAGATTTTCGATAAATGATTTTGATGTAGGGACGCGGCATTGCCACGTCCGTTGAATTGAGAAACAAAAAGTTATGGAATACGATTATCGTAAATTGAATTACGGCGAACTGAAGCAAATGCAGTTAGGGTTGACACCTGAAAATGTTTGCTCTCGTGTATTTGATTATTTTGGTTTTCCCAATGCACAAGGATTATGTGACGAGGATTCTTCGCACATTGCGGATAGCATTAAAAATGCGGAATCTGTGCTTTTGATTGATGGAGAAACACCCGTTAAAGGCCGTATTCAAGAAGTTACCGAATTAATCAAGGGTGAATTATCGCAATATTTATCGGCTGCCGATAATGTTTATTTATTGTTTGTCAGCCCCCCAAAAAAGCGTTTAACACTCAAAGAAGAAAAAGCCATTCAAGATTTAAATGATGACCATTTCTGGTGTTGTCTCAATTATGAAAACTACAAGTTAAAAGATGAAACACGTTTGCATATCATTGCAATAAATGAGAAAGATGGTGTTCACGATGAAGCCGAAGAAATGGATGTCTTTCTTGATGAGATGAACGAAGTAAATCTTGGCGAATACAACGATGTTTTGAGAAAACAGGCCGCTGATTATGCTAAATCTTCTATTGGCGACCCCGATAATCATTCTGATGCTGTTGCTGAAGCGATTGTAGATTTTTTAAAAGGAGCTGAAGTAGCCATTGAACTTTCGACAAACAATTCAGAATCGTTATCTTTTGACGGAAAATTTGACAAAACTGAATCCGCCATTCTTAAGGATGTAGTAATTGATGACCTTGGACAATATGAAAAGGCTTTGATTAACGAAGCGTTATCTTTCGCAGAATCAACAATATACCCTTATAATGACATAGTTTCAATGTATGTAACAGTGCAGAGTTTTTTAGATGGCGCGTCAGCGGCTCTTAAACTTATTGAGGGAAAAAAATAGTTTTTCTAAATAAAAGGACTGATTATGGAAACAAAAACAACCATTCGCAAAATGTTAAGTGGCAACCATATAAGTGTGCCAAAATATCAGCGAGCCTATTCTTGGGATACTGAGAAACAGGTTAAGCAGTTTTTGTTAGATGTAGATGATTATATAGAAAGCGTATCAAATAAGCCCTATTATTTTGGCCATTTTATCTTTGAAAAAGAAGGTTCAAATAAATATTACATTATTGATGGTCAACAGAGATTAACAACCATTGAAATATTTCTTTCGGCTGTTTTTAGAAAAATAGAAGACTTGAAAGGAAAACTTACTGATGAAAAAATAAAAATTAAAGAAGATACCATAAAAAGGAATCCTAATGAATACAGATTTTCTACAGTTGAATACGATAATCGATTTTTTAAGGATTATGTTATTGATGGGATAAAATCTTCAAAGAAAAATCTTGAAACATTGTCTGCTGAAAGGATAGCAAAATCTTTTGATTATTTTAAAAAAGAGTTGAAAAACAAAAGTGTTGAAGTTTGTGAGAAGTACATTGATACAATAATAAATTCCGTTTGCACCACTCATATTGTAGACGAACAATCGGAAGCCATACAAATGTTTATTTTCCAAAATGATAGAGGAAAACTCCCAACTAAACTTGAAGTGTATAAGGCTCGTTTTATGTACGAAGTGCAAATATCTTCAACAATAGGTGACGAAGATAAAACCGCAAAAATCAAAGAATTACAGGAGCGTTTTGAAAATATTTATAAAGCAATAGCCACGATTGAAAATAACATTAATGAAGACGATGTGCTATTATATGCTTTACGGGTTTATTTTAACACTTTGAAAATAGATGTATCCACAGATAAAATTGACAAAGAATTATCACAGAAGGAATCTTCAGTTGATTTCATAATGAACTTTACTCTTGAACTTGAAAACTGTTTTAATAGTTTAAAACCTTTTTTCAACGAAAAGAATATCTATGAAATTTACTCTTTAGCATTGCTTGGTAAAACTCAAATGATTCCATTTGTAATTAAAGCGTATGAATATGACATACCTGATGCAGAAAAAGCAGACCTTTTTGCAGCATTAGAATCTCTTATATTACGTCACAGAATAATAGGAACTAGAGCGCACCTTGAAGATAGAATCAATGGAGTTTTTGAAAAATTTACAGAAGAAGAACCTGATGTTAATCCTATTATTAACCAAGTTAAAGAAATTAAAGAAAATGGTTACTATTGGACGGACGAGGAGTTTGAAAATAAGTTGAATGGCGAATTAAACCATACGATGGCGATTCATTTGTTGTGGAAATATGAAAACCATTTACGCCTACAAGAAAAGCGCGGCTATAGTTTTATACCAATGAGCCAAATTAAAAGTCCCGAATTGGAACATATTGCACCACAAACGCCGCCTGACTGCGGTCCTCGCAAGGGTGGATATGGCAACTATGACCAAAGGTTTATCGATGAGTATTTAGATTGTTTGGGTAATTATCTATTGATTTCTAAATCACACAATTGCTCAATAGGAAACGTTCCTTTTAAAGAAAAACGTGATTCATATAATGTACTTTTACAACAGAGAGAAATCCAAAAGATGACAGAGAAAAAAGTAGTATGGTATAAATCCGAAATAGACAAAAGATACGATAAAATAATGAAGTTCATACTTGAAGAATTATGAAAGAAAAAATAACAGGAGCGGAGGCGCTGATGCGCTCGCTTGAAAATGAAGGGGTTGACGTGATGTTCGGTTATCCGGGCGGCGCCATAATGCCAACTTTCGATGCACTCTACGACCACCGTAAAACGCTGAATCACATATTGGTACGCCACGAGCAGGCTGCCGCGCACGCCGCACAGGGCTATGCCCGCGTGAGCGGAAAAGTGGGCGTCTGCCTTGTAACGAGCGGCCCGGGCGTAACCAACACCATTACAGGCATTGCCGACGCAATGATGGACAGCACCCCAATTGTGGTGATTGCCGGTCAGGTGGGCGCTTCGTTCCTTGGTAGCGATGCCTTTCAAGAGGTTGACCTTGTGGGCGTTACGCAGCCAATATCGAAGTGGGCCTATCAGATTCGCCGCCCCGAGGATGTGGCGTGGGCTGTGAGCCGCGCGTTCTACATTGCCCGCAGCGGCCGTCCGGGCCCTGTGGTGCTCGACTTCGCCAAAAACGCACAGGTGGGAATGGTTGAATACGAGCCGCAGCATATCGATTTTATCCGCGGATACGTGCCCGAACCCGACATTGACCCTGTGGCCATTAGCGAGGCCGCCGCAATGATAAACGCCGCCAAACGCCCGCTGGTGCTTGTTGGTCAAGGTGTTGAACTGGGCAACGCCCAAGACGAGATGCGCGAGTTTTTGGAGACCGCCGATATGCCGGCCGGCTGCACGTTGCTGGGCTTGTCGGCACTGCCGTCGGAGCACCGGCTGAACGTTGGAATGCTCGGAATGCACGGCAGCCTGGCGTCGAACGTCAAGACTCAAGAGTGCGACCTGCTGATTGCCGTGGGAATGCGCTTCGACGACCGTATCACTGGCAAGTTGAGCACTTACGCCACTCAAGCCAAAAAAATTCATTTCGATATCGACCCGTCGGAGATTAACAAGAACGTGAAGGTTGACCTTGCTGTGCTTGGCGACTGCAAACAGACTCTGGCACAGGTGAATAAGTTGCTGAAAAAGAACAGCCACACCGAATGGATTGAGAGTTTCAAGCCATATTTTGAGAAGGAGCGCACGGTGGTTATCGAAAAAGAAATTCACCCTACCGAAGGCCCGATAAAAATGGGCGAGGTTGTGAATGTTGTCACACAACAAACTGGAAATAAGGCTATTATGGTCACCGATGTTGGTCAGAACCAAATGATGGCTGCCCGTTATTTCAAGTTCACCCAACGCCGCAGCGTGGTCACTTCGGGCGGAATGGGCACAATGGGTTTCGGCACGCCGGCCGGCATTGGAGCGGCTTTCGGCGCCCCCGACCGCGATGTGTGCGTCTTCCTTGGCGACGGCGGCTTGCAGATGACCATTCAGGAGTTAGGCACCATTATGGAGAATCAGGTTCCCGTGAAACTTATCTTGCTCAACAACAACTATTTGGGCAACGTTCGCCAATGGCAGGCAATGTTCTTCAACCGCCGCTATTCGTTCACCCCGATGACGAACCCCGATTTTATGAAGATTGCCGAAGCCTATCGCATTCCGTGTCAGACAGTTATCGACCGCATAGACCTTGCCGCCGCCGTCCGCACAATGATGGACACCAAAGGCCCCTATCTGCTTCAGGTGGCTGTTGAGGAGGAGGGCAACGTGCTGCCAATGTGCGCACCCGGCCACGATGTTGACGATATGATGCTGGAGTTCAAATAATTGAAGGATTGACTAATTGAATGACTGAATTATTGAATCGGACAATCGGATTATTGATTTATTGGATTGAAAAACAATTAGATAAAAATGGAACAAGAGAACAAAACATTATACACCATTCTGGTTTTCTCGGAGAACCTTGCGGGATTGCTGAACCAAATCACGGCTGTTTTCACGCGCCGTCAGGTGAACATTGAGAGCCTGAACGTCTCGGCGTCAAGCATTAAGGGCATTCACAAATACACCATTACCTGCTACAGCGACGAGGAGACAATCGACAAAATCACCCGTCAGATTGAGAAGAAGATTGATGTGCTTCAGGCCAACTATTACACTGACGATGAGATATTTATCCAAGAATGCGGCCTGTTCAAGATTTCAACGCCGACAATGCTGAACGAGAAGGGCATTTCGCGTCAAATCCGCCTGCACGACGCTAATATTGTGGAAGTTAACCCCACCTACGCCATTGTCACCAAAACCGGCCTGACGGAGGATATTGAGTCGCTCTACGCCGCGCTGCAGGAGTTCAAATGCGTGCTGCAGTACGTGCGCTCGGGCCGCATAGCCATTACCAAAAGCCGCCGCGAGCATATCAGCGATTATATCAATGAGCGCGAGGAGAAGCACCGCCAATTGACAATGGAGAATTGATTTGGGATGTAGGAGTTAGGATTTAGGAGTGCTATGTACAAATACAATAGTACCATAAGGGATGGAGCTGAAGCACTGATTGACGGCATTGAGAACATTGAGATGTTTCTTGAAGACAATGAGAGATTTCACGATTGTGGAATATACTCTTTTTGTTGGGACAATGAATCTGGTGACTTGATAATTACTATTGAAGCGTTGACTTATCGTTTCTTTGCAGGAGAATACGGTAATATGCTGCCACTATTGGATTTTCATTTTGAACATCCTATAGAGGTAAAGATGGATATGGACCCTTGTATAGCAATTATTGATGAAATGGAAATCTCGAAATCAAAATATAACGAGTTTTTAGTATGCGAATTTGGTCAAGTTTGTATTAGTATAACAAGCCACAGATTAAGAGTTGATAAACCACGATTTGTGCCTTTAAAAGATGACGAGCAGTAGCAAAACGATGATACAATCTGATTGTAATCCCGATAAAAATTGTATTTTGCAATCAAAAATTATGAATATGGATTCATCTTTCACAAACGACACTATGCAAATTCCACGTGCAAAAAGCGGGCGAAAAAGTCGCGTTGCACAGCAGACTGTCGTGTCAAAAACACCTGAAAATGAATTGGCTACGGTAGAGGAGTTTTTTGATGCAGTTTGGAACCGCTACCTTGAGAAAAATGAAAAACTACAGGGTTAGGATTTCGCGGAAAGCGTGGAATGATATTGAAGATTTAGCAGATTTCCTGCTGACGGTGAAAGATTTTGAAAGTGCACGCAGGTATCTCGATACAATGATGGCTGAAGTACAATCGCTGGCTTTATTTGCCGATTTGTATCGTATAAGCACAATGGCTGATATTTTAAAGTACCATCTAAAGGCTCGGCGAATGGTAAGCCACAACCGCCGTTGGGTTTATATTTTTCATATTGAAGATGATACGGTCATTGTTGACCGCATCCGTCCTTCAAAAATTATTACAAAATAAAAGACGATTGAAAAGATTGCATTTTAATTTACATTGACTGAAAAAAAAATATTGAAAATTGCTGAAAGTCTTTTACTTTCGCAGTTCGAATCGCTGATTCGTAAAAATGTGATAACAGTTTAATTTAAAGCAAAATAAAATGGCACAAATGAATTTTGGCGGTGTTATCGAGAACGTGATGACCCGCGAAGAGTTTCCATTGGAAAAAGCACGTGAAATATTAAAGAACGAGACCATCGCCGTCATCGGTTATGGCGTTCAGGGTCCTGGCCAGTCGCTCAACCTGCGCGACAACGGCTTCAACGTTATCGTTGGCCAGCGCGAGGGCAAGACTTACGACAAGGCTGTTGCCGACGGTTGGATTCCGGGCAAGACTCTCTTCTCGATTGAAGAGGCTGCCGAGCGCGGCACAATTGTTATGTGCTTGCTGTCTGACGCTGCTGTAATGTCAGTTTGGCCGACACTTCAGAAGCACCTGAAACCGGGCAACGCTCTCTACTTCTCGCACGGTTTCGCCATCACCTGGAACGACCGCACCGGCTGCGTTCCTGCAAAAGACATCGATGTTATTATGGTTGCACCGAAGGGTTCGGGCACATCGCTGCGCACAATGTTCCTTGAGGGCCGCGGCCTGAACTCGTCATACGCTGTTTACCAGGATGCTACCGGCCGCGCAATGGACCGCACCTTGGCTCTTGGCATCGGCATCGGCTCGGGCTATCTGTTCGAGACCACATTCCAGCGTGAGGCCACTTCTGACCTTACCGGTGAGCGCGGCTCACTGATGGGCGCCATCCAGGGCTTGCTGCTGGCTCAATACGAGGTTCTGCGCGAGCACGGACACACCCCGTCGGAGGCCTTCAACGAGACTGTTGAGGAGTTGACTCAGTCGCTTATGCCGCTCTTCGCTAAGAACGGTATGGACTGGATGTACGCAAACTGCTCAACAACCGCACAGCGCGGCGCTCTCGACTGGTTCCCGCGTTTCCACGATGCAGTGAAACCCGTTATGGAGTGGCTCTACCTGTCAGTTAAGAGCGGTATTGAGGCTCAAATCTCAATCGACAGCAACTCGAAACCCGACTACCGCGTCGGCCTTGAGAAGGAACTGAAGGCAATGCGCGAGAGCGAGATGTGGCAGACAGCCGTTACCGTTCGCAAACTGCGTCCGGAGAACAACTAATGAATTGTTTTTCATAGGAGTATATTAATTGTTTGTAAAAGCCGCTTCAGCAATGAGGCGGCTTTTTTAATGCGCTTAAGCGGGATTAGACGGAAGGTTTTTGCACAAAAAACGCTGGAAACCCCAGCTACTTCTTGAAAGCCTTTTGTACCAGGGAGAACGATTTGTGAAGCAGGAATGCCGCCGTAAAGCAGCCAACAATGCTCAAAACAGCCGTGAAAAACCATTTGAGAGTGACCGGCATAGCCATTGACTCAAACAACCTGGTGAAAGGGACAATCACGGCGGGGCAGATGAAAAATACCGTGTACGACAATCGCCTCAGCATTGCGGCCTTTTTGTTCGGGCGGTTGAAATACCTGAAGAAAACCGACATCAGGAAAAGGCACATTCCGCAGCTAATCATCGGCTCCCAAAGGGCGTAGAAGAGCGATTGCATATTGAGTCCGCCAGTGAATGCGCTCCAGTCCTCAATGTAATGAACCGACAGCAGCAGCATCGGCAGGCAGAGCAACGAAAAAAGCAGCCACGGCAGCGCGAATCCGATTTTCAGTTTGTGAATCCAGTCGTTGCGCTGGGCTATCAGTCCCGATATGAACATTCCGATGTAAACCGGGTAAAATCCCCACTGGATGCCCGGCTGTGAGGCTCGCGCAGGCGAGAAAAGCCTTACAATGAACGAGATGATGCCGAATATTGCCACAAACAATGTGGCCCGCAAAGCGGGTGTCTGCTTCCACAATTCGGCCATCAGCGGCTCAATGCTTGGGCAGAACCGCTCATAAACGGCGTAGAGCAGCTCCAAAGTCAGCAGTGTGGCTATGAACCACATTGGACCGAGCGAGAATTCGTGTTTCATCAAGTAGCACCAAAATGTGAACCAGTCCGATGGCATACCGTACATTCTTGCAACAAAGAAAACCACCGTTGGATGGAACAAAAAGGCGTAAACGGCTAATGGAATGCCCAGCCGCAAAACGCGCCGTTTGACAAACTCGCGGAAGCCCCAGCGGTGGTACGACGCCCGCGCCAGCATTGCCGACATCAGGAAAAAGGCGGCCGCCAGAAACGAGAGGTTCACCGTTTTAATGGTGTTGACCACGATGAGTGCCGTCCCGTCGAAACGGTCGGTCGAGACATAGTACCAATGGCCGATTCCGCCGTATGCAATCAGCGTCTGGTGAAAGATGATGAGGCACATCAAAAACACCTTCAAGCGGTCGATGTAATAGTAGTATGTTCTGCCCATAGATGGATTTCGATTCACGAAATTAATGTTTTTCCACAAAAAAGCTTGCCCGAAGTTTGAAAATATGTTTTCCGGCGCCGACAAAAAAACCGCCACTCTCTCAAGCGGCGGTCTTATTGTAACGGAATCATTATCAATTAATAAAGCGAGCCCAAAGCAAAATTTGAGTTCTTGCGCGGGTTGACGCACATTACCGGAATGCGAGCCGTGTTGGCAATGATGTACTGTTCGCTGGCGCCCAGAACATAGTCGAGAGTGCCGATGTTCTTGGTGGTCATAATCATCATCAGGTCGGCCTCAATACGTTTTGCGTACTCAATGGTCTGGTCTTCGAACTTGCCGTTGGCCGCGGTTTCAATCTCGTATTCAACCTCGTATTTGGTAAGATATTTCTTAGCGAACGACAGATTGGTGTTCACCTTCTTCACAAGAGCCGAGTCGCTGACCTCCTGCTTGATGAAGCAGATTTTTGCGTTGAAAATCTTGCCGAAATAGATGGCCCAAACCAGTTTTTCGCGGTTCTCGTTCTTGAAATCGACCGGGAAGACAATCTTGCTGTAAGTGGAGTTCTCGAGCGGCGGGTCCTGCACAACAATAAACGGCGCGTACGAGCTGACAATCACTTTCAAAGCCCAGCTGCCGGTCAACTTCTGCATACCCTTCATACCGTGTGTGCCCATTATCACAAGGTTGATGTCGTCGTTGTCACGAGTGTACTCGCCGATGGTGGTGAAAATGGTTCCAACCAGAACAACGGCTTCCACTTTGAGCCCGTTGGCTTTTTCGGCTTCGGCGGCCACCTGCTGAAGTTTCTGCTTTGCGTCGTCAACATCTTTGTCGCTTTTGGCGATATGAAGAAGCGCAATGCTGTTCTCCAACACCTTGGCAATTCTAACTGCGTGTGCCAATGCGTTTTGTGCCACTTCGGTAAAATCCCAGGGCACAATTATTCTTTTACCCGATTCCATTTTTTAGAATGTCTTAAAATAGATATTTTACAAATATAGATTTTTTTTAAAAAATGTGTAATTTATATTTTTGATATGCGATAATTTTTAAGCCGTTAGGCGGCAGATTTTTCGGATTTCGACGGGGAACCGCGCCGGAAAAGCATAAAAAAAGTCCGGAAGCATTGTTGCCCCCGGACCTGAATATTTACTCAAAAGCGCTTCAGCGTCCGATTATTTTCGGCTTATGCAGCTTGGAACAATACCGCGTGTGCACCCTTTGATGAACGATACAATGTAGTCGCGCTCGGTGCTTTGCGGCAGGGTTTCCATAATTTTGTCGAGAGCCTGCGTGGTATTCATTCCGCCCTGGTAGATGATGCGGTAGGCGTCGTGAATAGCGTTGATGGTGTCGTTATCGAATCCGCGACGGCGCAGACCAACAAGGTTGAGGCCGAAATACGAAGCCGGCTCACCACCAACAATCACGTAAGGCGGAAGATCCTTGCTGACGCGAGTGCCGCCTTGCAGCATCATATATGAACCAATGTGTGTGAACTGATGAATGAGCGAGCCGCCGCCAATCACAGCGAAATCGTCAACGTGAACCTCGCCGGCAAACTGTGTGGCGTTCGAGATAATCAGGTTGTTGCCCAGAATGCAGTCGTGGCCGACGTGGGTGTAGGCCATCAGCAGGTTGTTGTTGCCGATGACGGTGCGGCCGGTTGAATTGGTGCCGCGGTTGATGGTCACAAACTCGCGGATGGTGTTGTTGTCGCCAATCTCGCAGGTGGTGTATTCGCCAACGAATTTCAGGTCTTGCGGAACGGCTCCCAGCACGGCGTGCGGGAAAATGCGGCAGTTGCAGCCGATGCGTGTTCCCTCAAAAATAACGGCGCCGCTCATAATCTTTGTTCCGTCGCCGATAACAACATCCTTGTCGATGGTTACAAAAGGGCCAATCTCAACATTCTGCCCTATTTTGGCATCCGGATGGATGTTTGAAAATTTGTTTGTCATTATTCTTCAGTATTCGTTTCGTTATTCTCCTCGGTTTTGTTGTGCACAAGCTGCGCCATCATTTCGGCCTCCATAACCAAAGCCGAGCCAATGAACATCTGTCCGCGCATATGGCACAGGCCGCGGCGAACAGGGGCAAGGTATTCGAGTTTGAAAATGAGCGTGTCGCCTGGCACCACCTTGCGCTTGAACTTCACGTTGTCGATTTTCAGGAAGTAGGTCGACCACTCCTGCGGCTTTTCAAGGTCTTTCAGCACCAGAATTCCGCCCACCTGGGCCATTGCCTCAATCTGAAGCACGCCGGGCATCACGGGCTCTTGCGGAAAGTGGCCCACAAAGAACGGTTCGTTCATTGTGACGCATTTGATTCCAACCACCGAGTTTTCGGTCATCTCAATAATTTTGTCGACAAGCAGGAACGGCGGCCGGTGGGGCAGCAGTTTCATTATGTCGTTGATGTCGTAGATGGGCTTTTGGTCGGGGTGGTAGATTGGCGCAACGCCGTTTTTCTGCTGGAACTTTATGCACTGGCGAATCTGCTTGGCAAACTCGGTGTTGGCAAAGTGTCCGGGCTTTTTGGCAATGAATTTGCCTTTTATTTTTCGTCCGGTCAGGGCCAGATCGCCGATAATGTCGAGCAGCTTGTGGCGTGCCGGTTCGTTGTCGTATTTCAGGTCCTCGTTGAGGATTCCCTCGCGGGCTGTCACGCGCGGCTTGTTGCAGAAGTCGGCAATGCGGTCGAACTCTTCCTGCGAGATTTTGTTCTCGACAATCACAATGGCGTTGTCGAGCTGTCCGCCGCGAATCAGGTTCATATTGAACAGCGGAACCAGCTCGTGGGCGAAGACGAAGGTGCGGCAGTTGGCAATATTTTTCTCGAAATCGCTGATGTCGTCGATGCTGGCGAACTGCTGTCCGAGCACTTTCGAGTTGAAGTCGATAAGCACATCGATACTGAATTTTGAGTCGGGGTAGGCGATTATCTCGATGCCCTTTTCCGGGTTCACGTAGCGGATATTCTCCTTAACCTCAAAATATTGGCGCTCAGCCTCTTGTTCTTCGATTCCGGCTTTTTTCAGAGCTTCAAGAAACTCGATTGAGCTGCCACTCATAATCGGTGTTTCGGGGCCGTCAATCTCGATAAGGATGTTATCGATTCCGTAGCTGTAAACGGCGGCCATCACGTGCTCGATGGTTGAAACACGGGCATCGCCGCGGCCAATGGTGGTTCCGCGCGAAGTGTCAATCACATATTCGGCCAAAGCCGGAATAACGGGTTTTCCTTCTAAGTCAATGCGTTGAAATTTGTATCCAAAATCGATTGGGGCGGGTTTGAAAGTCATCTTCACGTGTGCCCCAGTGTGCAAACCAGTTCCTTCGACGGTAACTTCGTTTTTGATAGTCTGTTGCTTATCAGTCATTTTCAGCGATTTAAGTGCGCTATTTAAAAAGTGGTGCAAAAATAAGCGTTTTGATAGAAAACACAAACAAAAGCACAAACAGACAAACAATTAAACCGGCAAATTGCAGCTTTCCGCCACAATTCGCCGATTCAATGTTTTTAACCGTTTTGTATTCTAAAATCCTCATTATTAATCCAAAATCCACCTATTTATAATTCCCCGTCAGCACCAGATACTTTGCCGCAGTAATCTGATAGTTGCAGTTGGCTTCGGTCAGGTTGTCTTTGGCTTGCTGGTAAACGGCCTGTGCCTCAAGCAAATCCGATATGCCAATGACGCCTGCCTGATAGTTGTTCTGGCTCACGGTCAGGTTCTCTTGCGCTTGGTCGACTGATTTTTGTGAGACTGAAATCTGAAAATCGTTCACGCTCAACTCGTCGGTCATTTGGCGGATTTGCAGGCTCATCAGTTCGGTCTTCTCGCTCAGTTGCATACGCGCCTGCTCAAGTTTCACGTTCTGTTGTTTGATTTTGTGGCTGCCGCCCCACCAGTCGGTGAGCGGAATGGTCACGGTGAGCATTCCCAGGGCGTTGGTCGAGCGGTTGTCCATCATATCGAGCCAGTAGCCCGCGCCAGCCACGGCCACCTGCGGCATATACTCGCCTCGAATCATCTTCTTCTGCAACTCCTGCGCCTCCACGGCTTTGTTCAGCAGTTGGTACTCCTTGCGGCCTTCAACCAACTCCTCGGTTGACGATTGGCTGACCTCCACAAGGCGGTCGAAATGGGCGGTTTCGAACTCAATGCTGTCGGTGTATGGAATGCCAACGTGCTGACAGATAGCGCGTTTGGTGAGTTCAATGCCGTTCTGAACCTTGCGGTAGTTGGTCTCCAACTCGTTCTGCTTCAACTGCACTTTCAGCAGGTCGTTGCGCTGCGCCAGACCAGCCTCCACGTAATTGTTCACGTCGCGGTAGAGCGTGTCGAGCATATTCTTGTACTCTTGCACCGTCTTGCCCTTCTCAATGAGCGACTGCAGCGTCCAGTAGAGTTCCTCGGTGCGTATCATCACCTCGTCAACGGCCATATCCTTCTTGTAGTGGCTCACGTCCTCGGCCAGCGCGGCCAGTTTGTTGCCGTTGTAGATTCGGCCACCAGCGTAAAGCGGCATTGCCACCATCAGGGCAGCGGTGTTCATATAGTCGAGACTGTTCTTCTTATCTTCGATAATCTCTTGAATGATAGGCATAAATCCTTCCATTGCGCCCATCATACTTCGCAAACTTGTCAGTTGGTCTATAACACCAGCATCCTGCAACTGTTTCAGTTGTTGTGCTGCTTCCATATTACCAGCCTGCGCGGCCTGTTGAAGTTGCTGAACTTGCCCAGCCTGCTCCATCATACTGTTGTAGGTGGGACTCGACGAGAGCATTCCGTCCGACGACATATCCATATCGACAAGCGGATTGACCGATTTCATTGCCACAGCCGAAGCGCTCACCGTTGGGAAATGCTTGGTGAAAGCCTCTTTTTTCTGCTGCTCGGCGGCCTCAATGTCCAGTTCGGAGTTTTTAATCTGCTGGTTGTTGAGCAGTGCGGCGTGTTTAAGCGAGTCAAGTGTAATCGGCTGTGCCTCAGCGCTGTTGGCGATTAACGTCGAAGCGCCGACGAGCAACGCCACAACCGTGAATTTGGCAAATTTCTGATTGTAAGGCACGGTCCAGATTCCTGGTTTCTTCAGTTTGTCGTCGTACGAAACGTCGTACAGAATTGGCAGGACAAACAGCGCCAGCACCATTGAGACGAGCAGGCCGAAGCAGATGACCGTTCCGAGCGGGCCCCACAGCGGCGAGCGGCTGATAATCATTGGCACAACGCCCATTGCGGCCGCAGCCGATGTCAGGAAGATTGGGCGCATACGGCGCTTGCCTGCGGCAATGGCGGCCTCGCGCACCATAAGTTTCTCTTTGTCACGCAGTTCGCGGGCGTAATCGATTAGAATGATGCCGTTGCGCACAATCATTCCGCAAAGACTTGTGATGCCCACAAAAGCCGTGATGCTGAACGGATAACCCGTTAGTTTCAAGCCAATTACGGCACCAGGAATGGTCATTAGCATTCCCGACATTATGAGTAGCACCACTTTGAATTTCTTGAACTGGAACAGAAGCACGAAGAAAATGAGTAAAATACTCAAACCCAGCGCAATACCCATTGGCACAAACACCTCTTCAGTTCCCTCGTAGTCGCCGCCGTAACTTATTGACGTGCCCACAGGCAGGTCCAAAGCGGCAATCTGCGGCATAAGTTCGTTCAAGATGTTCGATGCCACGTAGCCCGCCTCCTCGTCGATGGCGATGGTGAGCGTCGGCACGCCGTTGCGGTGAACCACGGTGCCCTCGTTCCATTCGGGACGCAGCGTAGCAATTGAACGCAAAGGCACGGTGCTGAACGTTTTTGGCGATGCTATGTATTTGTTTTCCAGCGTTTCAATGCCTTCGGTCTCACCGTCGTTCTTCATTGTCAACTGCACGTCGATGGGGTAGTCGCCTTCCCAGATTGTGGTGAGCGGCAGACCGCCGAATCCTGCCATTAACGATGTGGCTATCAGGCTTTTCGATATTCCAAGACGGTTGGCTTTGTCGCGGTCAACGTCGATGCGGATGTTCTGCTGCTTTTGGTCCCAATCGGAACGCGCCCAACTGATGTCTGCGGTCTTGTTGATAATGTCAAATACCTGTTTTTCAACCTTATGAATGTCACTAATCGAGTCCGATGATATACGAATCTCGATTGGCGACGGCGTGAACTGCATTGCCAGAATCCGCCATTTGACGTAGGCGTTCGGGTAGCGGTTCGAATAGGTTGATTCATAATCTCTTACAATGTCTTTAGTGGCTTGGTTCGAGACCGTATTCACAAGCAGTTGCCCGAAGTTTGGCGCTGGCATTTTGGGCGCGTAAACGGTGTGGAATCGCGGCGAACTGGTGCCGATGAACGTCGTTACTTTGGTAACGCGCTCGTCGTTAAGTAGCAGTTGCTCAACACTATCCACCACCGCCTCGGTCTGCGCAAGCGATGCGCCCGTTGGCAGATAAACCTCAACGGCAAACTGGTTGCGCTCAACTTTCGGGAACAGCGCCTGGTCGATGGTTGTGAATCCCCAGAACGACAGTCCGATGATGACTAACGCGCTGATAATCACCGCTCCACGATGGTTGAACGAACGTTCGAGCAATCGGTCGTAAACGCTCTGCATAACGTCGAGGAACGAGCGGCGTTTTTTCTTTTCGCCCTCTTCGCTGCGGTTTTTCAGTCCCTTCTTTATGAAAACAAAATCGAGATAAGGCACTAACATTAAGGCAATTATCACCGAAATGATGAGTGCGATGGCAACCACGGGCGGGAAAATCTCCAGAAATTCGCCCGCCGAGCCAGGAACCATAAACGCCAGCGGCGCATAAACGCAGATGATGGCGATGGTGGCCACAATCACCGAGCCGCTCAATTCCTTGGCGCTCTTGATGGCCGAGTGCCACGGCGACAAACCGTGGTCAATCATTTCTACGTGGTTGTCAATCACCACAATAGAGTTATCGACAATCATTCCCAGAACCAGAATCAGCGACGCCAGCGACACCATTTCGAGTTCGATGCCGAAGAAGTAGAGCACCGCCAGCGTTATCAGCACCGATATTGGCACCGTGATGCCAGCCACCGAAGCCACTCGCAGCGGCAGAAGCAGCATTGTCACGCAGATGACGGCGATGATGGCAATCAGGAACTCGCGCATAAAGTCGTTCACCGACTCCTTCACGTATTTCGGCAGTTCCGAAATCTTCTCAACGTCAATTCCGTCAGGCAGTTGCGCCTTGAACGTCTCAATGGCCTTGTCCACCGCCTCGCCGTACTCCACAATGTTGTTGCCGTTCTGCATTTCGAGCGACAGCAGAATGGTCTTGCGGCCGTCCTGCTTGATGTAACTGTCGGGGTCGTCGTAGCGGCGCTCAATGGTGGCTATGTCCTTGAGCCTCACCACGTTGCCGTCGGGGTCCGAATAGACAATCTGCTCGGCAAGGTCCTTTTCCGATTCATAATTCTCGCCAAAATGAAGGTTTAGCAGCGTCTCGCCGTCGTCAATGTCGCCCGCGTAGCCCACAAGCCCGTTGGATTGGAAAGCGCCCAACAGCGATAAAGCCTTGATATTGTACTCGTTAAGTTTATCGGGGTCCACATTCACAAAAATCTTCTCTTTCTGCAGTCCCACGTTTTTCACCTTCGATGTGGCGGGAATCTTGCGCACCTCGGCCTCAAGTTTTTTCAGCCACAGTTCAAGGTCTTTGTAGGTGTGGTTATCGCTTGAAAGCGAGATTAATAGCGCCGATGTGTCGCCAAAATCGGAGTTGGCCACGAGCGCCAGCACGCCCGACGGCAGCGACGATTTCAGTAACTCCAGCCCGTGCTTGTATTTCGACCAGAACTCGTCGGCGTCTTTGCAGTCGGCGGTCAGTTCCACAAACATATACATTATGCCCTCGCGCGAATAGGAGTAGGTACCGCTCTTTTTAACTTCCTTAAAACCAAAGGTATAGTTCTCAACAGCGGTGGTCAGTTGCTCGGCCACCTGCTCCGACGATGCTCCAGGATAAACTCCCACCACAACTCCCTGACGCACAGTGAATACGGGGAATTCGTTGCGCGGCATTTTTCTCAGCGCCACAATGCCCACAACCATTAGCGTCAGCACAATGGTTATGACAATCTTGTTGTTGCGCATTGCGTGTTCGATGAATGTAGTTTTCATAATCAGAAGGAAATTAAGCAGTTGTTGGTCAGTTTGTCCTTTCCGTTCTTCACCACAAGGTCGCCCTCGTTCAGGCCCGATGTTATTTCCAGAAACTTGTCGTAGTAGTTGCCCGTTGTCACGATGCGTTTCTGTGCCATATTTGCCTTTTTATCAATCAGATACACATATTGCTGATTCTCGTTGTCCCGTGTCACGCAGAGGTAGGGCACGAGCAGCCGTTTTTGGTTGTCGGCAATGTCGATGCGAACGTCGCAAACCATACCAGGCTTGAGTTCGCCGCTGCGGTTATTCACCTGAATTTTGGCCTCATAGGTGCGCGACAGGCGGTCGGCCACAGGGCTGATGTTGGTAACTTCGCCGTTGAACTCCTTGCCGCCGAGCGCGCCCACCGTAAAGGTTGCCTCGGCGCCCTTCTTCAGTTTGCCGATTTCCTTTTCGGGAATCGATATTTTGATGTTAACCGTTTTTAAATCAACAATTTCGATGGGTGCGCCAGTGATTGACAGCGCCGACATTCCTGGCTCCACGTTGCGGCGGCCAACAATGCCGCTCACGGGCGATTTCAACTCGCACTTTTTCAGATTGTTCTCGGCAATCTTCAGCGACGAGTTGGCCTGCTCCAGATTGGTCTGCATTTCAATCCACTTCACCTCGGGAAGGCTGCCCTTCTCGTAAACCGTTTTCAGGCGGTCGTAGGCGTCCTGCGCCTGTTTTTGCTTGGCCAGCGTCATTTCGTACATATTCCGCGCGTCGGTTTTGTCGATGGTGGCTAGCAGTTGGCCCGCGCTCACGGCGTCGCCAGCCTCAACCAGCACTTTCTGCACCGTTCCTGTCATTTCAAAGGTGAGCGGAATTGTCTGCCCAGCCTCAACTGTTCCGCTGTAGTTCAGCCGCTGAATCGTCGATTGGTTCACCACAGTTGCCGTTGTAACCTTGATAGGCGCGGACTCTACCGCTTTCTCGTTTTTGTTGGCACAGCCTGCAAGCAGCGCAAGCGCAAGTGCCGATGTTAAAATCCTAACTTTCATTTTGTTTTGTTTATTTATGATTTGTAAATTATGATTTCTGATTTTGATTGGTGAATCGGTCAATCGGTGAATCGTCAGTCCGAAACCCGATTATACGATTATCCAGTTATCCGATTCAACATTTCACACAGCCTTCATTGTTAATTGTTCATTGTTAATTATTAATTGTTAACTCCTAAATTCTAACTCCTAACTCCTAATTCCTAATTCCTAACTATTAACTCCTAACTATTAACTGAACGTTCGGTATCTTTGTTCGTTTTTAAAAAAAGTGTCACAATTTCAAAAGGGCGTACAACTGTTGCAGTTCGGCGCGCATAGTGTTCACCGTCTCCTCAATGCTGTAGTTGTGCATAATCTCAACTGCGGTGCCGATGCTTGTCGATACTATCTGCTTGGCAATCACTGTGGTGTCGATGTCGCCGCGAATCTCGCCGCTCGCAATGGCCTTAACCACCACGTTCTTAATCATTTTCGTGCATTCGTCGATTTCCTCGATTTTCCGTTTGTCGAATTCAGGATAGTGGCGGAAAGCGTCGCTCATAAGGCCGATGAAACTAACGGGGTCAAACTTCATTCCCTGCGGATTGAGGCTCCGCAAGATTCTCTCGCCGTAGGCCACGCTCATTTCAATCTGTTCCCTAAGCGTTTGCGCCTCGGGCTCCGACTTATCCACGAAATGTGGGAAATGCTTGTCAATCACCGCCTTGAACAAATCCTCCTTGTTCGTGAAATGGTGATAGAGCGCACCTTTTGTCAGCCCAATGGCCTCGCTGATGGTGCTTATCGACACCGCCTCGTAACTCTGCTGCAGAAAAAGTTTGTAGGCTTCGTCGATAATGAAATCTCTTGTGTCGTTCATAATCAATGGTTTACTTCGGCCGCCAAATACTGAACGGTCGGTATGCAAATGTAAGGCGGTTTTTGAGTTTGGCAAGAGGTTTTTGAGGAGAAAATTTCAAAGTGCAATTCAAAGTGCAAAAATTGCACTTTGGGCTTTTCACCGAACAAGCACCGAACAAGTACCGAACAAGTTAATTGCGCCGAAAATGAGAATGTAATGTTCGTTGTTCGCTGTTTGGGACGTAATCAGTTGTCGCAAAAGGAACTAATGGGAAAAGTTGGCTTGCGGCACCGACCGACATTTATAGAAAATTACATATCTCCTTCAATAAATTCGGGTTGCGTGCGTCTGCTTTATCCCGACAGCCCGCGGCATCCGCGCCAAAAATATCTGCTGACAGTGAAAGGTATGGGATTGTATAATGAGCTGACGAAATAGCTCAAAACCAAAAAAAATCATATATTTGGCTTTCATAATAATACGCCGCATTTTGATTGCAGCGATTTATAACATTCTATATGAAACGCTTTATTGTTTTATGCCTTACAGCAATGCTTGCCTTGCACGCATGGGCGCAGACAACCTTTACGGTTGGCCATCTGAAATATACAGTAACAAACTCCGCAAGACACGAAGTTGCGGTTGGCGCAACCGAAACCAAACCTGTGGGCAACCTTACCATTCCTTCGACAGTGAAAAATAATGGTGTGTCCTGTACTGTTACAAGCATTAGCGACAATGGATTCAATGGCTGCAGCGAGCTTACCTCTGTATCTATTCCTAATTCGGTTACAAACATTGGGTGTTCAGCCTTCCGTAACTGCAAAATCCTAACAACAATTGTCATTCCAGAATCGGTGAAAAGCATTGGTAATAGTGCATTCGATGGTTGTTCCTCTCTAAAATCGGTTAACATTCCTAATTCGGTTAGTGTTATTAGTTATAATTCTTTCTATGGTTGTAAAAGTATCTCGTCTATAACAATTCCCGAGTCAGTTACTATAATTGAGTGGGGTGCCTTCTATATGAACGGCCTTAAAACAATAACCATTCCTAACTCCGTTAAAAACATTGGAGCCTCTGCGTTCGAATATTGTGACAGCCTTACTTCGGTTGTTATTGGCAACTCGGTTAAGAACATCGGGGAACGGGCTTTTTGCAACTGCCATAATCTCAGGTCGTTATGTTTGGGTAACTCAGTTGAGGTAATTGATAAAATGGCGTTTTGGAGTTCTAACCTTGTATCGGTTACCATACCAAACTCAGTGACAACCATTGGAGATGGCGCTTTCTCATGGTGCAATCTGTCATCTGTCAATATTGGTAAATCGGTGGCTAACATGGGCTCTGGTGTGTTTGAACGTAGTCGCCGGTTAAGAAAAATTACTTTGAACGGTGAAAATTCTAATTTCGTTTTAGAAGATGGCGTTTTGTTCAATAAGGACAAAACCATTCTAATATTATGCCCAAAAGGAAAAACGGGCGCTTATAAAATCCCGAATACCGTTAAAATTATAGAATATGACGCTTTTGGCAATTGCGAATATCTTACATCGGTAATAATCCCCAATTCCGTAGAGGAAATTAATACGCATGCCTTCTACTATTGTGAAAATCTTACATCGGTCAACATTCCAGCATCGGTTACAAGAATTGGTAAAGGGGTTTTTGTTGGTTGTACAACCGCAACAATAAATTGTGAGGTTGCCGAGAAACCTGAAGAATGGGAGTCAGGTTGGAATGATGAATATTTTGAAGAATATGTTGCAGAAGGCGGGAAGGTTGTTTGGGGAGTGAAATAGAACCAATAAAACGCATAATATATTCGTTGTAGCAACGCGGTGCCTGTCACATTTACAGGCATCTTAAATACAACTTTCACTTGCGTATATCCACCGTATGCTTGAGATTTATGTCCGACAAGCATCAATTCACCGATTCTCCAATTCACCGATTCACCAATAAAAAACTATATTTGCGCGTTTTTTCGAGAAATCAATATAAAGCATCATAATTATGAGCGGTAAATTTCCAGAATACAAGCAGTTGGACTTGTCGCAGATTAACAAAGACGTCCTTGAGCAATGGAACAAGGACAACACCTTTCAGAAAAGTATCGACACTCGCGCGGGACACCCGAAATTCATCTTCTTCGAAGGTCCGCCGTCGGCTAACGGAATGCCTGGCATTCACCACGTTATGGCGCGTAGCATTAAGGATATCATCTGCCGATACAAGACGCTGCAGGGCTTTCTAGTCGACCGCAAGGCTGGCTGGGACACTCACGGCCTGCCCGTTGAGTTGGGCGTTGAGAAGCAACTGGGCATCACCAAGGAAGACATCGGCAAGAAAATCAGTGTTGACGACTACAACCACGCCTGCCGTTCCGAAGTTATGAAGTACACCGCCCAATGGCGCGACCTGACCGCCAAAATGGGCTACTGGGTGAATATGGACGACCCCTACATCACCTACGACAACCGCTACATCGAAACCCTTTGGTATCTGCTTAAAACCATCTATAACAAGGGGTTACTCTACAAGGGATACACCATTCAGCCGTACTCGCCCGCCGCTGGTACGGGCCTTTCGACTCACGAGTTGAACCAACCTGGCTGCTACCGCGACGTGAAGGACACCACCTGCACCGCGCAGTTCAAGGTTGCGGACGCTGACAATCAGTTGGTTAAAGACATTCTGGCGAAAGCCGACGCCGACCACAAGCAACTATACATTCTGGCTTGGACCACAACACCGTGGACCCTACCATCGAACACCGCGCTCTGCGTTGGTCCGAAAATCGACTACGTGGCCGTTGAGACCAAGAACCCATATACCGAGCAGCCTTGCACGGTGGTGGTGGCAAAATCGCGTTTCAGCGCCTACTTCAACGACAAGAACCCTGGCAACATCATCGCCGAAATGAAGGGCACCGACCTTGTGGGCATCCACTACGAGCAGTTGTTCCCGTGGGTTGACCCGTGCGAACTGACTGACGACAAGCAGATTGTGAACAAGAAAGCCGACGCCTTCCGCGTCATTCCTGGCGACTATGTAACCACCGAAGACGGTACGGGCATTGTCCACATTGCACCAACCTTTGGTGCCGACGACGCCAAGGTGGCAAAAGCCGCAGGCATCCCGTCGCTGTTTATGATTAACAAGGCTGGCGAGACTCGTCCAATGGTCGATTTGACTGGTAAATACTATTTCACCGCCGACCTTGACCCGCAGTTTGTCGCCAATTTTGTCAATAACGATATCTATAAGGAATATGAAGGCCGTTGGGTGAAGAACGCCTACGACCCGCAGTTCACCATCGACGGAAAGTATGACGAGCAAGCCGCACAGAAGGCCGAGAATCTCGACATCTTCATCTGTATGAAAATGAAGGCCGCTGGCACAGTCTATAAGATTGAAAAACACGTGCACAACTATCCGCACTGCTGGCGTACCGACAAACCTGTGCTTTACTATCCGCTCGACAGTTGGTTCATCAAGGTTACGGCCGTGAAGGACCAAATGGTAGAACTGAACAAGACCATCAACTGGAAGCCGCAGAGCACGGGCGAAGGCCGCTTCGGCAAATGGCTCGAGAACATCAACGACTGGAACTTGAGCCGCTCGCGCTATTGGGGCACGCCGCTGCCAATCTGGCGCACCGACGACGGCGCCGAGCAACTCTGCATCGGCTCTGTTGAGGAACTCTGCAACGAAATCGACAAGGCTGTGGCCGCAGGTGTTATGAAAGAGAACCCGTACACGGCCAAGGGCTTCAAGGTTGGCGACTACTCGCAGGAAAACTACGAGAAAATCGACCTGCACCGCCCGTACATCGACGCTGTGGTGCTTGTCGCGCCAAGCGGAAAACCAATGTACCGCGAGAAAGACCTGATTGACGTCTGGTTCGATTCGGGCGCAATGCCGTTCGCGCAGCGTCACTGGCCGTTTGAGCACAAAGACGATTTCAACTCGCTCTATCCCGCCGACTTCATTGCCGAAGGTGTTGACCAAACACGCGGCTGGTTCTACACTCTGCACGCCATCAGCACAATGATAAACGGCAAGGTGGCCTTCAAGAACATCATCTCGAACGGCCTTGTGCTCGACAAGAACGGCAGCAAAATGTCGAAACGTCTGGGCAACGCCGTCGACCCGTTCGCCACTATCGAGAAATACGGTTCCGACCCGCTTCGCTGGTATATGATTACCAACGCGCAGCCGTGGGACAACCTGAAATTCGACATTGAGGGCGTTGACGAGGTGAAACGCAAATTCTTCGGAACTCTCTATAACACATACAGTTTCTTTGCGCTTTACGCGAATGTTGACGGGTTCACTTACCGTGAGAAGGACATTCCGCTGGCCGAGCGCCCCGAGATTGACCGCTGGATTCTGTCGCTCTTGAACTCGCTGATTGTTGAGGTGCAGGACGCTCTCGACAACTACGAGCCAACCCGCGCGGGCCGCGCCATTCAGGATTTCGTCATCGACAACCTGAGCAATTGGTACGTGCGCCTGAACCGCAAACGCTTCTGGGGCGGACAGTACGACAACGACAAGATTGCAGCCTATCAGACGCTCTACACCTGCCTTGAGACGGTGGCCGTGCTGGGCAGCCCGATAGCGCCGTTCTATATGGATTTGCTCTACCGCGACCTGACGCAGGCCACTGGGCGCGCCGCAACATCGGTGCACCTGGCGCAGTTCCCCAAAGCCGACCGCTCGGCCATCGACACCGACCTTGAAGAGCGAATGGCACTGGCACAGCGCATATCGTCAATGGTTCTCGGTCTTCGCCGAAAGGTAAGCCTGAAGGTTCGCCAACCGCTGAGCAAGATTATGGTGCCCATCCACAGCGAGAAAATGCGCCGTCAGATTGAGGCCGTGAAGCCGATAATTATGACCGAGGTGAACGTGAAAGACATTGAACTTCTGGAAAATACAACAGGCATTCTGGTTAAGCGCATCAAGCCCGATTTCAAGGTTCTGGGACCGAAGTACGGCAAGATTATGAAGCAACTGTCGGCCGCCATCGGCCAAATGAGCCAAGAGGACATTGCCGCGCTTGAGCAGGCCGAGAAGTTCGACCTGACGGTTGACGGACAGGCAGTTACCATTGTCCGCACCGACGTTGAGATTGTGTCGGAAGACATTCCTGGCTGGCTGGTGACCAACGAGGGCACGCTCACCGTGGCTCTCGACATCACCCTGACCGACGAGTTGAAGAACGAAGGCGTGGCCCGCGAGTTGGTGAATCGCATTCAGAACATCCGCAAGGACAGCGGCTTTGAGGTGACGGACAAAATCAACATCCGCATCTCTGACAACGCCTACTCGAACGACGCCATCGCCAACTTCCGCCAATACATTGCAAGCCAAACACTTGCCAACAGCATCGAAATCGTCACCACCCTGACCGCCGACAACGCCATCACGGTGGACATTGACGAAGAGGTGAATTTGTTTGTGGAGGTGAAGAAGGCGTGAGAGATTTAGGATTTAGAAGTTAGGAATTAGGAGTTAGTAATTGTATATTTGTTAGAACCGCTGCAGACTTGGGTTTGCGGCGGTTTTTTGTTGTGTAAGACAAACTAACAGCTAATAGTTAATGTTTTGCAACAATCATTTACAAGAAAAAAGGATTAGATTTGTAGTATTGCAATGTAGGTGTTGCTTTTATAGCACTACTATTTTTAATTGAATTTTGAAACACTTTAATAACGTACGATATACGGAAAAGGAATTATAATTTAAATACTTAACATACAAGGCATTATCTATTATTCACGTTCAAAAGAAAAAAGTCCGCTAAACTGATTTTCTTACGAATCGGATAATAATGTTCACGGGATAGTCCAATGACTGGCCGTGCTACAACAGTAGAGATAGCCACGTTTAGGCGTGGGTAATCTATTGTTGTGGGCGGGGTTTCTTAGCGGACTTCCCCGTGAACGTGAGTAGAAAGGCCGACGCCTTTCTTTTTCTGGTTCAATGATTTGTGTTGGTAGTTGGTGCCAGCTAAACTATCAAACACAATGAGCAAGAGTAAATTTTACGACCAAATCCACAATGCCACGGTCGAAAAAGATGTAGAAGAAACCTACAATATAGGACTGAAAAAATACTTCAATAATGTTGAAATCAAGCATCCACACGCTTGTGACAGTTTTATAGAAACTTATACAGCATCAAAGAAGATTTTGAGATTGCTGGTAGAATATAAATATGATGAAAAACTAAATATACCAACATCGCGCGCTAAAGTATTGGTCCAAGCTCTTTTTTATCTGCAACGTTTCGAACAGTCAGGCGAGATATTACCTAATGTGGTAATGGTTGGCGATATAAATGAATGTTTTGTTCTCCATACAAATAGCCTTGCCAAATATCTTGACGAGCAAATTGATTGGACCACAGCACCATCGGAAGCAGCCGCAAACAATCCCGTGTTAGTATTAAAAATTGCTAACGATACCGACATTGTGCCTTTTGTTTATGATGTGAATGATACATTCTCGTTTAAAGATGTGGCGGAACAGATAATCGCTTTGGCTGATAATGTCCAGCGTTTAGTTCGTATTACCATACACAATATCTTACCCATTTACGATTATTTCGTTAAAAATGTAGTCAATAATCAAAGCAAAGGAAAGTCGGAGGAGTTGGTTGCGGCTTTTATAGGTTCAATATCTGATCGAGAAAACTATTTTCAAAACCCAACAAATCCTTCCATTCTTATGGCGAATGGTAAAAAAATTTCAATTAACGCCAGCGCCTACAATTCGTTTTTCGGTTACTTCAAACGTGATTACTCGATGACCGAACGGAGTAAGTTCACTGAAATTGCCGACCGCTTAATTGAGGATACATCTCGCCGCAAAAGTGGTGATTTCTTTACTCCGACGCCGTTTGTCGATTATGCACACAAGATGCTTTGCGAACAATTTGGTGAAGACTGGAAGGAAAAGTATGTGGTTTGGGATTGTTGTTGGGGAACAGGAAATCTGACGCGCGATTATAGGTTTAAAGAGTTGTACGCCAGCACACTAATGGATTCGGAATTACAAATGGGAGAACACTATAATCGTGAAGCCACAAAATTCCAAATGGATTTTTTGAATGACCCAATCGAACCAAATTTGTATGGTACAAAGGTTCCACAAGGATTATTGAACGCATTAAAAGAGGATAGACCTATTTTGTTTTTTATAAATCCACCATACGGAACATCAAGCAATGATTTTGGAAGCGGTGGAGGAACAAAAGGAAAAGGCACCACAACATCAACAATTTACAAAGAAATGTTGAATTATAAATTGGGGAACTCCGTCAACAATTTGTTTTCACAATTTTTATATAGAATTATGAAAATAAAAAATGACTATAAATTGTCAGTCTGCAATATATGTTTGTACAGTCCAACGATACTTGTTTGCGGTAGTGGTTATGATAAATTTAGAAAACTATTCTTAAATAATTTTTCATTTAAAACAGCGTGTCAATTTGATGCATCCAATTTTTCTGATGTTTCAGATTCGTGGGCAATATCATTAAGCATTTGGAAAAATGGTATAACCGAAAACAAAATTGAGTTTCCATATTCGTTATTAGCAGAGGAAAATGGTTGTGTCAGTATTATAGGAGCCAAAACGCTGTATAACCTTGATGACAACAAAAAATCACTGAAGACTTGGATAAAAGAACCTATTAAAAAAGTTGAAACTATTGAAAGACCCACATTTTCAAGTGGTATTGTTTTAAAAGAAGGAAAGAATTGCAAAACAAAAATCGCCGCAAACGCCCTTGGTTGTTATTCAAATATGGGTAACAATGTTATGCAGAATGGCCAAAAGGTATCATTGTTTTCTTCTAGTGACAGCACAAACTCGAATGGGCTTTCTATTTTGCCAGAAAATTTCGAACGTGTTTTAGCAGCATTTTCCGCTCGTCGGTTAATCGAATGCGTTTGGCATATTAATACTGATGAATATTTTGCTCCAAATGAGCATCATATAAAGTGGAGTGAATACGTCAGTGATTCAATCATTTACGCACTGTTTGAGTTAAAATCCAACCAATCATCTTTGCGCAATATTGAGTACAAAGGCAAAAAATGGAACATTAAAAACGAGTTTTTCTTTATGTCGAAACAGCGTATAATGGAACTGGCTGATGCAAACCGATTCGTTACCACTTATGAAGATGCACGCACCGACAGCGAACGTTATGTTTACAAACTGATTTCGGGGCAAGAAAACCTTGTGTCGGAAACCCTGTCAGACAAGCGGGTAGTTCTGTCGCCCGAAGCAAAAGCCGTACTCGACAAAGCCATTGAATTGACTGAAAAAACTTTCCCGTATCGCGGATTGTTCAATCAATCGCACCCCGATTACCAGATTATGAATTGGGATTGTGGTTGGTATCAGATTAAAGCTGTGGTTGGCGAGTATTTTAAAAACGATTTGACTGAATTTCAGCAACTCTATAAAACTCTTAGCGACAAGATGCGCCCAATGGTTTACGAGTTGGGATTTTTGAAATAAAACAATTAAGCGAATAAGCAAACGCGCTGAAAGCGCAGCTCACAACAGCCCAACGCAAAGTGAGCGCAGCGAACGGCACGTTGGGTAATGCCGCCCCCATAGCCGCAGCGCGCTGAAGGCGCAACACGTAATGTATTTTTATGTTCTGCCCCTGCAGGGCGCCACATTACGCGGTAATGGTACCCAAGGCGCCGCTGCGCTTGCCTTGGGCTATGTAGTTTTTGTGCTTCAGCGCGTAAAGTTTGCCGCACAACAAAATCAACCCTGCATTTTATCGGAATTTTCAAGGGCTATTTTTGCGTTTTATCGGAATACCAGAAGGTGATCTCTTCATTTTATCGGAATTTTGAGAAACTTTTTCTTCATTTTATCGGAATTTAGCACAACAAAACTTTATCTTTGTATTCGTTAAAACAAAAAATATGGTTGACGAATCGCGTATATTACAAGTTCTTGCTGAACAAAAAGAGGAGAATGCCTTCCTCAAGCCACGGCATTGGGTTAAACGTATGGAAGAATCTTTGTTTGAGTTCGATAGTCCGTTAGCGCAGGTTGTGATAGGTGTACGCCGCAGCGGAAAATCAACCTTATGCCATAAGGTGTTGAAAGAGCGCAGTGTGCGTTATGGATATGCCAACCTTGACGATGACCGTTTGGCCGATATGCGAGTCGAAGATTTAAACACGCTTCTCTCGTGCCTTTACCAACTTTATGGCACCGATGTGTCATATTTGTTTTTCGATGAAATACAAAACGTTGATGGATGGCATTTGTTTGTCAACCGTCTGTTACGCAACGGATTACATATTTTTGTAACAGGTAGCAACGCCAAATTGCTCAGCAGTGAACTTGCCACTTATCTCACAGGCCGCTACAACGAAATCCACCTTTATCCGTTTTCATTTTCAGAATTTTGTGCGTTCCATAATATTGACACTAAGGGTATTACAACAAAAGCCGATGCGGAATGCAAACGGGCGTTTGTTGATTATTTAAATACCGGTGGATTTCCCGAAATGCAGTCAATGCACAACAAACGCGGATATGTTCAGAGCCTTTTAGGTGCCATTTTGCAAAAAGACATACGGCAACGTTTTGGAATCTATCATATTGATGCTCTCGAAAAAATAGCATACAATCTGATTAGCAACGCCTGTCAAGTGGTGAATTACAATGATTTGGCAACAACACTTGGATTGTCGGACAAGACGGTTAAAAAGTATGTTGGCTACCTACAGCAAGCATTTCTGGTGCAATTACTTCCGCGGCATTCATTCAAGAGTAAAGAAAGGTTGGTAGGTGAGAAGGCTTATCTTGTTGATAACGGACTGGAAAACAACCGCTATTTTTCGATGGCAGGCGAAAACACTGGATGGAGATTGGAAAATGCTGTTTACATCGAATTGCTTCGCCGTTGTTCGAAAGCGTATTTCGATGTGTACTACTATCGACCCGATTCTAGGTCCAAAGAGGTTGATTTTGTGGTATGTAACCAAAACCGCGCAGTAGAATTGGTACAAGTTGCTTTCGAAATCGACAAACCGAAAACTTTTGCGCGTGAGACGTCGTCGTTAGTTAAAGCATCGGCTTTGTTAAGGTGTGATAAGCTGACTCTTGTTGCATTTTCACCATCGAGAACCGAAGTTGTTGATGGCAAGGAGATTAAAATAGTTTCGGTAACAGATTGGTTTTTAAAGTCAGAAGACATATACGGAGAGTTGTGAAAACTCACCGCATAACATAAATTCCGTCAACCAACTGACCGAATTAACGTTTTCTGGAACAAAAAAACCGCCGCAATCAACCTGTGACTACGGCGGTTTTATACCAAATAATAGAGTCTATTTCTGCTCTCTAAATTTCCGTTCGGCTTCTTCGCAAATGGCGTTCATTTCTTCAACAGTGAGACGTTTCGGAACATACTGCGTCATTTTCAGAGCCGTAACAGCGGCTTCAATGCCCTTGTTGCCAAGGCGTCCGCCCGAGCGGTCGAGAGCCTGCTGAAGGTTGTCGGTGGTGAGTACGCCGAATATTACCGGAATCTCGCCGGCCGCGTTAATTGTTGACAAGCCGTTGGCCACGCCTTCGCAGATGAAGTCGAAGTGGCGCGTTTCGCCTTGAATCACACAGCCCAGGCAGATTATGGCGTCGGCCTCGCGCTCGCCGTCAATCAGCAGGTGGCTGTGGGCGTAGCGGGCGGCGGCGTACGTCAGCTCAAATGTGCCCGGAACGTGGCAGACCAGAATGTCCTCGTCTTTTACGCCATTCTCCTTCAGCGTCTTGATGGCGCCTTCGGCCATTGCGTTTGTGACCTGTTCGTTCCATTCGGCCACAATAACAACAAAACAGCGACCCTCACCCGAAGGTATGGTCGCTGCATTGTATTCTGATAAGTTCTTAAGTGCTGTTGCCATTTATTTTGCAATCTCAGCGTTCATCTTCTCAATGTTCTTGTCGGCGTTCATTGCCTCCTGCGACATTGCAAAGTCCTCTTTGATGGTCTTGTAGAGAGCCAGGGCCTTTTTGTTGTTGCCCAGTTTCTCGTAAACCTGTGCGGCCTTGTTCAGATAGAGCGGTGTTGTGAAATCGTTTTTGGCGTTGGCAGCGGCTTTCTCGTAATACGATGCGCCTTTTGCCTCTTCGCCCAACTCAACGTATGCGTCGCCCATCACGCCAAGTGCGACAGAACTCAAGGTGATGTCTTTCGATTTGAATTTCTTCAGGTGGCTGATGGCGCTCTCATAGTCGCCAGTGTACATATAGCACAAACCGGCATAGTAGTTGGCCAGCTTGGCGGTTTGGGTAATGCCGTAATCGTCAATCACGTCAAGGAAACCGGCGTAGTTGCCGTCGCCGTTAAGGGCGAGGTTGAACGAGTCTCTCTGGAAATATTGCTCGGCCACGAACATAGCGGCGCTTGCCTCGTTGTTCTTGGGAATCAGGTAGAAACGCTGTACGGCGAAGAAGATGGCTACAACGGCCAGAATGCCGATGGCGCCGTATGAGAGAACCGATTTGTGGTCGTTGATGAACAATTCGGCTTTGTTCAGTGATTCCTGTACACTTTCGAAGCTGTCAGGTTGCTGTTCTTTTGTATTTTTCGACATAAGACTATTTATTTTTCAATTAGCGTGGCAAAAATAATCGTTTTTATCATTTATCGAAATAAATCTTTGCCGCTCAATTAGTTATTATAACAATTTAATTTTCAAGCTATTAATAGGCCGATTTGAATTGTTTCAGGAATCGGATGTCGTTCTCGAAATAGAGTCGCAGGTCGCGCACTTGGTATTTGAGCATAGCAATGCGCTCAACGCCCATACCGAAGGCGAAACCGGTGTATTTCTCGCTGTCGATGCCGCAGTTTTTCAGCACGTTGGGGTCAACCATTCCGCAGCCCAGAATCTCGAGCCAGCCAGTGCCTTTGCAGATGTTGCAGCCCTTGCCGCCGCAGATTGAGCACGACACGTCCATCTCGGCCGACGGCTCGGTGAACGGGAAGTACGACGGGCGCAGACGGATTTTGGTGTCGTTGCCGAACATCTCTTTGGCGAAATACAAAAGTGTCTGCTTCAAATCGGCAAACGAAACATTTTCAGCTACATACAAACCCTCAACCTGGTGGAAGATGCAGTGAGCGCGGGCCGAGATTGCCTCGTTGCGGAACACGCGGCCGGGGAAAATCATTCGGATTGGCGGCTGGCGTTTTTCCATTATGCGCGACTGCACGCTCGAAGTGTGGGTGCGCAGCAGAATGTCGTGCGGGTCGGGCTCCATCGATTTCTTCTCAACAAAGAATGTGTCCTGCATATCGCGTGCGGGGTGCTCGGCGGCGAAGTTCATTGCCGAGAACACGTGCCAGTCGTCCTCAACTTCAGGGCCTTCGGCAACGGTGAACCCGATGCGGCTGAAGATGTCCACAATCTCGTTCTTGACGATTGAAATGGGGTGGCGTGTGCCAATCTCGAACGGCTCGCCCGGACGGGTGAGGTCGTGGCGGCTGTCGTCCGACACTGCGTTTTCGAGAGCCGCGGCGGCATCGTCATATTTCTGCTGTGCAAACTGTTTCAGTTTGTTGATTTCGGCGCCCAGCTGTTTTTTCATCTCGGCCGGAACGGTGCGGAACTCATCGAACAACTGGCCTATTTCGCCTTTCTTGCTTAAGAATTTCAAACGGAACTGCTCAAGATTCTCTGCCGAGTCGGCTTGATATTGTTGAACTTTGTCAACCAGCTCCTTAATCTTGTCTAACATAATGTGCTAAATTTTACGAACTGCAAAGGTAGTAAAAGTTAGCATTAAATATTTGACGGCAACGATTTGCAAAATTTTTCTCCCGATTTGCATATAATAAATATGATAATTGCGAGTCCTATAATTTTCAAGCAACAAGAATCCATAACATAATCAGCGAATTAAGAGTGTTGTAAAAGCAAAAAAAGCGCACCCGAAGGTGCGCCCCACATAATGGTCAGGTTAGTAAGTGCGACTATTCTTTAATAACCCGAGGATTGTATTCAAATATCGATTGGTTTTTGCGAAGTTCGCTGACATTCAGGTTGGCACGTACCCCGCCTCTGGGATTTGTAAACTTCACGTAAAAATCTTCAAGGTCAGGCACAACGTATGAGAAGGATGTGACAGAAGGAGGCATAGGCTCAAATTCCATTAAAAATGTGAGGAAGTCGCCAGAATATCCGTCTACCCAAAATAATTCATCCATAGGCAGATTACCGCCGCCAAACCGTTTGAGTTTGTATTGGTTGCCGCGATTGTCGACAAGCATTGTTCCAGATCTTACAGAGTAGTATTCGCTCATTGAGTTCTGTTCGTGGGCAATGGCAATATAGGTTGCCTTGGGTGTGTTCCAAATAGCCATTGTGCCTTCGCTGGTAGGTTTTATAAGATGCGCGTCTTTGTAGCGCTGCCAGGTATCCCAGTTGTCACTATCATATTTTTTGCCCTTACTTATAAATGTTGGTGATTTGATTTGCGGAACATCATCGTACTCTTTTTGGGATGCGGTTTCTCGTGTTAAAACGTACTCGACTCCACCCCGCATAGACCATATTGGAACAGTATATATTGACACACGTTCGGTGGTTTCGGGAAGTTTTGGAAAATAGATTTTTAAATCAAGAACATCGCCCTTTTTGGCTTTTACACCAAAGTGCTTCCTCGTACATTCGGGTTCTGTTCGTCTGATTCGATAATTAACACCTGTCTCCAAATCGACAATGGCTGTCTCCTGCATTGCAAGGAAAAGGTTGGTTACTTCGTCGGCCGGCATTGTGAAGTAACAATGCAACACGGTTTCATCGTTTTCAACAGCCAACATCCAATTAATAACAACCAAGTTAGCATTTTGGTTATTGATAGTTGCATCTCGCATACCAGGGAACAAAGAGTCGTAGTAATCACTGCTGATGACAGGTGCTTTAACCCAGCAAGTGTCTTTAATCCAGCTGTTTTCGGTGTATGGCCATCTAACGGATGTCATTGTGTATTCAATATTTTCTTCATCGGTATAAGAAGTCGTAACCGGTGGCGGGCTGACCGTCATACAACATCTGCTTTTGTACAGGATAGTTTGGTTTTCTGATTGAGCCACAACGTTGGCGCAAAACAGTGCCATAATGCTTAAAATTGTTATTCTCTTCATTTTAGTACGGATTTAATGATTAGTAATATGTATTGAAGTTTGCAAACGTCAAGTTATTGTAGAACTGCTGGTAGCAGTCAGATTTATATTCAATATCGATTGGTGCGTGAACGCTGTAAATCATCACATTAGAATTACCTATCTGCTCGGCTATCCAAAGATAGTTCAGTCCGTTTTGCTCATCATCAATAGTGAAGAATACCTGCTGTTCAGAGTTGTTGAATATGTAGCCCGGTGCGGTGTTTGAATAGTTGCTGGCCATCAGCAAAAAGCGTCCGAGAACATCATAATCTTCTTTGACAGGGAACACGTAGAAAGACTCATTAAAGATGGTGTCGCTGGCGATTGAACACTCTGATTTTATTCTGCTTACACCTTGGAATTCAGCCATTTTTAATATGAATTTATCCATCAGAGCAGGGTCAAGATAGGTTTCGCTGTTTTTTGACTGCTTTTCGGCATAATTGATGTTGGCTTCATCTTGTGAAGTCGCGTTGTCAATAGTTGCACTGTCGGCGGCAATGGTTGCCGGCTCGTTTGCGGCATATTGCGGCCGTTCCATTTTTAAATTTGGATTCGGTGCCGGCTGAGTCGCGGGTTTCGGCTTTGTGGCAGGTGCTGCTTTTGT
This sequence comes from uncultured Bacteroidota bacterium, assembly GCA_946404125.1. Classification (GTDB taxonomy): domain Bacteria; phylum Bacteroidota; class Bacteroidia; order Bacteroidales; family SZUA-534; genus RUG13583. The sequence continues at coordinate 54,586 of CAMJCK010000010.1, read as the reverse complement.
TTTTGGTGCCTCGATTTTTGGCTCGGGGGCCACATTGGGTTCTGCGGCTGTGTCATTTATAACGACTGCAGGCTCTTGAATTTCAGTACTTTCCTTAACTGGCGTTTCGGTAATCATTTCTAACTCTTGAGCAGTTTTGCCAGAGAACAAAACCGCGCTTCCAATGCCGGCCACAAGCGCAATGCAGGCCGCCGCGGCCACCCAACGCCATAGTTTTATGGTTTTGGGTTCGGTCTCAATCCTGCCCATAACGCTGTCGAAGAAGTCGTCGGGCACCGTTGGTGCCGTCCGTTTTTCCTCGCTTCGGCGCAAGGCCTCGCGAATGTCGTTATCGTTAAACTTGTTCATTTTCTTTATGTTTAATCATCATCAATAATTTCTTTCTAATCCGGTGCAGCCTGACAGCCAGCGCGTTGGCTTCGGCATCCATTACGTAGGCAATCTCTTGCAGGGGCTTGTCTTCGTAATAATAGAGTTGCACCAGCATCCGCTCGTCGGGCGGCAGACAGTCGAGAGCATCTTCCATCAGACTGATGCGTTCCTCGCGGCCTGTCGATAACTCATCGTCATCGATACGGCTGTCGGCAATCTGCACATCATCAACATCAACCCAACGTAACTTGCGACTTTTCAAGTGGTTAATCGACTCGTTGTAGGCAATGCGGCTCACCCACGTTAGAAACGATGCCCGACCTTCGAAAGTCTCGAACCGGTTGAAAGCCTTCACGAAAGCGTTTTGTGCCAACTCTTCGGCATCGGCCCGATTGCTCACCATTCGCACCGTAAAATCAAGAACCTGTTGCGAATACCTTTTGACAAAGTAAGCGTACTCGGCAGCCGCGGCCTTACGGTCGCCCTTGCTTAAAAGGTCGGCTATCGTGCTGACGCGCCTTTGTTCGTCGTTATCCGTTTTTTGAATCATTCTGCCTTTTAGACAACGGTGTTTGAAAAATATTACACTCAGCTGCTATTTTTTTGAAGTTTTTACAAATAAAGCATAAACCCAAGACGCTAAACCATAAATTTTTCCGCCAATGGGTTGCATATTTGGTTTTTTTTCGCAACTTGCTGATTGTAAAATTAATCAAAATGAAACTACTGTTTTCGTCTTTCGCCGTTGCGGCTATTGCTTTGTCGGCGTGTCAGCCTGTAGGCACGCGCGGCGACGGTGTGCACGGCGGTAATCTGCGCATCAACATCAGCGACATTCCGCACCGCGTTTTTCCGGGCTATGCCGAGAAACGCAGCGAGCAAATAATTGTCAACCAGGTATATACCGGATTAGTAAAATACAATCAGCACACGCTTCAAATTGTGCCTTCAATTGCGCGCGAGCACAAACTCTCGCCCGACGAGCTGACTTACACCTTTCTGCTCGACACCCGCGCCCGTTTCCAAAACGACCGCTGTTTTGAGAATGGTGAGGGGCGGCAGATTGTGGCTTCCGACGTTAAATACTCCATCGAACGCATTTGCCGCAACAAGCTGATAGAGGGGATCGGACTCTCGCGGCAGGTGCTGAACATTGCTGGTGCCGATGAGTTTCTGCCCGAGGCAAAAGACAACGATTCGGTGCATATTTCGGGAATTGTGGCGGAGAACGACAGCGTGCTGATTATCAATCTGAAAGAACCCGACAAGCTTTTCTTGCACTACTTGGCCGGAACAAACGCGCTTGTGTTCGCCCCCGAGGCTTTCAACGCCTACGGCATCAACGGCACGGTTGGTTCGGGAGCGTTCAGGTTCAAGTACCCCAAGTCGGTTGGCAACCCCTACATTCTCACCTACAACCCCAACTATTGGGTCACTTCTGCCGACGGCCGGCTGCCTTACATCGACTCGCTCACCATCACTTTCATAACCTCAACACAGAAAGAGCTTTATATGTTCGGTGCCGGAATGGTGGATATAATTTTTGATTTGCCAACCAAGTATCTGCCTGATTTTCTGGAGTCTAACATTGATGGTTTCCAATCGGACCCGCCGCGTTTTATAATGACCAACACCACGAAACCGAACAACGAGAAACGGTTCAACCTTTACTCGGCAAGAGTTAAAGAATTGTATTTCAATTCGCTAACCTATTTCGATTTCTCGACGGTGCGGCTTGGCGGAGATAATTAGCCGGCTGTTTGCTCCCTATTTTCCTCCTCGCCGCCAAACAGGTTGAGGAACCGTTTTGGCGTGTGGCTCTCGAACTGCAAAACCTTGCCCGTGGCCGGATGGCGGAATGTTAGCGCCCAGGCGTGCAGGCCGAGCCGGCTGAGCGGGTTGTGAGCGGCGCCGTAGCGCAGGTCGCCCACAATGGTGTGGCCAATGTCGTGTAGCTGAACCCGAATCTGATGTTTGCAGTTGGTTTCCACCTTCACGCGCAACATTGAGAAATGATTGTTGCTTTTCATCAGATTCACGTGAGTAACAGCCAGTTGTCCTTGGTCGGGGTTTTGGCTTGAGCACATTTTCTGCGTTTTTTTGTCGAGCCAGAGATACGATTTCAGCACGCCGTTTTCTTTTTCAAGAACGCCCTCAACTATAGCAAGATAGGTGTAATCGGTCATACTCAGGCTCTGTTGCAGGCGCTCTTTGGCCAAACGCGTTTTGGCGAAAACCACAAGCCCCGATGTCTCGCGGTCGAGGCTGCTGGCCATATAGACGCTGTTAACCGGGCTCTGGCGTCTTACGTAGCGCAACAGTGTGGCGGCCACGGTGTTGGGGTCTTTTGTGGCCGACGAGCACAACATTCCGGCGTGCTTATCGACAACTATAATGTGCTCATCCTCAAACACTATGGTCATTCCCGAAAAGGTCATTTCGGCCGGAGCCTTGTATTTCAGAATCTGCACTGTGTCGCCCGGCTGCAGCTGGTGGTTGTAGAATCCCACAACCTGCCCGTTGACAAGTATTTGGCGGTGGTTGAGCAGTGTTTTGATGTTGTTGCGGTTTTTGCCCGGCAAGCTGGTCAGCAGAAACTCCATCAGCTGGCCGCCGGCTTTGGCCACCATTGGCGGCACCTCTTTCACGCGTGGTTTATGCATATTCTGGTGTTTTCGGTATTCACAAAAAAAAGGAAGCCCACAGCGGGCCTCCTTGTCGGTTTATTGGTTTGATAATCAAAGAATCAGCATTGCATCGCCGTAAGCGCCGAACTTGTAGCCCTCTTTCAGAGCCACGCGGTACGACTCCATCAGCAAATCGTAGCCGGCGTATGCGGCAACCATCATCATCAGCGTTGATTGCGGCAGATGGAAGTTCGAGACCATCGAGCTTGCCACGCTGAACTCGTAGGGCGGGAAGATGAACTTGTTGGTCCATCCGTCGAACGGTTTCAGGTAGCCATAGGTTGACACCGAACTTTCAAGCGTGCGCATTACGGTGGTGCCGATGGCGCAAACCTGATGGCGGCCGTCTTTGGCCTTGTTCACAATGTTGGCGGCCTCCTCCGGGATGATAATCTGCTCCGAGTCCATCTTGTGCTTTGTCAGGTCCTCAACATCCACCGAGCGGAAGTTGCCCAGTCCCACGTGGAGTGTTATTTCGGCAAAGTTGATGCCCTTAATTTCGCAGCGTTTGAGCAGCTCGCGGCTGAAGTGCATACCTGCTGTCGGAGCGGCCACAGCGCCCTCGTGTTTGGCAAAAATGGTCTGATAGCGCTCGGCGTCTTCTTCAACCACATCGCGCTTGATGTATCGCGGAAGCGGAGTCTCGCCAAGGCTGTAAAGTGTTTTTTTGAACTCGTCGTGTGAGCCGTCAAACAGGAAGCGGAGAGTGCGTCCGCGCGACGTGGTGTTGTCGATAACCTCGGCCACCAGCGAGTCGTCCTCGCCAAAGTAGAGTTTGTTGCCGATGCGGATTTTGCGGGCCGGGTCAACCAGCACGTCCCACAGGCGCTGGTCGGGGTTCAGCTCGCGGAGCAGGAAGACCTCGATTTTGGCGCCGGTTTTCTCCTTGTTGCCGTACAAACGTGCGGGGAACACCTTGGTGTTGTTGAAAACGAACACATCCTGGTCGTCGAAATAGTTGATAATCTCCTTGAAGATGCGGTGTTCAAACTGCCCTGTTTTGCGGTTGACAACCAGCAGGCGTGCCTCGTCACGGTTTTCCGACGGGTAAAGCGCGATGCTTTCCTCTGGCAAATCGTAATTAAATTGCGAAAGTTTCATTACTAAATTTTTACTGTTTTATAAGCATTTGCGCGTGGCGTGATGCTTAAAAGGTATTATAATAACAAATTGTCTACGTTGTTTTTTGCTATGGGTTGCAAGTTTCTGATAATTTTTTCAAAATCCGATATTTCAATGGCGTCGCTGACGCTGAAATTGCCGCTGGCGGTGCGCCTGAGGTCGTGCAGATAGGCTCCCGAGCCAAGCCGCTCGCCGAAATCGCGGGCCAAGGCGCGGATGTATGTTCCCTTGCTGCATTTTATGTTCACGGTCACCATTGGCAAATTGCACTCAATCAGTTCGATGTGCTCGATGTTGATTCGGGCCGGTTTCAGCTCAACCTCTCTGCCCTTGCGGGCGGCCACATAGGCGCGCTGGCCTCCAATCTGCTTTGCCGAAAAGAGCGGCGGCACCTGGTCCTGCTCGCCCACAAAGGTTCGCAGCACTTCCTCCACGCGCTCGCGGGTGATGCCCTCGGTGCTGAAGGTGCGGTCGATTTCGGTCTCGCGGTCGTACGACGGAGTGGTGGCGCCCAGCATAAACGTGCCGATGTACTCTTTGTCGTGAGCCTGAATCTCCTCAATCCGTTTGGTGAACTTGCCTGTGCACACAATCAGCAGGCCGGTGGCCAGAGGGTCGAGCGTTCCGGCGTGACCGACTTTGATTTTTTTCAGACCAAACTGGTTTTTAAGCAGATAGCGCACCTTGTTCACCACATCGAACGAAGTCCACTTGAGCGGTTTGTCAATCAATATGATTTGTCCTTCTTCAAAATCATATTGCTCTTTTCCGGGAGTGAAAATCATTGCAATCGGTTATCAGTCATCGGTTTTAGGTTTACGCATAATGGCGTAGATTTCGAACAGGAATCCGGCCAGCACCACCACCGGGGCAATCACAATCCGGCGGACGTTGAACATTGCCTCATTGAACACTTTCGGGTCGTCGGAGCGGCCGCCGGCCATCAGAATGAAGCCGAAAACCAAGATGGCGATTCCAATCCAAATGAGTTTGTAGTTGCTGGGGTGAATGGCAAAACCTGTTTTTTTTGTCTCGTTATCCATAAGTGTTTGATTTTATGCATATAAGTCGTTGCCTTTCATTCGCAGATAGCGGTTGACGGCAAAAAAGTTCGAAATCCAGACAATGAAGAATCCAATTGCCATTATTCCGGCAAAAAGGATTGCGATTGTGTCGAGTTCGTACATTATCGACAGCTCGGGTAAATGCTTGTCGGTCAGATAAATTGTACCGCCAAGCAGCACAAATGTTATGAGTATGCTGATGAGCGCGTGCTCAAGGCTCTTGATGATGAAAGGCGCCCGCACAAACTGCCGGGTGGCCCCCACAAGCTCCATTGTTTTAATCAGGAAGCGGCGCGCGTAAACCGACAGCCGTATGGTGTTGTTTATCAGCGAAAGCGATATGATGAAAAGCAGCCCGCAGAAGATGAGCAGCACCATACTTATTTTCTTAATGTTCTGATTGACAGCCTCAATGAGCGATTTCTGGTATGCCACCTCCTTTACCTGCGAGTATTTGACAAGCTTCCGCTCGATTTTGGCGATGCTGTCGGCGTTGGCGTACTCGGCTTTCAGCTTGACCTCGATTGACGGTAGCAAAGGATTGTAGCCCAAGAAGTTGACAAAATCCTCGCCCAGCTCGTCCTTCAGCTCCTGCGCGGCCTGCTCTTTCGAGACAAACTCGGTTGAGCGCACAAAACTCGATGCGTCGAGGCTTTTCTGGAGCTTAATCATATCAACCTCTTTGAGGTCGTTGTTCAAAAACACCGTCACTCCGATGTTCTCTTTAACGTGGCACGATATTTTGTGGGCGTTCAGAATCAGCAACCCGACAAGACCTATCACAAACAAAACCAGCGAGATACTAATAATGGTTGTAAGGTATGAACTGCGCAGTTGCCGCGACGTGACGCGAGTTTCTTTTTTGCTCATTTTCAACAATTATTGTGTGGCAAATATAGGTGAGTTCCGCAAAAATGCCAACAAAATTTATCGCGGCGGCGAAACACAAAAAAGCGGGCCGCCCGGAGCTCAAAGACCGAGAGCGAAAAAAATGCTTATAAAACGGCCGAATCCTTAAATATATTCGAGAACTTGCCTAATTTTACCAAACAAATATGACGATATGACTGACAGGTTTTTCTACTGCGTTTCGATAGTTCTGCACCCCATTTTTCTGACCACCTTAGGGATGATTTTCATCATTAGTCTGATGATGCCCGGAGCGTTACCCACGCAGTTGATGCTGCTAGGTTTCAGTGCCGGCTACACCATTCTTTTGCCGCTGATTTTCATTGCGTTTGCACGGATGATTGGTTATGTGAGCAGCTTTCAGATGCGTGAGCGCCGCGAGCGTGTTTTCGCGCTGACGGTGGCCGCGGTGTGCGCCTTTGCTTTCGGGCATATTCTGAACAACTGGCACGCCCCGGCCGTTATGCACGCCTACGTTCTGGGCTCGGCTTTGATGCTCACTTTAGCCGCCTTGATGTCGCTTTTCACGCGAATCAGCCTGCACGCCATTGGCTGGGGAGGACTGACGGCGCTGGTTTCGTACCTGTCGTATCTGCATCCGGGCCTGTCGGGGTTGCTGGCGGCCACGGTGCTGCTGTCGGGACTGGCGGCCACCGCGCGGCTCAAACTCAACCAGCACTCCCCGTGGCAAATCTACGTCGGATTCGCCCTCGGATTCATCGTTATATGGATAACATTCATAATTAGTTCTTTATGACAAGAAAACCACAACCCGCAAAAAAAGCTCGCACCAAAAAGGCTGCCGGCGATACCAAAAAATCACTCACCGGCCGCGCACTGTCAACGCTCCGTCAGCATCCAGGCAAACTGCTCAACTACAAGCAGTTGTCGAAGTTGATGGGAATCAACGATGACGAAACCCGCAAGCTGCTCAACAGCTGCCTGAACGAGCTTTCGGCCGCGGGCGAGATTGAGGAGCCCACGCGCGGAAAATTCCGTATGCAGGGCAAAGAGGAGCTTGTTACCGGCACCATCGACATAACAAACAACGGCGCCGCCTTTGTGGTTGTTGAAGGCCAGGACGATGATATTTATGTGGGTCCCAACAAGTTGCGCCACGCGCTGAACGGCGATATTGTGACGGTTCGCATCACATCGGGCGGCGGAGGCAGGCACGCCGAGGGCGAGGTTGTTGAGATTGTGAAACGCCGCCGCGAGCAGTTTGTGGGCATTGTCGAGATTTCGAAACACTACGCGTTCCTGGTTCCCGACAAGACACAAATGCCGTACGAGATTTTTATTCCGCTCGACAAACTTAATAACGCCGAGCGCGGTCAAAAGGCCGTGGCGCGCATTGTTGAGTGGACCGAAAAGCAGAAGAACCCGATTGGCGAGATTATTGAGGTTTTGGGCAACGTGGGCGAGAACAACACCGAAATGCACGCCATTCTGGCCGAATATGGGTTACCCTACCGCTTCCCGAAACGCGTTGAGGATGCCGCCGCCGAGGTTGACGAGACCATATCGGAGCAGGAGATTGCCGCCCGGCGCGATTTCCGTCAGGTGACAACCTTCACCATCGACCCAGCCGACGCCAAAGATTTTGACGACGCCATATCGTTCCGCCGGATTTCCGACGACCGCTTTGAGGTGGGTGTCCACATTGCCGACGTCACCTTCTACGTGCGCCCCAACACGGCGCTCGAAAAAGAGGCCTACCAGCGCGCCACATCGGTCTATTTGGTTGACCGCACGGTGCCAATGTTGCCCGAAAAGCTGTCGAACAAGGTCTGCTCACTGCGCCCCAACGAGGAGAAACTGTGCTTCTCGGCCGTTTTTGAGCTCGATGCCGACGCCAATGTGCTCAAAGAGTGGTTCGGCCGCACGGTCATCTGCTCCGACCACAGGTTTGCGTACGAAGACGCGCAGCAGGTGATTGAGACCAAGGAAGGCCCGCTTGCCGAAGAGATTCTGACACTCAACGACTTGGCACAGAAAATGCGCAAAAAACGGTTTGCCGCCGGTGCAATTTCGTTCGAGAGGAGCGAGGTGAAATTCAAACTGGACGAGGAGGCGCGCCCAATCGGCGTCTATCTGAAGGAGCAGAAAGAGGCCAACCAGCTCATTGAGGAGTTTATGCTTCTGGCAAACCGCAAGGTGGCCGAGTTTGTGGGCAAACCCGCCGAGGGCAAAGCCAAGCGCACGTTTGTCTATCGAATCCACGGCGAGCCGAATCAGGAGAAACTGACGGCTTTCGCGCAGTTCATCAAGCGGTTCGGCTATCAGCTTCAGACAAAAACGAAAAAGAAAATCGCAAGTTCCATCAATAATCTGCTCACCGACGTGAACGGAAAAGCCGAGCAGACGGTGGTTGAGACGCTGGCCATCCGCACAATGGCGCGCGCCGAATATTCAACCAAGAACATCGGCCACTATGGCCTGGCGTTCGACTACTACACGCATTTCACGTCGCCCATCCGCCGCTACCCCGACATGATGGTTCACCGCCTTCTGGCGCATTATCTGGAGAACGGCAAAAGTGTTGACGCCGACGCTTACGAGGCAATGTGCAAACACTCGTCGGAGATGGAGCAGCTGGCCACCAGCGCCGAGCGCGCGTCGATTAAATACAAGCAGGTTGAGTTTATGAAAGACAACGTGGGCAAGATTTTCGACGGCGTGGTTTCGGGCGTCACTCAGTGGGGCATCTATGTTGAGCTCGACGGAAGTATGTGCGAGGGAATGGTCTCAATCCGCACCCTCACCGACGACCATTACGAATATGACGAGGCCGAGTTTGCAGTCATCGGGCGCCGTACCCACCGCCGCTACACAATGGGCGACAAGGTTTCGGTTCGCGTTGTGGCCGCCAATATGGAGAAGAAGCAGCTCGATTTTGAGATGGTGCGGATGGAAGTGCCGTTTTAAAGTTTGGCTGACCGAAAGGTTGTGTTTGAGCTGTTCAGCAATAATTTTGTAACATTGCGGCGCAGAAAGAGCGTATCAGTATGAAATCTAAAGATTTGATTTTAGGCCACTTGGCTTCGTTTTTCGCGTATGTGATTTTCGGCCTGAACACCATTGTATGCAAAGACATCGCCAATTTTCACCTTCTGTCGCCGATGGAGCTTTTCTGCATCCGTTCTGTTGGCGCGGCCGCGCTGTTCTGGCTCATATCGGCGTTTATGCCTAAAGAGAAGGTGCCTCTGCGCGACTTGGGCGGCATCTTCATCGCCTCGATGCTGGGACTTTTCCTCACGCAGATTTCGTTCCTGAAAGCCATCACCATCACTACCCCGATGGACGCCACAATTGTGGCCACAATGACGCCGATTCTGACAATGTTTGTGGCCGCCATCTTCCTGAAGGAGCCCATCACGGTGAAAAAAGTTGTGGGCGTGCTGATTAGCTTTTCGGGAGTGATGTTCTTGATTTTCAATTCGGTTTACGATGCCGGAGCTGTCAGCCAGTCAACGCCGGCGGGCATTGGGCTGATGTTTCTGAACGGCCTGTTCTTCGCGCTCTATCTGGGCATTTTCCGCCCGCTCATTTCGCGGTACAATGTGGTGACGTTTATGAAATGGATGTTCACCTTCTCAATGGTTGCCGCCTTGCCGTTCGGCATATCCGATATTGTTTCAACCGATTATTGCCAATTCACGTCAAAACTTGTGCTTGACCTTGGGTTCCTGGTCATTTTCGCCACATTCATCTCCTATTTCCTGATTCCTTTCGGGCAGAAACGCCTGCGCCCGACACTTATTGGAATGTACAGCTACCTGCAGCCCATCATTGCGGCCATTGTGAGCGTCTGCGTAGGGATGGACACGCTCACCGTCGGCAAGATTCTGGCCGCCGCACTGGTCTTTGTGGGCGTTGGTGTGGTTAACCAAAGCAAGGCGAAGGCGGAAAGTTAAATCACCAGCGCATTATCGCCACGGATGAGTTTGTAGAGGTCCATAGCGTAGAGGTCGGTCATTCCGGAGATGAAATCGAGCGTTGAGCGGCACTTGTCGTAGGTTGTGCGGGCCTCGGTTTTGTACTGTTCGGGGATTAGTTGCAGCAGCTTGCGCGAATAGTTCGAGTTGGGCTCCATTGTGGCCTGCAGAAACTCCTCAACCAGTGTTTTCAGCACGTTGTAGCCGGTAATCTCAACCTTCACCACCGAGCGGTTGTTGTAGATTTTCTCCACCGACATATCGCTGCTCTCCTCATATTCAGTCTCGATTTTTTCGGGCAGATTTTTCACCAGCGAGCCGCTGAAAGTGCCGTTCATAATCTCGTCGATATGGTTGAGGAAGACCTCCGACGTGCGTGTTGTCAGCTGGTTTATCGACATTGCGCGTAGAAACGCCACAAGCTCGTTCTCATCGGTCACAACGTCCTTAACATCATCGAGTTTCTTTCTGAAAATCAGCAGGTTCTCGCCATCAAAGAAACTCGACAGGCGTTCGCGGGTCTCGTCGAGCGAGAGGATTCCCAGCCGGTGCGCGTCCTCAATGTCCATAATCATATAGGCTATGTCGTCGGCAGCCTCCATCAGGTAGGCGAGGGGGCTGCGGGCATAAATCCGGCGTTGCGCGTCGGTGCAGACAAGCCCCGTTTCGGCCACAATGGCGTCAAACGCCTCGCGCTCACTTTGGAAGAATCCGTACTTGCCTTTCTTGGTGCGCTCGGTTGAGGCGAACGGGTACTTAATCATTGCCGCCATACAAGCGTAGGTGAGCGACATTCCGCCCGCCCGCCGGCCTTTGAACTGATGTGTGAGCAGACGCAGCAGATTGGCGTTGCCCTCGAAATTGGTCAGGTCGGCCCATTCGGCTTCGGTCATCTCGTTTTGAAGGCTTCGGCCGTTGCCGTTCTCAAAAAAGTTCGATATGGCGCTCTCGCCCGAATGTCCGAACGGCGGGTTGCCAAGGTCGTGAGCCAGTCCGGCCACCGACACAATGGTGCCCAGCTCGCCAAGCAACGGACGCACCTCCGGCTCCACATCCGACTCAATACGCCGCGCCACAATATTGCCCAGCGAGCGTCCGATGCTGGCCACTTCAAGACTGTGAGTCAAACGGTTATGAACAAAAACGCTTCCCGGCAACGGAAAAACCTGAGTTTTGTTCTGCAATCGGCGGAAAGCCGAGCTGAAAATCAGGCGGTCGTAGTCGCGCTGAAAATTGGTGCGGATTATTTCGAGGTCAACCTCCTTTGAGTCAGCCTCTTTGCCGTAGCGGCGTGTCGATAGAAGTTGCTCCCAGTTCATCATTTGCGTTCAAGCTCCGATTGAAGGTTCTTGCGTTCGAAAATCAGCATCCAAATCATTCCGCAGGTGATGGCCGAGTCGGCAAAATTGAACACCGGGCGGAAGAAGATGAACTCCTCAGTGGCGTTGATTGGCGACCAGGCAGGCCAATGCCCCTGAATGATAGGAAAATAGAACATATCGACCACGCGGCCCTGAAGGAAACTTGAGTAGCCGTGGCCAAACGTCACAAACTCGGCAACGTTGTTCCAGCTGTGGTCGAAAATCAGGCCGTAGAGGGCGCAGTCGATGATGTTGCCCGCTGCTCCGGCCAGAATGAGCGCTACGCACACAAAGTAACCCATCGACACATCGCGCTTTGCGAGCTTGAAAAGATAGTAGCCGAGCAGGCCCACCGCCGCTATTCGGAAAATGCTGAGCAGATATTTGCCCACGCGCCCGAACAGCTCGATGCCGAACGCCATACCGTTGTTCTCGGTGAAGTGGAGGATGAACCAGTTGCCGGCAACGTGAATCTCCTCGCCAATCATCAAATGGGTTTTCACCCAGATTTTCAGCGCCTGGTCAATCACTAAAACGGCGGCAATCAGCACAATGGCAAGTTTTCCTCTGCTCATAGTATTGTTTTAAAAAAGGCCACAAAAGCTGATGCTTGGCGCAAAAGCCAATGTGGCCGCAGTTTGCATCTGTCTGTAAATCTATTTCTTGTTGCTGTTGTTTTTGGCCTCAACGCTCAGAGTTGCGTGCGGCACGGCGCGCAAGCGCTCTTTCGGAATCAGCTGGCCAGTCTCGCGGCAGATGCCGTAGGTCTTGTTCTCGATGCGCACCAGCGCGGCTTTCAGGTGTTGGATGAACTTCTCCTGATGTTGCGCTAAGCGGCCCGTTTCCTCGCGCGACAGCACACTTGCGCCCTCTTCAAGCACTTTGAAGGTTGGCGATGTGTCGAGAGTATCGTTGCCGTCGGAGTGAGCCAACGTTTTGCAAAGCAATTCATATTCTTCCTGAGCCTTTGCCAGTTTCTCAAGTATAAGCTGCTTAAATTCAGCCAGTTCCTCGTCAGAATATCTGACTTTCGGTTGTTCTTCGCTCATAGTGGTATGGTTTAAGGTTCGACTTAGCAAGCCAAAAATTGTTTCACATATTTTAATTGGGCGTTAAAAGTATCCTTTTGCGCCGTAAACAATCTGCGGCCCGGGTTGATTTTAACAACATAATATTAACAAATGGGGGCGCGGAGGTGCCGTTTACCGAATTTTGATTCGGCACTGCCAAATATGAAGTCATTGTTGCCGAATTTTTATTTGCGGTAATGAGTCAACAAGCAGAGGTTACCTTTGCATCGTTCAATCAGATTAGCCACTAACAGGACAAGAGTTACTCCCATAGTAACTAAACAGTCTTCACCCCCCAATCGAAGGCTGTTTTTTTTGTGTCCGCCCGGCCGGAATGGGCATAAAAAAAGAGTAATGAACAACCGTCATTACTCTTTATTAAAATTCTGATTACTAAGCCTTTACTCAAAGCTCACCGTTCAAGAACTGCGTGTAAATCTTGCTTTGTTTCTCAAACTCGAGCAGGAATCCGTCGTGACCGTAAACCGAAGCCAGAATTCGCAGCACACTGCCCTTGATACCTTTGTGGATAATCAGCTGGTCCTCCACGGGGAACAGAATATCAGTGTCGATGCCGATGACAAGCGTGTGCGCTGTGATGCGCCCTAAAGCTGCCAGGAAGCCGTCGCGGCCGCGGCCAACGTTGTGCGAGTCGAGCGCCTTCGACAGCGTGTAGTACGAGTATGCGTTGAAGCGGTCGGCCAGCTTGTTGCCCTGGTGCACCTGGTAGGAGCTTACGCGGAAATGGTCCAGTTTGTCCAAATCGTTAGGGTCTTCGGCCTGCGTGCGGTTGAAAGTCTCGCGGTTGCGGTAGCTGATGAGCGCCATTGCCCGCGCCGATTTCAGTCCCAGCTCGCCGCCGTTCGGATTGTCGTCGTAGAAGGTCTGGTCGGCCTCAATGGCCATACGCTGCGCCTCGTTGAACGCCGACACCCACGGAGTGTTCACGGCCGTGGTGGCCACAAAAAACGCGTTTTTGATGAGCGGCGGGTTGCTGATGGCCCACTCAATGGCTTGATGTCCGCCAATCGAGCAGCCAAGGATTATCTCTATTGAATTGATTCCAAGATGTTTGCGCAGAATCTCGTGGCATTTCACCTGATCGCGGACGGTGATGAGCGGAAAACTGCGGTAGTATGGCTTGCCCGTTTTGGGATTGATGCTGAGCGGCCCGGTGGTGCCGTAGCACGAGCCCAGAATGTTGGCGCAGACGATGAAGTATTTTGCCGGGTCGAAGAATTTGCCCTCGCCCACCATTCCCGGCCACCAGTCAATGGGGTCGGCGTTGGCGGTGTAGGCGTGGCACATCCACACCACGTTGCTCTGGTCGGCGTTCATTGTGCCGTAGGTCACGTATGCAATGTCCAACTCTTCGAGGTGGGCGCCGCACTCAAGGTCGAGCCCCTCGCTGTGGTGGTAGTATTTAACGCTTTTGCCGCCGTCGTGCGACAGATATTTTTCTTGAACTATCATTTTCTTATCAGATTAAAATCGTTTGAAACAATATTAATGCACAATCATTCATCTATTGATGTGCGAGCACAAAACAAATTTGTGTGTCAGTGTGGAAAATCAGATACGCACCTGCTGGTGCATCGACGATTTTGTTGACGCCTCAAAGTAGAAATTGATACGGCTGTCGTTATTCTCTTTCATTTTCAATTTGTTATAATTCCCATCGGGACTATTCCGTCAGGGTTAGGTATTAGCACCTTTCCGCTCAGGGAAGGTTGTTAGAACTTCATCGAGCCTAATCTCTCCGTTCTTCGATATAACATTGCGGGCCGAGCCCGTAATTGCGCGGCAAATGTAGGTTATTTTTGCGGATTCGCTAATGATTATTTTTGCAATTCCGCCTTAATCTCCGGCTGTGCAAAGAGCAGTTTCCACGAAGACTCTGACGAGTAGTTCTGCGCCTCGTTGAAGCCTTTGGCCACGGCCGTGCGGAAGCTTTCAACCATCTTCTCGCGGTCGCCGGTCATCAGGTAGTAGCGGGCGTACATCAGGTACACGTCGGCGAGTTCCGGGTCAACCATCTCGTAAATCTTCAGTTTTTTGAGAGCCTTCTCGGGCTGGTTGTTCAGTATGTCGCTGTTAATCAACGAGAACGAAACCATACTCAGGTAGGTCATCAACCGGTGGCTGGTCAGGCTCACATATTCGTCTTTGTTGGCGATGCTTTTTTTGAAGTTCTCAATCTCGCTCACCCACCAGTCGAGGTCGCGGCTCTCAATTGAGCTGATGAACTGGCTGCGGAGCGAAATCTCTTTTTCGGCCAAATCGCGAATTTTTGTCAGTTGGTTATGATACATCGGGTTTTGGCTCAGATTGTCGAGGAAAGTTGAGAGGCGGATGTCCTTGTCCACCGGTCCGAACCAGCCTTGGATGCGCCCAATCAGCTCCGACGCTTTCACGTATTCGCCCAGCGCCATACGGTTGTTGGCCGAGTCGCTCAGCTCTTTGTAAACCGATTTCAGCCAATCCTCGTCAACTGGTTTGAAACCAGTGCGCATTGCATTCACTTCCAGTGCTTTGAATGCGTTGTCGAAATCGTTGGCGCCCGGCCATTCGTGCTTGCCGTCGAAGGTGAGCGACGTGAACGGAATCCGCATTTTGTTGAAAGAGGCCAAGGTCTGCTGCATATCGAGGTAGTTGAAGTCCTTGTCGCCTACCATACCCACAAAGCAGAAGGTTGAATCGGGCTTGCGGTTTGGCATAATGCTGCCGCCGCAGGCAACCACGCCCTTGATTTCGGGAATGTTGATGCCGTAAAGCATTGCCAGCTTTGCACCGCCCGAGAATCCTGAAAGGTAGATGCGGTCGGCGTCGGAATGGTACTCGTTTTCAACCTCGTTGATGAGCGCCAAAACAATTTTTTCGGTCTCGGAAGCCGATTGTCCGTTGTGCATATCGTTGCTGCCGATGAGAATGTATCCGTACTTTGCGGCCAGGCGGGCGTAAGCCTCAACGGGCTTGTAGCCTTGTGAGTGCGGGTCGAAGAAGATGATTGACGGAAGCATCTTTCCGCCCGATTGCGGCACGTAAACCGTGTAGTGGATAGAAGTGTCGGCAACGCACGAGCGGTTTTCGATGTTGGCCTTGAACGAATCACCCGAACCATTGTTGCACGACAGCAAAATGGTGGTTGACAGCAAAGTAGCGAATGCGATTATTCTGTTAGCGATTTTCATTTTCCCTATATTAAAGACGCGCCAAATGTAGCAAAATAGTTATTGATGAAAGACATATATACGTGTTTTTTGCAAATCGGCGGGCAAAAGGCGGTTCCGGTTTCTTAAATATAATAATAGGTGGTTTGCCTGATGCCACCAATTATCATATATGTGACGCAAGTCAGTTTTGTAATCTAGAATTTCGTTTCTGGCCACCTCTTGAAAGCCTTAAATAATCAGCTTTTGAGGGTGATTTTCTAAAAATATGCCGCTAATCACACTTTGACATACAAAAATATGTTGGCAGACATCATTATTAATGTTGCCAACCATATATTTTGCACTCTTTGAACATTTATTTAATTATATCAAATGTTTTTAATTGTGTGAGTTACAATTTTAACGCACACGTTTTCGTGGCTTAAAGTAAATTCGAGGTCAGGCTGTTTTTTTGTTGATTATCATTTGATTTCAGCAGTTGGAAAATTCTGGGTGCGAACATCGGTTTTGGGCGTTTTTTGGGCTCTTCGTCGCACGGTTTTGAAAAATTTTGACATTCGGTTTAACCAAATTGACGGGTGAGCGTATCTTTGCAATGTGATTTAAAATTAAAGGCTTATGAAGTACAAAAAACTCTTTAGCGTAGTGGCAATTGCAGCAGTAATGTTCACTGTTATCACAGCAGCCACAACAGTTTTGAAAAACGATGAAAGCAAAGTGGTTGTTACCATCAAAGGCAACATCAAAAACGTAAGCTACAACGGCCAAATGCAGTCGTCAATCGGCTACACCGTTGAGTCGAGCTCAGCAAACTACACAACCGACGATTTCGTTTGCTATGCTATCGACTCGGTGAGCGCCACAAAAGCGGGTGTTTATGCAATGGGCATCAGCAGCGACGATTTCTTCAATGTAAACCCGAACTTCAAAGACGTTGAGTTTGTGGTTGTTGACGGCAGCCTGTCAATCAGCGACGACGTTATGCTGCAACCGCTGGCAAGCGAGAAATAAGTCTTGTTCGATTAGGCAAATCTTTCTTCAAATACATAGCCGGGCAGATTCGATTTTCGGATCTGCTTTTTTTGTGGGTTATAAAATTCCCGTTATGGTCTAAGACACTCTAAAGATTCACCACCACCGAAAAATGGTTCGACGAGCCGGCCAATGTGTATCGGGCGTGGGCGTACTCAACGCTGAAGCGTTTCAGGCGCAGGCCGAAGCCCAGCGAAATTCCGGCCAGGCCGGGTGCGTCCTTCAGTTTCAGTTCCTGACGGCGCTGATAGTTGAAGCCCGCGCGCAGATTGACCGGTTTTCCGGGAAATGCCTCAACACCGAAAATGCAGTGGCGCAGGATGTTATCGGCAAACGACGGCAGTGTGATGTTGTCGCGCTCAACTTCGGAGCCAGGCTCGGCAGGGTTGTCAGAGTCGGCGTTCAGGCGGTATTTCTGCAACTGCTGCAACACCACCGACAAGCGGAACGGAGCGTGTTCAAGTTGGTGGCTGACGGCAATCAGCACTTCGAACGGCACGCGGCCATAGTGCTCGTTGTAGGCGGTGAGCTGCGAGCCCGCGTTGCGCAGCATTGCCGATGTGGCCGTGCGGCCATCGTTGAAGGTGTAACTTGCCGAGATATCGGCCATCAGGCCAACTGACGAATATCCGCCCACAAACGAAAGCACCGGCTTCAGTGTTGCGCCGATTGACAGGCAGGAGTCGAACCGGCGGCCGTACGACAGATGAAAAGCATACTCGTTGGTCGAGAAGGAGCCGGCTTCATTTCCGTAAACATCGTAGCGGGTGTTGCGACTGCCGTTCAGGTACTGGATGCCCACGGCCATTGTGCCTGGCACGCGGCTGTCGGTGAAGCAGTACGATGCGTGGCCTATCGATATGTCGGCAATGTAGTTCACATAGTCGGCGGCAACTTTGCTTCCTTCAATATAAGGCAAAAACGACGGGTTGGTGGCGGCAATGCCCAAATCGGGCTCGGTGATGGCCAGCGGCGAACCACCCAAGGCGGCCACCCGCGCCGACGCCGGTATCGAGGCGAACTCATAAACCGGTTGCGCCGTGGCGGACAGGCACAGCATCGCGGTCATCGCCGAAAGGCAAAACCGAAAGGCAAAACCGTTTGTCGTGAGCCGCCATTTCATTTGTTAAAGTTTTGATAATGAGAATTTAAGCTCAAAGCCGAATTCGGTTGTCGAGTTGCGGTACGAGTTGGTTGTCTTCGGACTCATCAGGTCGTAATCGTAATAGAAGCGCAGCGTGACTTTGTCGTTGAGCTCGTACTCGGCCGACATATTCATTGACAGGCCCATCTGGCCCGAAGTTATCTCGTCGTCGTTGAGCACAAGGTCGCGGGTGACGGTGATGTTGTCGCTGATGGTCAGGTCGGCGCGGAGGTTGCAGTCGCTGATGAACTGCTCGCCCTTGCGGTTCTTGAACGGCAGCACCAAATCCTGAATTCGGTAGCCGGCTCCCAGCACATACTCGCGCTTGTGGAGTTCGAGCATCTGGCTGTTGGTCAGGTTCATAGTCATTGTGCGGCTGCGCTTGTACTCGAACCGCGAGCTCAGACTGTTGAGCCACGTTACATCAACGCCGAACAGCGGTGTGAAAGCCTCGGTGATTGAGAACGAAGTGATGTCGTAGTACGGCACAAACAACCCGTAGCCGCCCACATCGGCCACAGCCCACGACATATTGGCGTATTCGGGATTGCGCGCCTGCTCGTAGTTGTAGCCTTTGCTGCTGAGGAACGAGCCCACGCTGAAGGTACTCTGGTAGCCGTGCGACAGCGACACGTTCTTAACCCGCTTGCTGATAGGCTTGTAGGCGGTCAGACCATCGTATTTCACTTTCCAGCCCGGGCGGAAATTCTTCCAGGTGGTGAAGTCGAGGCCGTTGTTCTGGCCCGTGTAGGCGGCAAGGAAGGCCGGTACGGCAATGTCGGGGTTCGAGATTGAGTATCCGGCCGGCATCACAGAGTCCGATTCGCCCACAGGCTCGTAGGCGCCAAAGTAGCCCGGCTCGTGGCCGCGGCGCAGGTTGGCTTGCTTCCAAGCGAATTTGTAAAGGTTGCGGCGGTACTCTTCAAACGCCTTCGACCGCGTGTTTTTCTCGGTCGGGCGGTCGCCAAAGGCCGTTTTCAGCGTCCACACCGTCACGTTGTAAGCGCCCGATTCCATTCGCGTTGAGCGGTAGACATCGTACTGGTCGTGTTTGGCGTCGTAGTTGCCCACAAGGTAGTACTCGCTGGTCTTGCGTGTGATGGTGCGCTGTCCGGTGAAGTCGATTTTGAGCGCCTTCACGGGTTGGTAAGTGGCCTTGATGTCAACCCGGCGCTGGTTTGATGTCAGGAACGGCTGAATGAGGTTGATGTTGCTGATGAGGTGTCCGCGGCGCGCCTCGCGTTCGGCGAAAGCGGTGTCCTGGTAACCGAAAATGAAGGCCAGACCAGGCGTTTTGCGCAGTTCGGCAAAGCTGTAGTTGGGCGTGTATCCCTCAAGCGTCATTGCGTTCGACTCGGTGTAGGCCAGCGACACGTTTTTGAATCCGATGATGGCTAGCGCCACACCTTCCATCACGCGGCGGGCGGGCGAGTCGTTAACCATCCGCTTGCCGGTAACGGTAACCTCAGCACCGTCAACATCCTCATCCACAGTTATTTTCACGCGGTTGTCGTTCACAATCTCAAACCGCGATTTCACCTCTTTTCCGCCGGCGGTAACCTTAATCGCAATGGCCTCGTCGGTGCGCAGATTGTGGCTCACAGTCTTGGCCACGCCCTTCTTGGCCTTGAATCCGGTGGTTTTGGAGGTTACGGTTTCCTGCTTTGGAGTGAGCCTTTTCTCGCGCGTCTGCTTGTATTTCTTGGTCAGCTCATCAAGCGGTTTGAGCTTTTTGTAAAGATTGTCGAGATTGCCCTGCGCATTGATGTTTATCTGGTTGGTGTTGCCAATCATATTGCCCGTATAAAGCGATGAATCAGCAACTTCCGGCGCGCGCTCCCATTGGTAGGTCGATGAGTAGCGGGCAGTGAGCGACGTCCAGTTCAGCAGCGGTATCTTGTTGATTGGCACGGTGTACGATGCCGTGAACTTCTGATTGTGTTCTTTGGCCAGGCCGCCTTCAAGAATCGACTCCCAAACATCTTTCTTAAACTGCTCATATTCAGTGCGGTTGGTCTTGTCAATCAGGCCTTCGGGCTCCTCAATCACCGTCATTGTGTTCATCATCCAGGTGAACTTGATGCCTTTCGACAGGTTGTATTTGATGCTGAACTCGCGCTCCCAGTCGAACGATTTGTCGCACGTTGGCGTGTATTCCTCGCCGCCCGACGTCATTCCCAAACTGATATTGCGCAGAAGTGTCTCGTTGTACTCGCGCTTAATACCTGTGCGCCAAGCGATTTGGGCCGGCGCCAGATAGAAGTTCATATCGCCCACAATCCTCAGGTACGGCTTTTTGAGCAGTTTCGATTTTTTGAACGGCTCAATGGCCTTTGGTTGGTTGTTGAAGGTGTAATTAAGTGAACCACTGTGAGTTGTGGTGTTATCGTATTTAGTGCTGTAGTCGGAATGCTTTTCCTCAACGTAGGCGTAGCTTGCGCTCAGGTTCGACGGCGAGTAGAAGTGCGTCTTGTTCGAGTTTTTCTTTTGCTTCGCCTGTCGCTTCTTCTGGCGTTCCGTCATATTCTCCTCATCAGCCTTCGAAGTCTGTTTCTTCTTTGAGCGCTGGCCTACGCCGACGTTGGTGAAGCTAATGCTGCGCCGTTCGGTAAGGTCCTGAACGCCATCTAAATACTCCTTGCGCTCGGAGCGGCTCATACCTTTGGTGGCCTCCTTGATTTTCACATCGGGGTCGAAGGGGTTGTACTCAGGATTGACGGCCATCCGCGAGTAGCTCATAAACATCGGAATGCGCACGTTGGCGTCTTTCGGGAAGAGCTTGCCAAGCTCGAAGTTGGCTGCCACATCCACCGAGTTGGTCTGCTCCATCGAGCGTTGCGACGTCGATTGCTCGATTGAGCCGAAGCCGGCCTGCGTGGTGCTTCCGGCCACGTTCACGTTACCCAAGTCGGCCAGTTTCACGTTCATCGAGCCTTGAGCCGCCCAACCGCCGTGCTCGTTGAAGTCGGTGAGCCTCAGCTCGTTAACCCAAACTTCAGCCGATTTTTCGCGACCGTCATCGTCCTTGGTGAACACGTTGTCTTTTTGCAGCGGGTTGCGCACGCCAATCATCAGCGATTTCACAATGGCAATGTTCGGGTTACCCACCACGGTAATCTTGCGCTTGGTGCGGCCGCTGCCCGTTGTCACCACGTAGGGCATTGTCTGCGACACCGACGGGTTGCCCGCGTTTATTTCGGCGTTACGCTCCAGTTTGGCGTTAACCAAATCGTCGAAAATCACCTCCATATAGTTTTCCTCAGGCCAAACCAGGCGGCGGTTGTCGTTGTTGTCGGGGTAGGGCCGCGACGACCACCACGGCGTCACCTTCAGCGGAACCTCATACTCATAGTAGTTTTCCGTATAATCCTGGCCAATACGAATGAAGCAAGTCACATCATCATCGGCGAGCGACGACTCGTCGTCAACAGCTTCGACGTGAATGAACATCTTGATTTTCTCATAGTTGCGCATATCCACATCCACCGTTTTGTAAACGGCCTTCGAGTAGCCGTCGCCCAGGCCGGTCACCTTCATTGTCATACTCTGCTCGTTGAGCTCAATCAGCTGTGTCTGCGACGGGTCCTGCTCGCGTGTCACGCCCACAGGCAGCAGGTAGTTCACCGGCGCGCGGCTGCCGTTCTCCTCAATGTTCACTGTCGAAACGCTGAAGGCTGCGGCCGATTCGTCGTTGTTCTCGTTGTTCGACAGAAGCGCCTCGTTGCCGGCCTTCAGGTCGTAGTCGTAGGTGAACCAGTCGCCCTTGACAAGGTCGAGGGTGGCGAAACGCAGAACCACTTTCTGCTGCCATCCGTGAAGGAACATACGCATAAAGCGAATCGACGTAAAGTCTTCAATATCACCCACTTGTTGGCGTGTGCGCGAGTTGAGCGGAATGCGGAACAAATACCATTTGACCGATTTGCGCTCGCCGTTGGGCATTGTGTTGGTCACGTTGCGCTCATCTACAATGTAGTTCGAGCCCACAGTCATATTGTCGTGGTTCAGGTCGACCCGATATTGGAAGTACGACTCGCCCTCGCTCAAGGTGTAGTCGCCGTTAATGTCCTCAACATCAGGCTTCGACGTGGCGTAGGTCGACGTGGCGCCGGTGCTCACGGGCGAGTTGCCTTCGGGGTTGTTGTAGTTCATATAGCGGTCAACAATTCCGTAGCCGGCCTCATCGTAGTCACTGCCCTTAAAGTAGTGATAATCATCGCCCGAAGGGTCGGCGCGGAACTCACGCAGGGCGTCGGCGTCCAGAACGGTTTCAAGTCGGTCGAGATAGGTTGAGAAGAACACCTGCTCATCCGACGGGCCGCCGCTGAACGACGAGCTGCTCAAACCGTCGAGTCCCACGTCCTGATAGCGGCGCTGACTCTCCTCGTTCACAAAGCTGGTGTTGCTCTTCTGCACAGCCGGCACGCGTCCCCAAGCGGTCTCGTCGTACGACGCGGGGTTGGGCGGATAGCTTGTCGGTAGGCCGTTCTCGTAGCTTTTGCGGCTGTCTTTCAGAACATCCTCCGAAATGTTACCGAAGTTGAAATAGAGTTGGCCGCCCGGGTTGAGCGAGTCCTCCTCAACAAACGGGTCCATCATCCAGAACTCAAGATATTCAATGTTCGAAGTCTCGAAGTTTTTGGTTGTCGTTTCGCGCATAATGCCGCCCCACTTGTCTTGCGGATTACGGAAGCGGCCGCTGCGGTCGTAGTCGTCGGTGCTGTAGTTGTAGGGGCCGCGCTGCGTTGGGTCGAAGGCTACATCGAAGGTTGTCAGATAGATAGCATCGCCCGACGATTGGTCGCGGTTGGGGTAAATGTTGAGCTCGGGCACGCGGTATGCGTTCAGCCGCGACTGCTCGGCCTTCGACACCGGCGAGCTGGCCTGGAACATCAGCGGGTCAATCTTGTACCACGCAATTTTGGCGCGGTTGTAGCCCGACCGCAAATCGTTGAACATCGAGGCCTCGCGGAAAATGTTGCCCTGCGGAATGCTGGCCAGCGTCCACGCCTCGCGGTTGGTCATATCGTAGCTCGACTCACTGCTCTCAAAATCATCAATATACACCTCGCCCGACTTGCCCACGGCGCGGCGGTTGTGGCCCGGCCGCAGTTGCGCAAACTCGCCCTGCACCGACAGCGACGATTTTTCCTTTGTCTCAATCAGCGGCAGCCAGTCGAGGAATTTTGTAAGTAGCGGAAGCTCAACCTCATACGAGCCGTTCAAACCCCAAATTGTGTTCGAAATCGGGTCCTCGCCCACGTTCACCTTGGTGGTTGTGGGTTTCTCGTTGAGGTGCATAATGGTGGCGCCCAGGTTGAAACGGTCGCTGAAGCGATAGTCGAGGTGGGTGCCGAGCAGCGTTTTTTCCATCAGGCTGAAGGTGTTCTTGCTTTCAAGCGAAACCTTGATTGGCGTTCCCGAAACCAGATAGCTCTCGTTAATGATTTTCACGCGGCCCATATTGTAATCGACGGTGTAATCGACATTCTCTGTGAGAGTTATGCCGCCCGCCGTCACCACCACCGAGCCTTGCGGAATGTTGAACGAGTTGAGTGAAATCTCCGACCCGCCCGACGATTTGTACGAGCCTTTCAGGTAGAATTTGCTCTTGGCCGTCATCTGCTGGGCCTTGTATTGCGTTGAGTCGTAAAGTTCTTGGAAAACAAAGTCTTTCGACTGAATGTCGCCGCCCAAGGTGTCGTGCAAGTGACCGCCAAACGGCTCAACCACAGGAAAATAGACACGGCCGTTGGTGGCATTCACCGTCACGCCCGGCACAAAGTCGAACATTCCGTTGCCGCCTTTCACGTAGTCGTTTTTGCTGTTCAGGTTGTCCAAACCCATCAGGTTCAGCAGCTTGGTGTTTTTTATCTCCTCGCTCAAAAAGGCGTTCGAGAGTTTGCGCACCCGCGAGCGGTTGTTGTAGTATTCAACTTCGAGCACAAAATCATCAGCATTAAGCTGATAGGCGTCGAGCGAATAGACGTTCTTCATCATCAGGTCCCAGTTGGGATATTTGGGTGTGAAGTTGCTGCCCTTCAGCAATTTGACAATCAGGTTGGCGGGGTTGGCAATGCCGTCGCTTGTGAACTCACCAACCTTGTAGCTGACGCCGTCGACGGTGTACTCGAAGGCCACGGCCAGAATCTCATCGCCGTTGAGCGCCGAGTTCAGCGTGATATAGCCCAGCTGCGTGTTCACTGTGTACTCGTTGCTGTTCAGCTTGCGGGCGTACTCAACCTTCTCGTAGTCGCGGGCACCGGCCAGCCCCTCGTCGGCTAAAGCCTTTGTCACTTGGTCGATATCGCGCACATTGGGCACGCTTAAAATCTTCTGGTAGAGCGAGTTGGCATTGTTGTCGGGCGCCGGCGTGCTCATAAAGCTGATTTCGGGGTTGAGCACGGCGCGGTCCTTGCGGTTATACATCGGGTACTCCTCGCGCTCCTCGCCCAAATCCATAAAAGCCACAATGTTATGCGCGTTTTCGGTCGAGCGCTTGGTGTTGGTCACCCAAACCTCAACCTTGGTAATCTGCACGCTCGACACAATTAACGGCAAGTGTTTCAGCGCTTTATCGTATTGCGAGCGGAAATAGTGCGACAGGAAGAAGTGGCGGTTCTTGTCGTAGTCAACCGCCGACACGTCGAACTGGCTCACCTGCGCGCCGCCTTGCGTTGTAATGGTTTTCGACTCGCCCTTCTGCTGCGAGATGACCGTCGATACGTAAAGTTTGCCGAACTTCAACTCGGTGAGCACGCCAAAAAGGCTCTGGCTACCCGTGATGAGCGATGTGGATAGCGGCAGCGACACGTTTCCTGCCTCGATTTTCTGGATGATGTCGTCTTCTTTGCCTTGGAATTTGAGGTTGATGGTATTGTCGAAATCGAACTGTGACTCAGTGTCGTAGCTGATTTTCATCTCCAGATTGTCGCCGATTTTTCCGGCCACGCTCATCTGAATGTTCTCTTTAAAATCGAAAATTGTCTGCCGCCTGAGCGACTGCGCAATGTTGGGGTTTGCCGTGTTGGTGATTTTCAGGCCGAATTTTAGCGATGCCGTTCCCTGCGGCTTGATGTCGATGACATTGCTGCCGAAGATGGTCTCAAACAGTTCATTATCAACATTGAACTTTGTGAGCGAGCCGCCCTGGCGCTCGAAACTCTCGTTGCGGTAGCGCTGGCGCCAGTAATTCTTGAGCGAGTTGTTCACGTCGTAGTCGCCATACTCCTCGCGCGACATTGTGAACGGCGGCCGCACATCCACTCCGCCCACCTTTTGGTGGATGATGTACTGGTCGGTTTCCTCGTCGTACTCAACTTCGTTGGTGAAGTTCGACGGGTCCTTCAGCCCAATGTTCGAAGCCGGACGCACAGGCTCATAGGGCGTTGCGGCGGGTTTTGCAACGCGGTAGCGCAGGGCCGCAGAATCGCCAGCCGTCTGCGCATAAGCGTCCCCGACGACAATTGCGAAAAAGGCTGCAACCAACGCACACAGCTTTGTTCCGAACATCGACTTCATCCGAAATTATATTGACTTCAAGGCTTTCTTAACCATATCCTCAACCTTCATTGTCGGGTCTTCCTTAAGCAGCTTGTCGAGCAGTTTCTCCACAAGATTTTTTTGGAAACCCAAAGCAACCAAAGCAGATAACGCTTCTTCGCGGTTTGTATTGCTTTCGCGGAATAAAAAATCAGTGTTGGCCTCGGTTTTCCCGATTTTGTCCTTCAAATCCACAATCACGCGCTCGGCAGTCTTCAGCCCGACACCTTTCACACCCTTGATTAGACCAACGTTGCCCGAAAGCACAGCATCGCGTAACTCGCTGGCGCTCAACGACGAGAGAATCATCCGCGCTGTATTTGGCCCCACTCCCGAAACGGTGAGCAGCAGGCGGAACACCTCGCGCTCGTTTTTCGAAGCGAATCCGTAGAAGAGTTGAGCGTCCTCACGCACAATGTGATGCAGGAAAATAATGGCCTGCTCCTTGCCCGAAAGCGCGGTGTATGTGTTGAGCGAAATGAGAATCATATAGCCAATGCCGCCGTTGTCGATGACCACGTATGCCGGCGTCAGCTCCGCAATCCGCCCTTGAATGTATTCGTACATTGTAAATCAGCGTTTTGAGTTTAAGCGTGCAAAGGTAGAAAAATTGTGGAAATGGTAAAAAGTGCATATATTTAGTATTTGAGTATATTTGGCATCATATTGTTTCTGAAACAACTGACAAATGAAAAGCAAACTTGCCGCTTTGTGCGTTGTGCTGGCCGCCGCCACGTTCGGGCAACTGAGGGCGCAGACCATTTCCGATGAAATCATCACCGACAGCACATCTATTGATAGCGTTAAATATAGGCAGATGAGAGAATTAGGTCTGCTCGACGACACCCGTAGCGACCTGATAAAAAAGTGCCTTAACCACCTTACCGAAAGCATTGCCGAAGACGATAAGGAGAAAGTTTACAATCTGAAAGAGTACGCACTGACGCTTGAGGACAGCGTTTATCTGCCACTGACGCCGCGCGAGGTATGGCTCATCGACATCTACCTGAACCGTTTCGACGATTTTTTGAACGACCTTGTGGCCCTGGATTCGGCGCGCGAAGCTGAGCTTGGCCCAAAAATCATTTTCCACACCAACCTTTATTATGTGGTTCACAGCAAGGTGTCGGATAATCTCAACGCCATAAAACAGACTGCTCACGCCGACGCTAACCTCACCGAAACCGACAAAGCGTTTATCGATGTTTTTCTCAAACAGTTTGTTACCAATCCGGACAACTATGTAAACATTATGAATCGCGAGAGTGACCAATTTCTTCAAAATCACCCCAATAGCAAATATGACTATTATGTAAGGCAGAATCTGTCCTACAATTATATTAAAGACCCCGACGGATTCCAGTTTGATTGCGCTTTGGGTGGCGGTGTGAACTTTTTGTCGGGTGAAATTACCGATTGGTTTGATATGGGGAAAGGCTCCGTTCAAATGGGTTTTCGCTTCGGAGTCAAACGATGGGAAATTTCGTGGCAGTTAGTCGGTATGTTTGGCGATGCACCCAAAAAAAATATAAAATTCTCTAATGGAGCTGTTTGGAAAAAAGGCGAAATAGGGACTGCTATATCTAACATTTTTTGCATTGGGCGGCTTATTCCGTTGAATGAAAAATGGACGGTTGTTCCTCGCGTGGGAGTAAACTACACGGAATTTGACGCCCCGCACGACCACGATAATGAAGACAATCCGTTGAACGACCAAAAACTCACATCGTTTATGCCAACCATTGGCGCCGAAATCAGTTGCGATAAGCTTTTACTAGACGGTGGCATATCGGGTTTTTTAGGTCCGGCTTTGCGGCTAAATATCCAGCCTATCAGAACAAAAATCGAAGGAAAAACAATTTACGGCGCAACAACAACCATATCGCTGGTATTGAGAATTGGTTTTTGTGAGCCAAAACGTGTTTATTAATTAATTATGAAAAAGATAATTCCTATTCTGATTTTTGTGGCAAGCAGCATCTGTTCCAACGCGCAGGTTGATACCGCCGCAATGCGTAAATATCTGACAACACACCAGTCGAAAACCGAGCTGATTGAAAAGTGCCGCGACCGCATTTTTTGGTCCATCATCGGCAACGACCGAGCCAAGGCCGAGGAGCTGATGTTCTACGCACGCACCGAGTTCGAAACCGACAATCTCAAGGCCCTGTCGCAAGACGAGATGTGGCTGCTGGCCATCTGGCTGCACAAGTACCATCTGGCCGCCACCGAGACGGTTCTCGACTCACTCACCATTGCGCAGTATCAAAACCAAACTAACCGTTTCAAATACAATCTGTTCCCGCTGCTGGCCGATTCACTCTGCGTGGACTACGACACTTACAGACAGGACATCGAAAACGACGAATCACTCAGCGAGAGCCGCCGCGATTTTCTGCTGCTTTTTATCAAACTTTTCGAGAATCTGAACTCCGACAATTCGACCGAAATAATGAACGACGCCAGCGACGAGTATCTTGACCGTCACCCGATGAGCGAGCACGAAGCATTTGTGAGAAACCTGCTCAGATACAAGTATATTAACATCGGGCCTTCAATCGAATTCGGTCTTTCGTTTGGAGGGGCTTTCTACTCCGGCAATATAGGCAAATTGCTGGACAACGACTTTGCAATGAATATGTATTTGGGTCTGGCATTCCAAAATTTCGTGCTGAACGGCGAAATGGGTTTCCTTTGCGGCGTGGCGAATGAGGATATTAATTTCGGCAATGCGATAATGAAAGACGGAAGAACCGCGAATATGTTTTTGGGCGTCAACGTGGGGTACAAAATCAGGTTGCCATACCGGTTTGTGGCAACCACGTCTTTTGGCGCTGGGTGGGTAACTCTATATCCCGACGCCAAAAGCATAAAGGAAGATGAAAGATTGCATGATTCCAAGATAAATAGTGCGCACGCGCAGCCGGTGATAGGAGTCGAACTCTGCCGCGTATCATCCAATTCTTTGACAATCAGTCCAGAAGGGAAAATCAACCAGCTTGTTGTCTCGCCAACTCTCCGCTACACTTATATGCCAGCGAAATTCGATTCACCGCAATTCAAAGCCATCGGCACAATTCACACCCTGACAATCGGTTTGAAATACCAATTTTTTAGAGTAAAACGCGACTTATAAAAAACGGCGGGTTCATTGCCCGCCGTTCTCAAATTCCGCTGATTGTCTTTTATTCCTTGGTTTCCTCGCCGCTGTTCATTCCGTGCTCCTGCAAATACGATTGCAGCTCGCTTGCAAGGCGGTCGGCAAGTTCGCGCTCGCGCATCTTGCTCACGGCAATCACAATCACGCGGTAAGGCTCATCGTTTTTGTTGATAACCTTGTAGTATTCAACCGCGTAGGTGTCCTTGCCGTGGATGTTGGCCTCCATCTTGCGCTGTCCCTTGCCGTTCGTCAACAGCTTATCCCAGAAGTTTTTGAAACTCTCGCGCGCTGCATCGTCCTGTGCCACAACCGATATGTAGGCCAGTCCGTCAACGCTCTCATTATTAAGGCCGTAGAACCGCACCATCCGTTTCGACATATTCACCAGCTTGCCGTCGGTGTCAATCTCGGCCACCATCAGGCCGTCGTAGAAGGCCATCAGCTGGGCGTTGAGCGTGTCGTGGCGCTTGGCGGCCTCCTCCTGTGTGGCCTGCATCTCCTCAAGGTTCTGGCGCATCTCCTCCTCGTGCTGCGACAGCTCGTCGGCCTGCTCGTTCGACTGCTCAAGCAGATGGGCATTGTGTATGTTGGTGTTCACGCTCGATACCACCGAGGCGATGTTCTCGCACAGCTTCTCGATGAACTCAATCTTGTACTGCTCAAAATGGTTGTACGATACGAGCTCCATTATGCCGTAAATCTCGTCGTTCACAATCATCGGCACAACCAGCAGATTGCGAGGCTTTTGCGCCTCTTTTTTGCCTTGCGTGAAGGTGACGTAGCTCTCCGGAATGTCCTCAAGATAGATGTATTTCTTCTCGGTGATGGTGCGTCCGAAGATGCCGTCTTTCTCGGTCACTTCGGCGTCGAGCATTATCTGCTTGCCGTAGGCAATGGCGGCCTTGTTCTCAAACTTCACCTCATTGCTGTACTGGTCTTCCTTCTTGAAATAGATGGCACCCTGCACAACATCAACATACTGAAGCAGTTGCGACAGCAGGTTGTATGCAAAGTCCTCAATGTTGTCGTTGTCCTGGCGGATAATCTCGCCAAAGTTGGCCAAACCGTGCGTTACCCAGTTGCGCTGGTCGTCGAGCAGTTTCTTCTTGTCCTCCTCTTTTTTCGCCTTGATAAGGCTGTTCTGCATCGTAATCAGCGATTCGCCAAGAGTGTCGTCGTCGCTGAGCAGATGGTACTCGGCCGTAAGGTTGCCCTTGCCAATCTCGCCAGCAAAATCAACCGACGCCTGCAAACTGTCGAACAGATTGTCGAGCGAATGTTCGAGGTCGGTAATCTCACCTTCGATGAGCTGCCGGCCGCGGTCGGTCTTGTCAATCACGCCAAGCGAAAGGGCGGCCAACTTGTTGTTGATGCTCACAATAGCCTCCGAAATGTTGCGGGCGACCATCGAAATCACAATCGACAGAATGACAAAGCCGACCAGAATGAGCAGCAGCACGTTAAAGAACGATTTGCTGGCTTCGGCGTAGGCCACTTTCACCGGCAAAGTGGTAATCAGGTCCCAGCGGGTGTTGAGCAGCGGAATGAGTCTCATCACTCTGATGCTTGACTTTTGGTTCAAACCGTGTTTGATGATCATTGTGTCGGAAAGCATAGCGCGTGCCGAGTCGGGCACAAAAGTCTGATGGGTGCCCACAAGGCTGAAATCGGGATTGTAGATGAAGTTCCCGTCTTCGGCAATCAGGAAAATCTGCTCCTCGGGGTGGCTCTGGTACACCGACACCGATTTCTGCAGATAATCGAGCGAGAAATCGATGCCCACAACGCCCAGGAATTCGCCCCAGAGCGTTATCGGCGCTATAACCGATGTGATTAGAGTCGAGTCTTTTTTGTCGGCCTGGTAGCTGTAGAGATACGGGTCGAGCAGCGACACGCTCCTTGTTTCGCGCGGAATGGTGTAGTACGGTTTCGAGTAGGGCGGCATATTGTGGTTCACCTCAACCATAACCTCGCCGTTCTGGCGGTAGAATGACGGTGAGTAGGTGCCGATGGCGGTGCCGTCGGGCGTGTTCTCACATTCGGCGTCGCGCGAGTCGATGGAGTTCGGCTCCCAAACCGACCAAATCGAGAGAATGTCCTCGTCGTCGGTAATCACCTCTTTCAGCATATTGGTGAAGGTCTCGCGGCGCACGCTCTCGTCAATGCTCTCATACTCCTGCATTGTCTGCGCGAGTGTCTCAACAATTTTCGCCTTGCTTTCAATCAGTCCCTTTATCTTTTTCGATAGGTCGTTCGATTTTTGCCAGAGGTCGGTGTTGGCCATATTTTTCGATATGTTCTGCACCTCAAGACCGACGTATCCGAGCGATACAAGGTAAACCAATAGTGATGCTCCAAGGAAGTAGAGCATCATCTTTCTGTGTATGCGTTTTTTGAAAATCATTGCCGTTTCGTTTTAAAGGTGTTACGCTTTTTTGTTCAGAATATCAGTGAGTTCGGCGCCGGCGGCTTCCCAAATGGCCTTCATCGGTTTGAACAGGCCCGGTATCGCCGTCAGGTTCTTGTCATCGTCGATAAGTTTGATTATTGAGTCGATGGCGTTATACATCTGTTTTATTCCCAAATAGTTAAGTTTTGTTTTCAGCGATTTTGCGCTTGTTTTCAGACTCTTGTAGTTGCGGTCTTTAATCAGGTCGCTGATTTCGGTCAGCTGCTCCGGAATCTGGTCAACGTAACGACTCAGAATCTCTTCGATTTTCTTAGCGTCGTTTTTGTAAACCACGTTCAGGTTTGTCAGGTCGATGAGATTCGTTTCAACCTGCGCGCCCTTGACTTCGATTTTCTTTTTCAGCTTCTCGGGTATCACGCCTTCCTGAATCATTTGTATCTGATTCTCAATCTCTTTCTGGTCGTTGATGTTATACCCGAGGGCCATCACTTCGGTAACTTTTCCCTCGGTGTCGAAAACCGGAACAAACCGTTCCCGCATCCAAATCTCCTTCTTTCCGTTGCGCAGCAGCTCCTCGGTCTCCATCGGGTTGCCTTTCAGCAGCTCCTCCCAGAATTTCTCGTGTTTTATCTGCTCCTGCTCGTCCATAATCAGCTCCGATTTGTGGCGCTTGCCTATCAGCTTGTCTTTCTTTGTGTTGACAAGCGTTGCATATTCGTCGTTCACGTCGATGATGCGCTGGTTGGTGTCGTAGCGCACGGTTGGCATCACCGAGCTGAATCCCTCTATCATTGTGGTCAGCTCCTCCTCTTTTTGAGTCGATTCCTCCTGTGTGGCCTGCATCTCCTCCATATTCTGGCGTATTTCCTCCTCCTGCTGCTCCAGAATCTCGGCCTGGCGTTTCGATTTTTCGAGCAGTTGGGCCGTCTGTCCGTTGATTTTCACTGTCGATATGGTTGATGCGATGTTCTCGGCCAACTTCTCAACAAACGCAATCTGATATTGCTGCAGAACCTTGAACGAGTAAATCTCGATGATGCCCGTCAGGTCTTTGTTGTAGAGCAGCGGAACCACCAGCGCCGATTTTGGAAGCGCGTGCCCCAATCCCGACCCGATTTGGTCAATCTCCGGCGTGATGTCGCTGATGAAAATGGTCTCTTTTTCAAGATAGGCGCGGCCAATCAGTCCGCGGCCGGGCTCCACAAAGCCGTTGTTATATGTTTTCTCCTTGTCGAATCCGATGTGCGCCACAAGCTCCACACCCTCGCGGTCGCTTGGCACAACGTAGAACGCGCCCATTTGAGCGTCGAGGTACAAGGTCAGGTTCTTGATAATCTCCTCGCTCAGGCTCTTGAGGTTGCTGTTATCCACACGCAAAACCTTGTTGAACAGGTTGATGCCGTTCGATGCCCAGTTCAGCTGGCCCTCCTCAATGCGCCGCTGGTCGCTCTCCTCTTTGGCGCGGTCGAGGCTGTTTTTCATTTCGATGATGGCATTTCCGAGCACGTCGTTGTCGCTGAGCGGCGTGAAGTTGTAGTCGGAGTTGCCGCGGCCGATGTTTTCGGCAAACTGCGTCACGTGCAGCAGGCCGTCAACCACCTTGTTCGACGAGTCGGCCATCTGCCCAAGCTCATCGTTGCTGTCAACTTCCATTTTCAGAGCGTTGTCAACCTGTCCGAGCGACAGTTTCTGGATAATCTCGCTCACCTTCTTGATTGGTGTCACAATTCTCACCGAAAGAATGAAAATAATGATTGCCAAAAAGATAAGTCCCAAATAAATAACTTTTGTCACAAACGTGAGCGAGGTGGAAATCTGCGCGTCAATGTCATTCATCGACGAGGTTGCAATCAGCCGCCACTGGCCGTCGAGGTTGGCCGGATGGATGGTCAGCATTGAGCAGAAGATGCTGTCATTGCCCGAATGGCCTTTAATAATAGACAGGTTGCCATCGGTGGTGTTGACTTTTGAAAGCACCGTGTCAATCTCGTCGAATTGCAAGCCAATCAGGTCGGGGTTGTTGTAGCGGATGATTATTCCGTTCTCCGAAAGCACCGTAACCGATTTGTCGCTGGCCTCGCAGATGGAGTCGATGGCCAGGCGCAAAGTGTTGAGGTTCAGGTCAACGCCAATGGCGCCGATGGTCTCTTCGTCTTTCACAATTGGCACGGCAACCGTGGCTTTCAGGTATTTTTTGGTTACCGATGCGTCCTGCATAAAGCTTGTGGGCTCGGTCAGCAGCGGCGCACCTTTTTCAGTAACTGTGTAGTAGGGGTCTTCAAGATTGTCGGAGTCGTAATAAAGCACCGAGCTTTTGGTTTCCACATCGCCATACGAAGTGTTTTCCGATTTTATCAGCTGACGGCTTTCGTCAACATCGCTTGCAATGTAGCCGTTCGACACGCTCATCCAGGAGAAGGCCAACATCGGGTCGTCGCTGCAGAGCTGTTTCACAAGACTGCGGTAGAGGCTCTCGTTGTCGGCGTAGTTGCCATCAATCGACGCTTCGACAATCGACTCCAAGGTGAGAATTTTCTTGAACTCGCTGTCGGTGATGTTGGCGATGGTGGTCGAAATGTCTTCGAGCAATGCGGCGTCGCGCTTTTCCGACGTCTCAATTATCGATGCGCGGAACTGATTGTTGATGATTCGTGCGGCAAAAAATATGACCACAAACACAGTGCCCAGCACCAATGCTAGTACCCTGTAACTTAGGCGGATTCTGACTTTCATAAACTTCTATTTTGTCGTTACTCACAAAGGCGGAGACACTTTTTTACCGTTGCCGGAGTCGCCGCCAAACCAAAAAATAAATATCAACATTTTTTTCAAATGTGAAACTCTCTTTTTCGATTTTGTTTGAAAATTGTCTTTTCGCGCTTTTGAGGCCCGATGTTGTTTTTTCTGACCGTTGCCGGATACGCTGTTTCTGGCGGCGGACGCACACGGTGCGAAACCACATTTTAACGGATGCGGCGCGCCTCGTCCCTACAAAATTTTACTACTTTTGCCGCCGAATTTAAAATCGATACAAAATGGGACTTCAATGTGGTATTGTAGGATTGCCAAATGTCGGCAAATCAACACTTTTCAACTGTCTGTCGAACGCCAAGGCGCAAGCGGCCAACTTTCCGTTCTGCACCATCGAGCCTAACCTGGGTGTCATCACCGTGCCCGACGAGCGACTGAACAAGCTTGCGGCCATCGACAATCCGAAGCGCATCATCCCAACAACCATCGAGATTGTTGACATTGCCGGCCTTGTAAAAGGAGCTAGCAAGGGCGAAGGCCTGGGCAACAAGTTCCTGGCCAACATCCGCGAGACGGACGCCATAATTCACGTTCTGCGCTGCTTCGACAACAACAACATTGTCCGCGAGGGCGGCGCTCCGGTTGACCCGATTGCCGACAAGGAAATTATCGACACCGAGCTGCAACTCAAAGACCTTGAGACAGTTGAGAGCCGAATCCAGAAGGTTGAGAAAATCGCCAAGGTGGGCAACGACAAAAAGGCGCAGAAACAGCTCGAGCTGCTCACCCAATACCGCGAGGCGCTGATGAAAGGCCTTTCGGCTCGCACCGTTGAGGTTGACGCCGCAGTGAAAAAAGAGCTACTCACCGACCTTAACTTGCTCACCGACAAGCCGGTGCTCTATGTCTGCAACGTCGACGAGGCATCGGTGAAAACCGGAAACGCCTACACCGAAAAGGTGATGAAAGCCGTTGAGGGCGAGAACGCCGACGTGCTCATTATCGGCGCAGCCATTGAGGCCGACATTGCCGAACTCGAGAGCTACGACGAGCGCCAGATGTTCCTGAGCGACCTTGGCCTTGAAGAGCCGGGCGTGGCAAAACTCATCAAAGCCGCCTACAAACTGCTGAATCTCAAGACATATTTCACCACCGGCCCCGACGAAACCCGCGCTTGGACGTTCAAAGCCGGAATGAAGGCACCGCAGTGCGCCGGCATCATCCACACCGATTTTGAGAAGGGATTCATCCGCGCCGAGGTTATCAAATACAATGATTATGTGACACTTGGCTCGGAATCGGCCTGCCGCGACGCCGGCAAAATCGGCATCGAGGGCAAAGACTATGAGCCCGAGGACGGCGACATTATGCACTTCCGCTTCAATGTGTAAGGATTGAAGGATTGAATAATTGAAGGATTGAATCAAAATTCGTTTTACGATTCATAAACAATTGATTCATTACTCTTTATACTTTACTCAAAACACAATGGACTTCATCGACACACACTCGCACCTCTACGCCGAGGAGTTTGACGCTGACCGCGACGAGGCTGTCAAACGGTGCTTTGAGGCCGGAGTGAACAGGCTTATTCTGCCCGATATCGACGCCACTTCGCGCCAAGCGATGCTCGACTTGGCCGCCGCCTACCCGAAAAACTTTTTCCCTTGCGCCGGGCTGCATCCCACATCGGTCGACGGAAATTACAAGGCTGCTTTAGGCGAGGTTGAGGCAATGCTGGCAAAGGGCGGTTTTTGCGCTGTTGGCGAGATTGGCATCGACCTCTATTGGGACCAAACCTTTGAGCGCGAGCAGTTCGATGCTTTTGCCACGCAGGTTCGCTGGGCCAAGGAGTTAGGGCTGCCGGTGATTATCCACATCCGCAACGCCATTGAGAAGACCATTGCGGCGCTCAAACCTTTTGCCGACAGTCGTTTGCGCGGAGTTTTCCATTGCTTTTCAGGCACTGTTGAGCAGGCGCGTCAAGCCATCGATATGGGGTTTATGCTCGGTATCGGCGGTGTGCTGACATTCAAAAAGTCGGATATGCCGGCAGTGGTCGAACAGATTGATATTCAGTATCTTATTTTAGAAACCGACTGCCCGTATCTGGCGCCGGTACCGCATCGCGGACAGCGCAATGAGAGCAGTTTTCTACCGTTTGTGGCTCAAAAACTGGCTGATATAAAGCAAATTAGCATTGAAGAGGTTGCCGCACGGACAACAGCAAATGCCGAAAAGCTGTTCAACTTACAGTAAAACATCTACAACTCAATCTTAACCTCCTCGCCGCTATACCGCACCGTTTTGTCGGCTTTGGCTTTGTAGCTGAGCGCAATGGACTTTTCGCTTGTAACCAACACAATATTAAACTGTTGCAACTTTGGCATCCCCGGATATTGCCCCTCGCGCGTGCCAATGGTGAGCGTGCGGCTAGCATCGGTGTAAGTGAGGCGCACGCGTGCAAACTCGCCTTTCTCGTAGTTGTAGTTCACGCCCTCGTCGTTGTAAAGGTCGAACACGGCATCGGCCCCGGCGTACACAACCAAGGTTATCGGCTCGGCCTCCTTCTGGCCGGTATATTCAATGTCGGGGCCAACCGGAATTATTGAGCCGGCCCTTGCGTAAACGGGTATGCGCTCGTATGGCGCGTCAACTGTAATTTCTTGTCCGCCTTGCAGATACGCACCATTGTAAATGTCGTACCAGCCGGCGCCCTCGGGAAAATAAACTTTGCGGCTTGTAGCCTTGTACTGGCACACGGGATTGACAAGCAGTCCTGGCCCGAACATATATTCGTCGCTGACATTTAGCACTTTATGGTCATCGGCGAAATCCATCGGCAAAGGCCGCATCAAAGTGTAATCATCGAAATGAATCCGTCCGGCAAGCGAGTAGATATAAGGCATCAGGCTGTACCGCAGTTTGTGGTAGAACAAAATCGACTGGTAGGCCGGGTGATTCTCGGGCGCAATGTTGAATATCTCGCGGAACGGGAATTGCCCGTGGGTGCGGTAGAGCGGCACAAAAGCTCCAAACTGGTGCCATCGCGCGTTCAGCTCGCGCCACTCCTTAAGGTCTTCGTTCTCAACGCCTTGCGCATCGAACAAGTGTTGGGCGCGCTCATAGCGTTTCTCAACGCAGAATCCGCCAATATCCATTGTCCAGAATGGCAGACCGGTAACCGAGTAGTTCAATCCGGCGGTTATCTGCGCCCGCATATCCTCCCAGCGTGTGGCAATATCGCCGCTCCAGGTGGCTGTGCTGTAGCGCTGCAGCCCCGAAAAACCCGACCGTGTGAGCAGAAAAACGCGTTTGTCGGGGTCGGTGTGGCGCTGGCCTTCGTAAATGGCTTGCGCATTGGGCAGCGAGTAGGTGTTGAAATACTCTGTTGAAGACCCGATTGCCGTCGGACCCGACAGTTTTTTGCGGTATTCCATACTTGCATTCGACAGAATATCAGGCTCCGAAGCGTCCATCCACCACGCGTCAATGCCAATGCTGAACAGATTGTCCTTCATCTGCCGCCAGAAAATATCGCGCGCCTCCTGCGAGTAAGGGTCGTAGAACGAACCTATGTAACCGGCTCCAATCCAGTCTCTTACACTGTCGGTTATGGCTTGCTGGTAGATAAACCCTTTGTTGTTCAGCTCCTTGAAGTTATCGGTGTTGATATAGTATTTTGGCCAGTGCGAAATCATTATGTGGCCGTGCATTGCGTGTATGTCGTCAACCATTTTCTTCGGGTCGGCAAACCGCGCCGGGTCAAACGTGAACGCGCCCCACTGGTCTTCTTCCCAATAGCTCCAATCCAGCACAATATTGTCGATAGGAATGTGCTTGTCGCGAAATTGCTTGAGCGTGCCAACTATCTCATTCTGAGTTTTATATCGTTCACGGCTCTGCCAAAATCCCCACGCCCACTTGGGCAAAATAGGCGCACGGCCGGTGAGTGTACGGTAGCCGCTTACAATGCTGTCCATCGATTGGCCGTAAACAAAGTAGTAATCAATCATTTGCCCCATTTCCGACCATATTGCCATTGTATTTTCCTCACTTTGGGGCAACGGGCTCAGAAATTTCAGTCCGATATATGACACGCCCCCATCGGGGTGCCACTCAATGCGGACGGGCACGGGCTTTCCGGCCTCCATTGCAATGCTGAATTTGCGTGTGTTCGGGTTCCAGGCGGTGCGCCAAACCTCGTCGCCAATCGGTTTGCCGTCAACAAAAACCTGAGTGTAGCCGGCGTAGTAGAGTTTGAATTTGTACTCGCCGCTCACGGGTGCTGTCAACGCGCCTTCCCAGGTAATGGTCGAAAAATCGAACGGAAATCCGGCCGGGAAATTCTTCACCGTCTTAAGGTTTTCGTAGTCAATGGTGCTCTCGGCGCGTGTGGTAAAAACCTCGCCCCGGGCCGTTGTGTAGGTGGCTGTCAGGCCTGCCGAGCCATCGTTCCCGGTTGGGTTCAGGTCGGTGAGCTGCGCATACGGCCGTGCATCGCCAAAGCGCGAGTAAGAGTAATTGTCCCACAGCAGCCCGTAGTTTTTGTTCGACATCACAAACGGCACCGACACTTTGGTGTTGTATTGATAAAGCTCTTCGTTCTTGTCTTTGTAGTTCCACTCGCCGCTCTGGTGCTGGCCCAGACCGAAGAAGGCATCGTCGCCGGCCGACTCAAAAACCTGGCGCACGGTGTAGCCGCGGCTGTCATCGACGGTTATCGGCTCAAAGCTTTTTCCTCCGCCGCACCGCTCGGCAAGCAAGGTGCGTCCGCTGTTGTCGGCAAACCGCACCGCACCGTTTCTCAGCGACACAAAAGCCTTTACTTTTCCCGTCGCAACAATCACACTGTCAGACGTTTGACTCACTGTGTATAGGTCGAAATCGGTGTTCAGTTTCGGGTCGATAACCAGACTGTTACGCTGGCCTATGGTGTTTTCGGCGCTTGCGCTTACGCGGATTATATTCTCGTTTATCGGCTTGATTCTGACCACTTTGCCAGTCGTTTCGCTTCCACAGCCAATGTTCACAATCACACCGTCGGCTGTACGCTCGAAACTCCCGCTGTTTGTGCAAGCCAAAGCCGTGAGCCCGGCGCACGCAATTAAATGCAATGTCCGCAATCGCATACTGATACTATTTATTTGTGTGCAAAATAGTAATTATTAGTGAATTGTAACGGGCGGGGCGTTTCTACTCCCCGAAAAATTCGTAAAACTCGCCGTTGCGCGGAATGAGCAATGTTTGCAGCCCAACTTCCTGCGCGCCCTCAACGTTCCGGGCCGTGTCTTCAATGAAAAGCGTGCGCTGCAGATTCAGTTGCTGCTGGGCAATCACCGTCTCGTAAATCTCGTGCGACGGTTTCAGCATCCCCATCTCGTGCGACAGATAAACGTGGTCGAACAATTGGTAGAAAGTGACGCCATATTCGGCAATCAGCTTGTTGTGAAAAAACTCGAAATGAGAATCGTTGGTGTTGCTCAAAAGCAGCAGACGGTGGGTGGCGTGCAAGCGCTTAATCCATTCAATGCGTGCCGGTTTGTAGTTGAGCAGCATCGCGTTCCAAGCGGCAAGAATTTCGTCAGCAGAAAGTTGTGTGCCGGCAATCTGGTTTATCCGGCTCACAAATTCAGCTCGGCTGATAAGACCTTTCTCGTAGAGTTGGGGCAACTGCTCGGCTTCAAGCTTGCGGGCGTTCTCAATGCCAAGCATCTCGGCAAACCGGCGCCGCGAAAGGTCAGGGTCGATGTCGAGAATAACACCGCCGAAATCGAAAATTATTGTGTCGAAATCTGATAGCCTTACCATTGTAAAATGTTCTATTGCAACGGGTTTCTAAAAACAGGGCTTGTTTTTTTCAAATCGGTGGGCTTTATTTCCTGCACCATTTGAATCCCGCTGATTTTCTTCAGTTCAGCCAGAATGTTGCTGACATCGGGCACGTTCTCAAGGCGCAGCCAGTAATCGACGGCCTTCATAGTTGAATCGAACGGCCCCTGCGCACCCTTGTTCTGTAAGAGGCGGTATGTGGCATCGTTTTCCGAATCGCTCCACACGAAAGCAAAAAACTGCTGAATCATCGAACGGTCCTTGTTCATAACATTGATGGGTTCCGACTCGGCAAGAGCCCACCCAAAATGCTGATTTACAAGCCACGCCAAGCGATACATCGGCTCGCACGACACTATTGCCAGGGCGGCAATCGCTTCAGGTTCGCAGGTGTTGATTTTGCTTTGCATCGGAAAACAATTTCGGCTAAAGTACTGATTTTTTACGATAAAACCTCAAGTGCAATCCTGGCGGCATCCTGCTCGGCATCTTTCTTTGTAAATCCGTGGCCTTCAGCGGTTTTGCTGCCATCAACCAATATTTCCGACATAAAATGCGGCGTGCGCGACTCGTCATCGACGGCGCTGGTTTCGAACGCAACCTCAACTTTTTTCTGCTGCGCCCACTCAAGCAGGCGGCTCTTGTAGTTGGTGTCGGTTTTCAGCACGGTGTCAAAGTCGATGTATTTGGCAATCAGCCTCTTCTCAACGAATTTCCGCACCGCGCGGTAGCCTTGATCGAGATAGAGAGCGCCGATAAACGCCTCAAACGCGTCTTCAAGAATGTTCTTGTTGGTGTCGAAATGGAAAGCGTGCGACACAATGAACTTGTCGAGCCCGAGCGACTGCGTCAATTGTGCCAGCGACTCGCCGTTGACAATCTTTGAGCGTGTCTGCGACAGGAATCCTTCGGGTTTGTCGGGGAATTTGCGGTAGAGATACTCAGCCACCGTCGCGTCAAGAATGGCATCGCCCAGAAACTCAAGCCTCTCGTTGTTGATGTGGGTGCCGTCGGGCATTTTCAACGACGCCGATTTGTGTACAAAAGCTAATTTGTACAGCTTCTCGTTTTGCGGATATAGCTTTGTGATGCGATGCAGTTCGGAAAGAAACTGCTTGTCGGTGCTGAACAGCCGTTTTGCGTAAAACGAAAGGAATCTGATTCTCAAAACATCAGATTTTCTTGAAGATCACCGATGCGTTGTGGCCGCCGAATCCGAAGGTGTTGCTCAAAGCCGCCTTGATTTCGCGTTTCTGCGCTTTGTGCAAGGTCAGGTTCAGCTTCTCGTCAATCTGCGGATCCCACTCTTTGTGGTTGATGGTTGGCGGAATGATTCCCTCTTTCAGCGCCATAATGCAGAAGGTGGCCTCCATTGCGCCGGCAGCGCCGAGCATATGGCCGGTCATCGATTTTGTTGAGCTGATGTTCAGATTGTAGGCGTGCTCACCGAAGACTTTGCCAATGGCTTTCAGTTCCGGAATATCGCCCACCGGAGTCGATGTTCCGTGAACGTTGATGTAGTCGATGTCCTCTGGCGACATTTCTGCGTCACGCAAGGCGCGTTTCATACAGAGCATTGCGCCTTCGCCCTCGGGGTGAGTGGCGGTGATATGGTAGGCATCAGCCGAAGCTCCGCCTCCAACCATCTCGGCGTAGATTGTGGCACCGCGTTTAACGGCGTGCTCATACTCCTCAAGAACAATGGCAGCGCCGCCTTCGCCCATCACAAATCCGTCGCGGGTTTTGCAGAACGGGCGCGAAGCAGTCTTGTACTCGGCGTTGTTGGTCGAGAGAGCCTGCATTGAGTTGAAACCGCCTATGCCGGCCTGGTTGATTGTTGACTCTGAACCGCCGGTGACAACGGCTACGGCCTTGCCCACACGAATGTAGTTGAAAGCCTCAATCAGAGCGTTGGTTGATGATGCGCAGGCCGAAACGGTGCCGAAGTTCGGACCACGGAAGCCGTATTTCATCGAAATAAGGCCGGCGGCCATATCGCCAATCATCTTTGGAACAAAGAACGGGTTGAAGCGAGGATTCTGTCCGCCCTCGGCAAAGCCCATAACCTCGTCGAAGAGCGTTTTCAGGCCGCCAATGCCCGAACCCCAGATAACACCAACCTCGTCTTTATCGACATTGTCGATGATGTTTGAATTTTCAACGGCCTCGGTTGCGGCAACCATTGCGAATTGCGCAAACAAGTCCATCTTGCGTGCCTCTTTGCGGTCAAAATAGTTGTTGGCGTCAAAGTTTTTGACCTCACAGGCAAATTGGGTTTTAAATTTAGACGCGTCGAAATGAGTAATCAGGTCACTGCCACTAACGCCGTTCACTGCATTTTCCCAAGTCTCCTTAAGATTGTGGCCCAACGGATTGATTGTGCCAATGCCCGTCACTACTACTCTCTTCAGCTCCATAATCTAAATTTAAAACCCAACTTTATAAAAGAAATGTTACTTCATATTTTTCTCGATGTGGGCGATAGCGTCACCTACAGTGGTGATTTTGTCGGCCAAGTCATCGGGGATTGCAACGTTGAATTCTTTCTCGAATTCCATAATCAACTCAACTGTGTCAAGTGAATCGGCACCCAAATCGTTAGTGAAGCTTGCCTCTGGGGTAACCTCGTTCTCGTCAACACCTAATTTGTCAACAATGATTGCTTTTACTCTTGCTGCAACGTCAGACATAATTTCAAATTTTAGTTAAAAAATAATTAATGATAACCTGAAAGGAAAAACCTTTCGTTTGAGGTACCGAGCGGATTCGAACCGCTGTAACAGGTTTTGCAGACCTGCACCTAAGCCTCTCGGTCACGG
The DNA here is from genome assembly GCA_946404125.1 of uncultured Bacteroidota bacterium. Classification (GTDB taxonomy): domain Bacteria; phylum Bacteroidota; class Bacteroidia; order Bacteroidales; family SZUA-534; genus RUG13583. The sequence goes on along the minus strand of CAMJCK010000010.1, from coordinate 12,200 downwards.
TACCGTTTTTTGCGCTGCAAATTTATAAAAATATTTTAGTTCCAAACATTACCTTCAAATAAATCAAAACCGCCTGATTGTTAGTTAAATACGCGCTCCATTGTTACGCTTGCGCGACCTACTTTTCCACCCAGCGGCGGGTTTACTTTCGATATTTTGACTTTTGCCGATGTGGCCGTTGGCACTTTGGCGGGCAGAGCCGTCAGGATGCGTTCGGCAACATTCTCGAGCAAGTGCGATTTCACCGCCATCTGCTCCTTCACAACCTCGTAGGCGGCAAGGTAGTTGGCGGCGTTGGAAACATCGTCGGTTGCGGCGGCACGGCTGCAATCGGCTGTCATTGTGAGGCTGACTATGAATTTGTTGCCCACTGTCTGCTCCTCTTTGTAGCAGCCGTGAAAGGCGTAAAACTCCATCTCCTCCAATTCGACAATTCCCATTCTGAAATCAATTTGTCAAAAAACCTTGCTTTGAGCAACAACTTTTGTGCCAAACTGAAAAGACAGACGGATTATGCGAATTTTATTCGTTTCTTACCAACTCGCCACAATAATTGCTACTTTTCGGAGTTATAAAAAACTGAATTTTCAAACACCTATATATTATGAAATGGATTCACAATCTGCTTAAATGCTTTTCGTTTTCGGCGGTGCTGTTCACTTTTGAGGCTTGCTACGGAACCCCCGAAGATATGCTCGAAACTGACGCCACTTGCACTATTCACGTTATTGACGCCAGTGGAACGGACATTCCGAATGTTGAGGTTTTGGTGAAAAACAATGCTTCGGGCGACAAATTGTATGCCGACACCACTAATGGCGCTGGTATGGCCTTTATAAAAGAATATATGGCTTGGTCGGTAGTGAATTTGAAATTCGAATTACGCCCGCTTGAAAATGCTGATTTCCAACCTAAAGACACCGTTATAATGGGTCTGTCAGAGCAAATCACCATTACTCTCGACCGTAAATGATTGGCAATCTGCTGTTTCGCGCTTTCCGCAAGGTTGAAACCAACGTTCACGAGCTGAACTATCTGTTTTTGGAATGCACCACGCGCTGCAATCTGCATTGCCGCCACTGCGGCAGCGACTGCAAAGAGGCGTCGGGCGAGAGCGATATGCCCATTGCTGATTTTATTGCCGCTCTGAAAACCATTCCGCGCAAAGCGATTCCGAAGAATTTCACCGTGGTGCTGACTGGCGGCGAGCCGCTTATGCGCCGCGACATTGCCGAAGCCGGGCGCCAGATTCGCGCTTGCGGCTGCCATTGGGGAATGGTTACCAACGGATTCCTCTACACCGCCGAGCGGCAGGAGGAGCTGCTTCGTGCCGGAATGGGCGCTCTCACCATCAGTCTCGACGGGCTGGAGCCATCGCACGACTGGATGCGCGGTCGGCAGGGAAGCTACAATCGTGCTATTGAGGCCACACGTCTTGCGGCCGCCCAACCACGCTTGTATTTCGATGTGGTGACGTGCGTCAATCGGCGGAATATCAACGAGTTGGAAGATATTTACAATGTGCTTTGCGAGGCCAAAGTGCCGCAATGGCGCATCTTCACCATCATTCCCATCGGCCGCGCCAAAGACGACCCCGAGCTGCACCTCACCGACAGCCAGTTTGTTCAACTGATGGAGTTTATCAGACGTCACCGACAACAGCCCGGCCGCACCACCGTAACATTCAGTTGCGAGGGTTATCTGGGGCGTTACGAGCGTGTTGTGCGCAGTGCACCATATTTCTGTCACGCGGGAATCAACATTGCCTCGGTGCTCATCGACGGCCGCATCTGCGCCTGCCCCAACATCGACCGCGACCGATTCTCACAGGGAAACATCTACACCGATAACTTGTATCAAGTTTGGAATGAGCGTTTTGAGCCTTTCCGCAACCGCAATTGGGCACGCACCGGCTTCTGCAAGGACTGCAAAGCCTTCAATCTTTGTTTAGGCAACGGAATGCACAACTGGCACGGAACTGGCAATGAGGTGATTAACTGCCACTATCGGAAGATTGAAAATGCCGGAAACAGCTGATTTTACCCCATCACCACATCCAAAACCATCATCATTGCAAAACCGACGGCAAAGCCGATAGTGCTCAGATTCGAGTGCTCACCCTGCGAGGCTTCGGGAATCAGTTCCTCAATGACAACATAAAGCATCGCTCCGGCGGCAAACGGCAGCAGATAAGGCATCAGGGCTGTCGCCACCGAGGCAATGAGCAAAACCAGAGCGCCGCCCAACGGCTCAACAACGCCACTCAAAGTGCCCACTCCGAAGGCCTTCAGACGGCTGTTTCCCGTGCTTCGCAGCGGCATTGAAATGATGGCGCCCTCGGGGATGTTTTGGATAGCAATTCCCAACGACAACGCCAAAGCGCCCGCCATACTGAATTCGGACGCCGTGGCACCGGCAATGGCCACTCCAACCGCCATCCCTTCAGGGAAATTATGTATGGTGACGGCCAGCGCCAGCATTGTGGTGCGCGACAGTTTGCTTGCCGGACCTTCGGGGCCGCCTTTGGGATGGATATGCGGCGTTATGTAGTCGATAAAAAGCAGAAAGGCGAAACCGCCCAACAGCCCGATGGTTACTTTGGCGATGCTCCCCATATCGATAGCCGGAATAATGAGCGACCAGACGGCCGCCGCCACCATTACACCAGAGGCAAAGCCCAGCAACGTCTTTTGAAACAGTTCGGGCATTTCTCTCTTCATAAAGAAAACAAAGGCCGACCCAAGCGTGGTGCCTAAAAACGGTATTAGCAGTGCGGTGATTATTGCGCTCATAGTTTCTTGATTTATGTGCCAAAAATAAAGCGGATTTTTCGCAACACGGTTGCAAAAAACTTCTTGCCGCAAAAATTGATACAAATTAGATGGTGATGATGTTGATGGTTGCGGATACATACCTATTTATATTAGGAAAGAGCGAGAGTTGCTGAATAATAGCCGGCAAATTCTCAATTTGCATCTGCTGTGTTCACAACCAACCTAATTTTTTATCTTTGCCACTTAAAATAAAATTTTTGCAATGGCAATATCTATCTCGAAACGGCTGCAATGGAAGATAATCATTTGGTCGTTAGTGGTGTTTCCGGTTGTGCTCACGGCAGTGATGTTCTACAACATTTGGAACGGAAATCTCGGCTTTATGCCTTCGTTTGAAGAACTTGAGAATCCGAAAAGCAATCTGGCTTCGGAAGTGTATTCGGAAGACGGCGTGCTTCTGGGCACCTATTTCAAAGAGAACCGCTCGACCGGCACCTACAACGAGCTCTCGCCGTACCTTGTCGATGCCTTGGTTTCGACTGAAGACCAGCGCTACTACAAGCACTCGGGTGTCGATTTTCCGGGTCTGGTGCGCGTTTTCTTCAAGACCATTGTTTCGGGCAACAAGAGTTCGGGTGGCGGCAGCACCATATCGCAGCAGCTGGCCAAGATGCTTTTCCCTCGCGAGAATTTCACCAACTCTCTGCAGATGGTGAACCGCAAGTTCCGCGAGTGGGTTATCGCCATCAAGCTTGAGCGCAGCTACACCAAAGAAGAGATTATCGCAATGTATCTCAACCAGTTCGATTTTATGAACCTGGCCGTGGGCGTGAAGTCGGCGGCGAAAATCTACTTCAACACCACGCCGCAGGACTTGCGCATTGAGCAGGCGGCAATGCTTGTGGGAATGGCCAAGAACCCGGCGCTCTACAACCCGCTGCGCCGCCCCGAGCAGACCACTCAGCGCCGCAATGTGGTTCTCTATCAGATGCTGAACAACGATAAGCTCACCCGTGCCGAGTACGACTCGCTCAAGCAGCTTCCGCTGGGGCTCGACTATCACAAGGTTGACCACAAGGAAGGTCTGGCGACATATTTCCGCGAGTTTCTGCGCATTGAGATGAACACCAAAAAGCCCGTGCGCAAGAATTACAAAAACAAGTCTGATTATGAGAGAGATTCGATAGAGTGGTTCACCAATCCGCTGCGTGGCTGGTGTAACCGCAACCTGAAACCCGACGGCTCGCCATACGACATCTACAAAGACGGTCTGAAAATCTACACCACCGTCAACTCAAAGATGCAGGACTATGCCGAGAACGCCGTGCGCGACCATCTGAAAAACACGCTGCAAAAGCAGTTCGACTATCTTGAGAAAGACAAGGAAAACGCGCCGTTCTCGAGCGAACTCACACCCGAGCAGGTGAACACCATTATGACCAACTCGATGAAATGGTCAGAGCGTTACCGCGTGCTCTACAGGGTTAGAAAAATGCCGTACGACGATGTTGTGAAGAACTTCAACACCCCGACCGAGATGAACGTCTTCAGCTGGCACGGCAATGTTGACACCGTTATGACCCCGATGGACTCGATGCGCTACTACAAGCACTTCCTGCAGTCGGGCTTTATGGCGATGGACCCGCACTCGGGCTACGTGAAGGCATACGTGGGCGGCATCGACTACCATCACTTCCAGTACGACCACGTGACGAAAGCCCAGCGGCAGGTGGGGTCAACCTTCAAGCCGTTCCTTTACACATTGGCAATGATGGACGGCTTCACGCCCTGCGACCGCGTGCTCAACGTGCCCGTCACCATCACCGACCCCGAAACGGGCGTGGTGTGGACCCCGAAAGCCGGCAGCAGCAGCTTTCTCGACGGCCGCGAGCTCTCACTGCAATACGGTCTGGCGCAGTCGCTCAACAACATATCGGCCTGGCTGATGAACCGTTTCAAACCGAAGGCTGTGATTCAGCTGGCTCATAATATGGGAATCAAGAGCGATATTCCGCGTGTGCCGTCAATCTGCCTTGGCGTGGCCGACCTGACGCTTTGCGAGATGGTGAGCGCCTACTGCTGCTTCGCCAACAAGGGCGTTTACACCCAGCCGATTTTTGTGACACGCATCGAAGATAAGAACGGCAACGTGCTGGCCAATTTCCAGCCGGTTAAGCACGAAGCCATCAGCGAGCGCACGGCCTACTTGATGCTCACAATGCTGCAGGGCGTTGTGCGCAAGGGCACCGGTTCGCGTCTGTGGAGCGACAAATATCCGTGGAAGTTCAAAGCGCAGATTGCCGCCAAAACCGGAACCACCAACGAGCAGTCCGACGGCTGGTTTATGGGCGTCACGCCGAACCTTGTGGGCGGTGTCTGGACCGGTGCCGAAGACCGCAGCGTCCACTTCGAGTCAATCACCTACGGACAGGGCGCCAATATGGCTCTGCCTATCTGGGCCGGATTTATGCGCAAGGTTTACGACGACCCGTCGCTGCCTTACTCTGAGACCGATGTGTTTGAGAAACCGGCCGACTGGAATGAGACTTTCGACTGCCCCGATTATGACGAGAAACAGAGCAGCGGCAGCCAGAGCGACGATATTGAAGATGAATTCTATTTCTAACGGCATATATCTGACAATCAAACATCTATCACGAAAGCTCAAATGAAAAAAGGTTTGTTCATAGTTGCGGTAGTGGTTGTTGTGGCGGCAATGGCGGTGTCGTATTTCTACTTCAAGCAGCAGCAGAACGGCGCTGTGTCGGCCATCGATGCCGTGCCGGTTAATTCGGCGGCCATTATTGAAGTGAAGGACGCGCGTGCGGTGATGAAGAAGATGAAATCGAGCCGCGTTTTTGCCGATGTGGCCGAAGTGGGCTCGGGTGCCGAGTTTGCGGCCAATCTGCTTGCTCTCGACTCGCTGCTGAACACCAATCCCACTTTTGCCGATAACTTCAAGGGGCTGCCGGTGGTGGTTTCGTTCCACAACACCACAATGCTTAATTATGAGCCACTTGCAGTGATGGCCTTCAGCTCGAACCTTCAGGGCAAACGCGCACTCGACGCCATTCTGACTCTGCTTGGCCCGTCGGGCAGCCTGGCAACGCAGAAGTACGACCAGGCCAAAATCACCAAATTCACAAGCACCGCTAACAACAAAGTGGTGGTTTACTTCACCTTTTTCCAGGGCTATCTGATGGCATCGACCAACGAGATGCTTATGCAGGACGCCGTGCGCCAAACCATTAGCGGCTACGGAATCAACCAGAACCCGTCGTTTGTGAAGGTTAGGCAGTGGGCCGGCAAAAATGTCGATGCCAACATCTATCTTCAGTTTAAATTCCTTAATCCGTTCATACAGAAACAGTTCGTTAACAATCTGTTTAGCGATATGGCCATTCAGACGTTCTCTGACTGGGGCGGATTCGACATCAGCATAAAGAACGACAACTGGCTGGTGAACGGCTTCACGTTGCAGAGCGCCGTCAAGAACCAGTGGTCGCAATTGTTTGAAGGTCAGGAAGCTGTGCAGTGCGACCTTGTCAAGAAAGTGCCGATGGGCATCAGCGGATTCACGTGGCTGGGAATCAGCAATTTCCAGAAATATCAGCGGTCGCTCGAGTCGTATATGGAAAATGTGGGGCAGCTCACCCGCCACCAGACCAACATCGGCTCGCTCAGGCAGATGTTCGGCAATCAGATTGTCAACCAGATGGCCGACAATTTCGGTCACGGCGTGATGCAGGTGGCAATGCCCGACGGCTCGACAATCTGCATTGTTGAAGGCAAAAGCGGCTACGAAGCGCGGCAGATGCTCGAGCTGCTGGTGGCCGGCAAGACAGCCAGCCCCGGCCGTCAGGAATTCAAAATCGATAACGACACCAAATATTTCATCTACGAGATGCCGCTGCAGCAGACGCCCGCGCGTTTGTTCGGCCCGTGGATGGGGCAGTGCAAGGCGCAGTATGTGTGCGCCATCGACAATATGCTGGTGTTTGGCGACACCTACGCCGTGGTGACGCACTTTGTGTACGACAATGTGCTGCGCAAAAGGCTTCAGTACGACCCCGATTACGACCAGTTCAGCAACTACATAACCAACAAGTCGAACTTCTTCACCTTTGTCTCGCTCACGGGTGCCGAGTCGCTGCTGAGCCGCATTCTGTCGAGCGCCAACATCACCAGCTTCCACAACCATCAGGCAGCCTACGGCAACTTCTACGGTCTGGCCTGGCAGTTCTCGGCCGAAGACGGATTTCTGTATCACAACACCTTCCTGCGCCATCAGCCGGTGCAGTCGAGCTCGGCGTCAACACTTTGGGAAACGCATCTCGACACCTTGGCTGCCTTCAAGCCCGTGCTGGTTGAGAATCACAACACCGGCGAGCGCGAAATCTTCATTCAGGACCTTCGAAACAACATCTACCTGATAAACGCCGCCGGCCGCATAATGTGGAAAAAACAGATTGACGAACCGATAATTGGCGGCGTGCAACAGATTGATTACTACCGCAATGGCAAGTTGCAGATGTTCTTCAACACCGCTTCGAAGATGTATCTGGTGGACCGCAACGGCAACCACGTCGAGCGTTACCCGATAGCGCTGCCGAGTCCCACAAGCCTGCCGGTGGCCGTGTTCGATTACGCCAAAAACCGCAACTACCGCCTGTTTGTTGAGTGCGACAACGCCGATGTGTATGTTTACTCAATCGACGGCAAGACGCTGCCCGACTTCTCGCTGCAGCGCGCCAACCAAGTGCCCATTGAGCCGGCGCAGCATTTCATCGACAATGGCAAAGACTACATCTCGATAACCGACACGTCGCGCGTCTATCTGATTGACCGCCGTGGAAATATGCGCGTCGATTTCAAGGAACGAATCCACCCGTCGGTGAACAACAGCGTTTCTTACCTGAAGCCCGCGGGTGGGGCGGAAGCGATGCTGGTACGCACTTCGGCCGACGGCACGCTTTGCTTCCTGCACTTCGACGGCACCGTCACCAAGCGCAAGGTGGCCGATTTCTCGCCACAACATTTCTTCGACATCGAAGACATCTGCGGCGACGCCCGCCCCGAGCTCATCTTTGTCGATGGCAATATGCTGTCGGTGTTCACTTTCGACGGCAAGAAGATTTTCGACCGCAAGTTCGGCGAAACCATCACGCAGCGTCCGGCATTCTACCGGCTCTCGAGCTCGAATGTGGCTATCGGAATCACCGAAACCGAGTCGGCCAACATCTATCTTATTGATTCAAAAGGGCAGGCCCTGCCGGGATTCCCGTTGCGCGGCAAGACTCGGTTCAGCATCGGCGTGATGCAGGCCGGGCAGTCGTACTACAACCTGATTGTTGGCGGCAACGACCAATATTTATTCAATTACAAGATAAACAAATAGTTATGTTCGACGGACTGTTTATTGTGTTTGTTGTGGCAACCGCGCTCGATGTGGTTGCACTTGGCCTTACAGCCGCCTTTCTCGATAGCCGCTGGTCGGCTGCGAACCTGCTGCTCAGGTTTGCCGTCACGGTGTTGGTTGTGGCCGCGTTCTCGGCCGGTGGTTTGGCTCTGGGGCGCGTGGGCACCGCATACGTCGATGGCCAGACAGCCACGTGGTTTGCCGCCAGCCTGATGTTCCTGCTCACCATAAAGCTTGTTTACGACGGCCTGAAAACCGCGCAAATCAGGCGCAGCATCAACCCCACAATCATCAGCGGGCTGCTCACGCTCTCGTGCCTGACGGGCATCAACACCTTCATCTATTCAATAGGTTTCGGTCTGCTCGGAACTGGCTGCCGGCAGGTTGTGTGGTACGCGCCTTTGTTTCTGGCGGCTCTGCTGCTGACAAGCATTTTCGGTGCCAGGCAGCAGCGGCTTCATCACGTCTACAACGGCTGGATTCAGGCCGCCGTGGCGCTATTCAGTTCAATACTAATCATCTATAACAATCAAATATGCTAGGACTACTGCTGTTTTTCGCGTTGGTTTATGTTTTCGGATTTATTGGTGTGCAGATACTGCGCCACAAGCTGCGCAAGATGCAGCAGCGTGCCGAAGAGCGCGCCGACGAAGGCCGCACCCAGTACGCCGACGGGCAGATTATCTACTCGAAAACCGGCAACGACAGGAAACATTTCCGCGAAACCGACGGCGAATATGTTGATTATGAAGAAGTAAAGTAGTCCAAAAAAAGTTTGCTGGGTTACTGAATTTATCTATATTTGCACGCTCAAATGAAGCCCGGATGGCGGAATCGGTAGACGCGCTGGTCTCAAACACCAGTAGGTTCACCCCTGTGCCGGTTCGACCCCGGCTCCGGGTACAATGGGAAAACCCTTCTGACAATTAGTCGGAAGGGTTTTTACTTATAGATAACTGTATGATTGACAGCAATATTTTTGTCCGAACTCTGGAGCAATAATCAATCTTTCCCGATAAACACCTTTGAAATCACCTGCTCAAGCTTGTCCACAAACTGAATGTTGATTTTGTATTTGTCCGGTTGGATGTTTTTGGGCTGGTTGGGTACGAAAATGCGCTTGTAGCCGAGTTTGTCGGCTTCGGCAATGCGTTGCTCAATGCGGGCGGTGGGGCGGATTTCGCCCGAGAGGCCAACCTCGCCGGCAAAGCAGTCGCCCTGGCGCAGCGGGCGGTCAACGTCCGACGACAGAATGGCGCAGACAACGGCCAGGTCGAGTGCCGGGTCAATGACTTTCAGGCCGCCGGCAAGGTTCAGGAACACGTCTTTGGTGGCCAGTTTGAAATTGGCTTTTTTCTCAAGCACGGCCAGTAGCATATTAAGCCGGCGCGAGTCGAAACCGGTTGACGAGCGTTGTGGTGTTCCGTAAACAGCCGAGCTCACAAGTGCTTGAACCTCAACCATAAACGGACGCACGCCCTCGAGTGTGGCGGCAGTTGAGACTCCGCTGTACTGCTCGCGGTGGTTGCTCAGCAGAAACTCCGACGGATTCGGCACCTCTTGCAGTCCCTCTTCGCCCATCTCAAAAATGCCGATTTCCGATGTCGATCCAAAACGGTTTTTATGTGCACGTAATATCCTGTAAAAGAAGTGGTTGTCGCCCTCAAACTGCAGCACAGTATCCACCACGTGCTCAAGCACCTTCGGTCCGGCCAGCGAGCCGTCTTTGGTTATGTGCCCCACAATGATTACCGGTGTGGCCGTCTCCTTGGCGTATTGCTGCAGCAGTGTGGCGCATTCGCGAATTTGCGTCACCGTGCCAGATGACGATTCAACATATTCGGTCCGCAGGGTTTGGATTGAATCCACAATCAGCAGGTCGGGTTTCAGCGAGCGGGCCTGCGCAATAATGTTTTCGCACGATATTTCGGCCAGAAAATAGATGTTGCTGTCGTTCACTTTGAGCCGTGTGGCGCGCATCTTAATCTGTTCGGCGCTCTCCTCGCCCGAGGCGTAAAGCACTGTTCCATTGAATTTTCCGGCCACTTGCAGCAGCAGAGTCGATTTGCCGATGCCGGGCTCGCCGCCAAACAGCACCACCACTCCGGGCACCAGTCCGCCACCTAGCACGCGGTCGAATTCAGAGCTTTGAGTTGAGCTGCGCTGCTGACGGTTTTCAACAATGTCTTTAATCAGGATTGGAGCCGACCCTGTGGCCGCTCTGCCCACCACCGATGTGGGGCGCTGGGGTTCGGCAACTTCCTCGTTGTAGGTGTTCCACTCGCCGCACGACGGGCACCGGCCAATCCATTTGGCCGACGTTGCGCCGCAGTTGCCGCACACGTAGGTGGTTTTCAGCTTGGCCATCGGTTAAAGTTTAACCTTCACCAGCTCGTAACGCAGATACGCTCCGCCTTTCTCACCAGTTGGGTCTTTGCGGCGCACCAGTTTAAGTCGTTTGTTTTTCTTGATTTCGTCCATCCAGTACTCGCCGCAGATGTCGCTGCTGCCGGCAATGTAGTGGGCGTTCTCCGACGCGTCGGGCATCAGAATGTTGACAATTTTGCCGTCGGTGTTGTACGAGAACACCTCGAATGTGAGAGTGTCGCCGGCAATCACCTTGCGCTTGCGCGACCCCAGCATTGCGTATATTGCGCTGTCTGTCGGAACCTGTCCGTTCGACTTGCTGACAATGGTCTCCGGGTCGGGGCGGTTGCCGAGCGAGTCAACGGTTGAGACGCTGTACACCTCCAGGCGGTCGCCCGCGAAGAAAATCCAATATTTAATGTTCGTGGCCGAGTCGGGGTCGGTGAACGGAACCACTTTCCAGCTGCCGATGAGTTTGTCCTGCCGGTTGATTTTGCAGTTGGCAAAGCACAGGGCGATGATGACAAACGGTAGTATAATGCTTAACTTTTTCATACAAAGAGTTTTTTGAAGCCGTTAAAAATATTAAATAATTGGTTTGCCCGATATGTTTTTTTACAGACCGCCTTTTTTTATTGTCGAAGTGGTTGAATAACCTTCCACAAACGGCAGTGTTAGCACTCGTCCGCCGCGCGAGGTGACAATATCATAGCCCACAATTTCCTCAACGCGGTAGTCGCCGCCTTTGACCAGAATGTCGGGTTGCACTTGTGCGATGAGGTTGTAGGGAGTGTCGTCGGCAAACATCGCAACAGCGTCAACAAAACCCAGGGCCGAAAGCACCAGAGCTCTTGCCTGCTCGTCGTTGACGGGGCGTGTGGGGCCTTTGAGCCTGCGCACCGAGGCGTCGGTGTTGAGGCCGACGATGAGTCGTGTGCCCAAATCGGCGGCTTTGGCCAGATATTCAACGTGGCCGCGGTGCAGAATGTCGAAACAACCGTTGGTGAACACCACAGTCTCGCCGTCGGAGTGCCAGCGTTCAACGGTTTCCGTCAGCGCCCGGCCGTCCAGCAGTTTCGATGTGAGTGCGCTGAAATGGCTCATTTCAAAAGCGTATTGGTTGCCGTGTCGGGGAAGATGAATGTGGGTTTGAAGCTTTTGGCCTCCTCAAAGTCCATTTGTGCGTACGAGATTATTACAACCACGTCGCCAACCACGGCCTTGCGTGCCGCCGGACCGTTGAGGCAGATACAGCCCGAGCCGCGTTTTCCTTTGATGATGTAGGTCTCGAGCCGCTCGCCATTGTTCACGTTCACAACCTGAACCTTTTCGTTTTCAATCATATTTGCGGCGTCGAGCAAATCCTCGTCGATGGTTATGCTGCCTACGTATTGCAGGTTCGCCTCCGTTACTGTAACCTTGTGAATCTTCGACTTAACAACTTCGATAGTCATCGCATTGTGTTTGTTTAAACGGCCGCAAAGGTAGTAAATGTTTTCGTTTTGCGTTTGGCAATTATTTCTACATTTGCAGTTCCTAAAAAACGATATACAATATTAATAATATAGAATTATGGCACAGCAAGAAGACGTTTTCAAGAAAATCGTTGCACACTGCAAGGAGTACGGATTTGTGTTCCC
>CAMJCK010000009.1:0-90185 GCA_946404125.1 uncultured Bacteroidota bacterium | reverse complement strand
CGTAGGTGATGTCGCTCGGGTTGCTCCAAGTGATAGTAGGTTCAGCCTTGCTGACGGCGATAGTAGCTGTTGTAGAAACAGGATTGTAGTTGCCACTATTCAGATCATTAGGAGTGAAAGAGGCAGTAATGATATGATTGGTAGCCGGAAGCACATCACCGATGGCGATTGGCGAACCATTTTCAGAATAAGAGATGCTGCCAATCGAAGCGTCAACATTAACAGAAGCGTTCAGTTGAGTCGCAGAAAGCGCAGTTCCGTAAGTAATGGCTTCGGGGTTGCTCCAAGTGATTGTTGGAGTGGCTTGATTGACTATTAACGTTTTCTGAACAGAATTTCCAGAGTAATTGCCAGCGGCTGCGATGTTGGCATAAATCACGTAGTTTCCGACTTCTAATAATGCATTCATAACATTAGTGCCAGTTGAGGACCCTAATGTGTACGTAATAGTTCCTGCAGAAACTGAAGTGGCGTTCAATTGTGTTTCAGACAGGAGCGTTCCGTACGTAATCGTAATTTGGTTTGGCATATTCCACGTAATGGACGGCTCTGCTTGATTTACAATTAATTCAACGATCTTTGTAACAGGAGCTATATGGGTATTAGATGGTGTGAATTTTGCAATTAGATCATATGTACCAACATTTAATATTTCATTAGTGTTGAATGAGTCATCATCTTTTTTGATACTATAAGTCATTACTCCAGGATATCCGTTTGTCTCTGTTGCAGTCAATAAATTAGATTGTATCGTTGAACCATATATTATCTCAATTTGATCATCAATAGACCATTCTATGACGGGACAATTTAAACTGGCATCTTTCTGCTTGATTGTCAACGGAATCGTTTTGCTATATGTTTTATCTTGGTTTTGTGTTGAAATAGTGACGTACACAAGAGAGTCTTGTGTTGAAGAATGAGAGATATATGCATAGCCATCGACGAATTCAATATAATCAGCGCTGCAAGACCAAGTAATGTTTTCATCATTTATGTTGAAAAGGTTCTTGTTCACAGAATTAACTTTATCGCCATCACCTAAAATCAATGGTATTGAAGCGACGTTTGCATAGTAAGATGTATTTATTGCACTTGGAATAGGATAACGCCCTTCTGTGTATGTCCAGTTCGAACCAAGCGAACTTTCCAATGCATTACCAAGCATTTGTGTCGTGGCATTTGTTGTACCGCCATTTTTTGTACACATTTGAGAGTCGTTGAAACAGTTATCTTTTGTTCCTGCGGTAGAGATTGCATTGCCAGGATTGGAATTGACGAAACCAATGTTTACGCAATTAGAGCACAATAGTGTTCCTCCGGCAGCGCCAGAAATGCCGCCACCGATTGGACCAGTGATTATTCCTGAATTAAGTGAGTTTAAAATATTAACAGTTCCTTCCGATTGCCCAGCTATTCCTCCTACATTTTCTGAGGAACCGGTAATTGCCCCAATATTTAAACAATTTGTAATGGTTACAGTTTCGTATGCGTGCCCAATGATACCACCAGTGTGTTTCACACCACTAACGTTACTGCTATTTATGCAGTTTTCTATGCTATTAATTGACTCAGTTCCCGACGGAATTCCTCCAACAATACCACCAGTTTCGTTATCTGAAGCATTGATGTTACCATGGTTCTCGCAATTTATTATTGTGCTGCCAATGGCAGTGGCAGTAAGATTTCCGCATATTCCACCAGTTTTTTTTGTACCATTTATTTCACCAAAGTTTTTACAATATTCTAGTTTAGTATCTATTTGGGCTCGTCCTAAAATGCCTCCACCACATTCACCAGTTATTACATCTCCATAATTTGTACAATTAACCAGTGTTGAAAAACCCCTGTCATCACCAACCAAACCACCTGTGGCTTTACCGATATTATTGTCACTAACGGTGCATTCTGATGAACAATTTGTGATTTTTTCATTGAATATACCACCACAGAGTCCTCCAACAAGTTCATTTCCAATAACGGTGCCTTTTACTATCAGATTTTTGATTTCACCATATGATGCGTATCCAAATAAGCCTGTGCCTGAAATGGATTGATTAACAGTAATATTAATGGTGTCATTATTGCCGTCAATATAACCTTTAAATGCATTGTGAATGCCGATGGGGTCCCAGTTGTTTAGGGTGGCATTACCAGTTACAATAAAATGCACACCTTTGAACCCATCATAGTTCGTACATTCTTTATAAGTGCCATAGTTGTTTACTGCATCTCTTAGTGCAATCCAATCAGCTTCATTATCAATTGTCAAAGGAGTATTGGCATTTCCTAATGGTAAGAATCCTTCTTTGAATAGGTTCAGATATATATTCTTTGAGAAACCGCCGACAGTAGCTGTTAAAACAACACTACCAGGGTTGTTAATTGTGACAGAGTTTCCGCTTATTGTTATTTCTGTATTTTCACTTGTCCAAGAAACGCCGTTTGCAGTAGAAACCGAGAAATTGTTTGTGACGCTATCAGCTTTGTCGGGAGATGTTAATGTCATTGGAGTTGCAGCAAGAATGATGGCTACGTTTGAGGCGTTTATGTTTAACCGAGGATACTTTCCAGATGTAAAATTCCAATCATCAGCACTATAACTGGCCGGCATAACTCCGTTGGTCATATCATTTGTTTCTTTGCCTTCATATTGATTTTCGACATCATCAGCTAATCCTCTTTCTGTTTTATTGCGAGTTATGCCTCCCAATGTGCTTATTTGATTGTCATAATAGCAATGTTGAATATCAGATTGGGTTTCACCATCATTAAGACCTACAATGTTGCCTGATGTTGCGCACATAGAAAAAACCTGTCCAACGTTTATGCAGTTATATATTTTATCGCTGGTGCCATTTTTGCAACGGCCAACGATACCGCCTGTCATATTAAAGCCGGAAACAAGTCCATAGTTAATGCAGTCAGTGGTAGTCGATTTATTTGAATATCCACAAATACCACCGTTCTGCTCTTTCCTTGATAATACGGTGGCATTGTTTGTGCAATATGAAATGGTGGAACCTGCAGCGGCTCCGCAGATACCTCCAGTGCTTCCATTACCAAAGACTTTGCCGTTTAGAATGGTTATTTTTGTTAATGTTGCTTTGTTGATGTTACCAAACAATCCCATATATTGGGATGACGAATCGCAGCAATATAGATTGCTGATTGTTTTTCCGTTACCATCATACGTGCCGGCAAATTTATATGAACTATTTCCAATAGGAGTCCATTGGTGGTTACCTAAATCTAAATTGGCGTTTTGTTTGAAGTATTTTTTAGAATACGTATTTCCGGTATTAACTTGCTCTGCCAAATAAGCCAAATGGGCCTCTGTTTCTATTAAATACGGAGAACCAGCTGTGCCTGAACCAGAAGTCCATATTTCTGATGCGATGCCGTCCCATTGCGCCATCAATGAAGTGTTAATGAATGTCGCGACTGCTAAAAGAATAAACCTGCGTTTCATAGTTCATTTATTTTAAAATTAATTTGTTATCAAATCAGTTTTTATATACAACTCCTTACTTTATACTAGAATCTCAAGTTAAAGTTGCGTATTTTTTTAATACTGAAAAGTTTTTATTGACAAAGAACAAAAGATAATTGATGATAGTCTGCACAATTGCGCAATTTCGATTTTTTTATTACAAGTGCCTTACTTGGATTTTCTTGTCACTTCTTCAATCAACTTGTCCCAATGTTGCAATATTACACTTTTTTCGAACCGTTTCACTTCTTCCACCGCACCTGCTGACAGATTTAGGCGTATATTCTCATCTTCAATCAATAGTTGCAGTTTTTTTGCTAAATCGTCAATATCACCGTTTCGGGCGAGCAACCCGCTTTTGCCATTTGTAATTATTTCGTTTGGGCCGGTTTTGCAGTCGAATGCTAAGCAAGCGCATCCTTGGCCCATTGCCTCAATCAGACTACACGGAAAACCTTCGCGCCGTGAGGACAAAATGTAAATGCTTTTTGATCGCAAAACTTTGTCAATCTCATTTGTCCAGCCTAGAAAATCGACTCGTTTTTCAAGACCATATGTTTCCACTAAATGGCTGATATAATTGCTGTTGTTCGCTCCAACAAATTGTAGCTTCCATTCGGGATGTGATGGCGCGATTTTTGCCCACACTTGAATTAGCATATCAAACCCTTTAGCTTGCCATCGTTTTTGTGGCCCAATGGCAATAATATATTTTTCTTTGTGAAAGTATGGCGTTATAGGGTAGCTAAGAGGATTGTATATTAATGCTTTTTTATTTATCCATTTGGCGTATTCGAAGTCGCTTTTCGACACGAAAGTAACCATTGAAGCAAATCTATATAATATATGTCTTGTGATTTTTTTGCTCAATGATTGTTCTGTTTGCATAGCTATGTGCTCAGAGACAATGGTTTTGGTTCTTGACAAAACATTTGCAAGGAGTACATACATATTTAGATTAACCATAAATGATATTACTAAGTCGGGCTTGTTTCGTGTAATTGCTTTGCGAATCTTTATTAAACGTTCTATTGGGTGTAGAAACCTTATTCCCCCGTCTACAGTAATTTTTTGTGTCTTTATTGTCTGTTTTATCGGGAAGGTAGGTCGTTCATTATTAAAAACAACAGCAGACATTTGATGTCTTTCAGATAAATGATTAAGCAGAATTGATGCAACGCGCTCTGCTCCACCGCCATATAGCTTATCGACAAATAGTAGAATTTTCATTTTGCAGTGACTTCATCAATCAGTTTATCCCATTTGGCAAAAAAAGAGTTTTTGTTGAAATTTTTAACCCGTTCAATCGCCCCGGCTGACAGTCGGTAACGGAGATTTTTGTCATCAATTAGCATTTGCAGTTTGGTCGCAATGTCATCAACATTTTCGTTTTGTGCAATTACCCCGTTAATGCCATCTTCTATTATTTCTTTTTGCCCACCATCACAATTGGTTACAACGCAAGCGCAACCTTGGCTCATTGCTTCAATCAAGCTGCAAGGGCAGCCTTCGAACCGTGAGGCCATAACAAATATGCTTTTTGTTCGTAATTCTTTTTCTATATCATTGCTCCAATCAGACATAATTATTCTTTCCAGATTCTGAATCGCGATTTCATCGGGTGGGTTGCATATGCCTTTTTTGCCTATAATTTCAAGACTCCAATCAGGATTCTGTGGTGCAATTATTGCCCAAGCCTTCAAAAGTAAGTCAAGACCTTTGTTATACCATCGTTCGTATGATACGATACTTATAATGCTTTTACTTCTATTGTCGTAATTTGCATAGGGTTCAAATAAAACAGGATTGTATATTGTGACACTTTTTGATTGCAGACCGAAATTTTCACGGTCTGCGTTTGTTACGAAAGTAATTATATCAGCGTGGGAATATACTATGCGTCTTATTATTCGAACACTTTTGGATTTTATTCGGTTCAATGTATTCCGTTCAGACACAATGATTTTCCTTCTTAGAATAATATTGGCAAGCAGTACATAAATGTTTGTATAAGTTAGAAATGATATGATTATGTCGGGTTTTGTCTTTTTTATCAGTTTTCTGATTTTGAAAACACGTCTGATTGCTTTGATGATTTTGTTGTTGCCGGTTATAATTATTTTACTTGTTGATATTTTATTGTCAACATAGTATGTCGCTTTTTTATCGCAGAAGAGAGTAAGATTGACCTCGTGTTTTTCGCATAAGTGATTCAGCAGAGTTGCTGCCATACGTTCTGCACCACCGTCAGCTAAATGATTGATAAAAAACTGAATTTTCATTTCTTGGTAACTTCTTCGATCAGTTTATCCCATTTCGCAAAAAAAACATTTTTATCATATTGTTTAACCTTTTCAATTGCTCCAGAAGAAAGACGGCGTCGCAGATTCTCATCGTCAATCAGCATTTGCAGTTTCTCGGCAATATCATCAATGTCCTCGGTTTGCGCAATAAGGCCGTTAATGCCGTCATCAATTATTTCTTTCGCACCACCATTGCAATTAGTAACAATACAAGCACAACCTTGACTCATTGCTTCAATTAGGCTGATAGGGCAGCCTTCAAATCTTGAAGCCAAAATGAATATGCTTTTATTTTGTAAAATTTCAGCCACATTGTTGTGCCATCCTAACCATTTGATCCTTTCATGGTTGTATGAAAAGAAGTCATTGGGTATTATTTTTTCATCTATTGCGCCTAATATTTCTAAATTCCAATTCATATTTCGATTGGCAATTTTAGCCCATCCTTTAAATAATAAGTCAAGACCTTTATTGTACCATCGATTAGTGGGAGCTATGGTAATAATGGTTTTACTTCGATTATTGTAGTCTGGATGCGGAGGTAGTATTGCCGGATTATAAATTGTCAGGCTTTTTTGGGGCTGGCCGAATGCTTTGCAATCTTCGTCGGAAACAAAAACAATTTTGTTGGCTGTCGGATATAATAATCTCCTAATTCGCTGATTATGCTTTGATTGCCGGTTTAAAGTGTTATGTTCGACCACAATGATTTTTTTCCTAAATAGTAGGTTCGCCAATAATGCATTGTTGTTTGTTTTTGTGATGGCTGAAATAATTAAGTCTGGTTTTTGTTTTTTTATTGTAAGCATCATTTTTAAGAATCTTGGGATTCTTGATGATCCTTTCAACTGGCAATGTATACGGTCGTCAATTATATTAACACGGCTATCGACTGGGTAAAATGGAATTGTAAAGTTGGTTAACGCGGCAATTGTCTCATACTTTTCGCAAAGATGATTCATAAGTATTGCGGTTGCTTGTTCTGCACCACCGCCGCCCAAGCTTGGTATGAAAAATAATATTTTCATATTCCTTTGATTATGTTTTCTATAATCCAATCACTCACGTTGAATTCGTTGCAATCGTGCCATTGCAAGTCATCTGTCCAATAACCTGGGTATTTGTCACTGTTTTTGGGACCACAGTTATAACTGAATTCGGATAAAAGGATATGCCCGTCATTGTTAAGTAAGAAGTCAAATGTCACACTTTGCATTTTTAATTTTTTATTCAATGAAAAGGCCGCTCGTATGTACTTCTCGTCAATTTGATTTTTCTCAAAAATCATATTTCCGCTTCCTGAGGCACGAAAATCGTTTTGTCTGTTTATACGTTTGACAGCAACGGCACGATTTCCGACAACAAATACCCGGATGTCATATTTGTTGTTTGGTATAAAATCTTGAAAATAGATGTAACCTAATTCTTCTTTTTTAAATCGTTCCTTAAAAGGATATAAGGTCATTATACCTTTTAGAAACCATTTTAATGTGCATTCTCCATTTCTATATTGTATCCATCTTTCTTTAATGCGAACAAAGTGTGAGTTTTTTTGGAATCCGGAGCCGAAAGATTTTCTTATGAGTCGTTTCGCTTGGAAATAGGATTTAACCAATCTGACATTTTTTGAATCTTCACCGCTCCGTAGCTTGAATACTTTGGGAAATGTAGTATCGCGAATCCAATTGAGAGCATCTTTCTTTGTGTAGAAAATATATGTAGGTACAATAGGTATATCAAGCGCTTGTAAAAAGTATTTCTGACCGATTTTATCATCGTAGTGCCAACAAGTGTCAAAGTCGGGGTAGATGGTTTTCCCTGTCTTTTCTTTAATTGCATAAAGAAGTTGTTTGGCAAACAAGTTGTCTTTGTATATCTTGTAATGAAAATGCCACATAAATGCATCGCAATCAGCGATTTGATTCAAAATGTCGTTGGCGTATGCATCGACAAGTTTGAACTGGATGTTGTGCTTTTGGCAGTATTTAATCCATAAACTGCTATTTGAGTTTGGACGATGGTGAATGGCTATCCTCATATTACGAGCTATTGTTATCATCTCACAACTTCTTCAAGAAGATTGTCCCATTGGGCAAAGAAAGCTTTTTTGTCAAATTGTTTAATCTTTTCTGTTGCTCCATAAGATAGCTTGAGTCGCAGGTTTTCGTTGTTAATCAGCATTTGCAGCTTTGTACTTATATCAACAACATCTTCACTTCTGGCAATCAGACCGTTAATTCCATCATCAATCATTTCTTTTGCCCCCCCGGCGCAATCAGTGACAACACACGCACAACCTTGGCTCATGGCTTCTATAAGGCTGTTTGGGCAACCTTCAAACCTTGATGCTAAAATAAAAATACTTTTCGTGCGTAGCACTTCGGCAATATTGTCGCGCCATCCCATCCAAGTAACTCTTTCTTGTTTCTGATTTAAGAAATCAGGTAGAGGCACGTCGCTTATTCTGCCGTAAATTTCTAATGACCAGTCGGTATTTTGTTGTGATATTTGTTCCCAAGCGCGCATAAGAATGTCAAACCCTTTTTGGTGCCAACGTTTGTTTGGACCAATAGCAACAATTTTTTTTTGCCGGTTGTTATAATCGGTGTATGGCTCGAACATCGCAGGATTATATATGGAAAGAGATTTTTGTGGCCACCCAAAATTTATACGGTCTTCATTGGTTACAAAGACAATTTTGTTGGCGGTAGGGTATAGTATTTTTCTCAAAAAACGATGTTTCAAAGAAGGTTCATGCGTCAACGCGATTCTTTCCGAAATAATGATTTTCCTGCGGCAGAAAGCGTTGGCTATTAATGCATTGTTGTTGTTTGTGACAAGAAAAGAGATGATAATGTCTGGCTTAATATTCTGTATGGTGTTCGCCATTTTTATGAATAGAGGAAGCCTTGAAGCTATTTTAAGCTTGCTTTTTGTTTGATTGATAATTATATGGATGCGGTTGTCCGTATGGTAAAAAGGGGGGGTATATCTGTTTACAGCAACGAATGTGTCGTGCTTTTCGCAAAAGTGGTTCAGAAGAATTGATGCTACACGTTCAGCACCGCCACCACGCAAACTGTGTATAAAAAACAGAATTTTCATTTTTTCTCAGTTTTTGCAATTACATCTTCAATAATCCATTCGCAAATGTTTATGTTATTACAATCGTGCCAATGCAAGTCGTTGGTCCAATATCCGGGAAAATCTTTGTTTGATTCTATTCCGCAGCAATAACTTACTTCTGTAAGGATCGGAATGCCATCTTTGTCGTTTAGGAAATCAAAAGCTACACTTTGCATTCTAAGTTTCTGATTAATTATGAATGCAGTTTCAATTGCTTTAATATCAATTTGTTCTTTGTCAAAGATAAGTTCCCCGCTGCCAGATGCGCGGAAATCATTTCTTCGATTTATTCTTTTCTTTGCAACAGCACGGTTGCCAATAATTAATACGCGAATGTCAAAATTATTGTTTGGAATGAAATCTTGAAAATAAACGTATCCCAATTCATTCGGGTGCATTTTGGAGAATTCTGTAGAAATGAATATTCGAATAAATCCTTTTATCACCCCCAAAAGAGAACATTTCCCCTTCTTGAATTGTACAAATCTTTCCTTAAATCCGTTCATTCGGTTGTATTGCTCGAATCCGGAGCGAAAAGCATTATTGACAAGTCGTCGGGCTTGTCTCTCATTTTTTACAAGTCTTACATTCGCGGCACTTGCTCCGGTTCTCAGTTTAAATACTTTAGGAAATGTTGTCTCTTTAATCCAATTGAGAGCATCTTGTCGTTTATAAAAAATATATGTTGGAACCGATTGAATACTCGCAGCCTCAAATAAATACTTTTGTCCTAGTTTGTCATCGAAATACATACAGGTGTTGATGTCAGGGTAAATGGTAATACAAGTATGCATTAGCGAGTAGATAAGTTGTTTGGCAAACAGTA
Source organism: uncultured Bacteroidota bacterium (assembly GCA_946404125.1). GTDB lineage: Bacteria > Bacteroidota > Bacteroidia > Bacteroidales > SZUA-534 > RUG13583. The sequence continues at coordinate 80,437 of CAMJCK010000009.1, read as the reverse complement.
CGGATTTGTAGTCCTCTTGATGAAAGTGCCACATAAATGCGTCACAATCAGTTAATTGCTCTATTATGTCGTTGGCGTATGCATCAACAATTTTGTATTGGATATTGTGCTTTTTACAATATTCAATCCATAAGTTGCTGTAGGAGTGGTTCCGGTGGTGTATGGCGATTTTCATATTTTAACATACAGATAGTGGCTCTTTGCTTGCAGATTCTTCTCTTTTGTTGTACCAGGCATATAGTATCAGCGGATAGGAACAAAGAATTGAGGAGTAAACAAATCTTTTTTCACAACCAGTTATAAGGCACATTATAACGGCAACGTTAGAAAGTACCAATATATATGGTATGAGAGCTCTATAATTGTGACGCATTTTTCTGATAGTCAAGCTTAGTGACAATATAATCAGCATTAATCCTTCACCAACATCTAATAGAAAATGTTTTAGATGAGTTTTCTCGAGTATTAAAACGTAATTATCCATGGTTTTCCTAATCCAATGAGGACCACTATATTCTATTTTGATATGTTTTGAACGTGTAAAATTTATTCTTTTGGTAATTCCCCAAATGGGGGATATAACATTTAAATAACTTTTACAAGCAAGGGAAGGATTCCTATATGCCATCTGTAACCAGATTTTAAGAATCTTACTATAGTTTTGTTTAACATATTCTTTGTCATAGTTGTTGGGTGTTCCTTTTTTGAATTTAATATTGTTAAAGTTATTTTTCTTGTAGAATCTTTTCCAATTTTCCAAGTTGCTGATTTTATTCATTATTTCAAGCTCATCTTGAAAAACTATTCCGCCATTGTTGTATATGTAAGACATTTGGTTGAGTGGAATGCCGAGCATCTCTGAGACACCCCCGTTTTTACCAATGTCCAGCATATTATATATTGGGACAGTAACAATAAATCTCGCGGCAAGAAAAATAGTAGTGAACCATATAACAAACTCTCGGTTGTTTTTATAAAAAACAATAAGTGCGGCAATCATTAACAGAAAATTAGCTATGCCGTTATGTCTGAAAAAAACTATGCCAAAACATACAAGTCCAAATAGAATTTTGTTCCGTTTTTGTTTAAGCCATTCTCCATTTGTTATGTGAATCTCAATTAAGAATATGGTTGCTAGCATTAAACAGTATGAAAATGGCACGTCTTTAAGTGGTCTGGTTGCCATTTTTAAAAAAATAGGGTTTGCTATAATTAATAACAAAAGTGCTATAGTCTGATTTTTGCTTAAAAAGTATTTTCGACAAAAGACGCAGAAATAGAGCAGCACTAAGGCGATGAACAAGCATTGAAAAATTGCACACGATACGTAATCTTGCCAAATTATTGTGGGAATTTTGAAGAATATCAGGGTATGAAACAATGGATGCCAGTCGGAATATTTGTTCTTTATTGCTTGTCGGTATTGGCTCATGGCATCAGGTTCCATTGATGCAGGGTAATTCCAGGCGATAGCCAAAATGTCTGCAATGAGTATGAGGGTAAGGAAAAGTAAAAGCTCTCGTTTTTCAAAACTGCCATATCCTGAATTATTTAATGTGTCAGCCTTCTTGTATAGTAGTTTGATAGAAATAAATCCACCAATACCAAACAATAATGATAAAGGAAAGCTCATTGGCGAGCTGAAGTATATATTCAATGTAATATATGCCGTCAGCGGAAAGCACAAAATATTATCTAATGTAAAAATAGTCGTTGCTCGATTGTCAGTTGTGCTGCTCATGATACTCTTGTTCTGTGTTAATGTCCCATATTTTTCTTTTATCCGTATTATTAATAATACTATTTGAGGCTTCCATTGCCGTCATCATGCTGTGGTCCATATTATTATATCGGTGTTGACCGTTTCGGCCAATGCAGTATAGATTGTCAATGGAGTTGAGATATTCTGTCAGTTTATCAATGTATATATATGTGTCGAAATATGCAGGATATGCTTTTTTAATTCTTTCTAAATGAAAGTCTAATATGTCGTCAGACGATTGAACAAAATTAAGCTTTATCATTTCTTGTGTGGCAAAATGACCAAATTCTTTGTCTGTCATATTCCAATATATATCGCCTTCATTCACAAAATATTCAAGTCCAAGCCATATTGTGTTTTTTTCGTCTCTAACCAAATAAGGGCTCCAATTGTTGAATATTTGCATTCGTCCCATTTTTACGTTGCGGTCGTTAATGTAAATCCAACAATCTGAGGTAATGTCAATGTTTGAATTTTGAAGGCTCTTTTTTTTGACAAGAACACCCAATGCCATAAAATCGCGATAGGGAAGACCTTCGGCAATTTTTATGAGTTCTGAAGGAACGTCATTTAGACCATTTACCAAGTCTTTTAGTGCCATTGATGATAAGATATAATCTCCTTCAATATGAGTCTCTAAGCCATTCTTTAGGTATGTAATATTGTTGATTTTATTGTTGCTTTGAAGCAATCCTATGACTTTTGCGTTTAGAATTATCGAACCACCCATTTCAACAATCTTGTCAGCAGTTTTTCCCCAGAGTTGTCCCGGTCCATATTTGGGATATTTAAATTGCCTGATAAGCGAGGTCTCTCGTCCATTGTCTTTTTTGTGAAATAAAAAAAAATCTTTTAGTAGATTAACAATTGACAACCCTTTTATCCGTTGTGCACCCCACGAAGCATCAATATGGCGAGGATGACGTCCCCAGACCTTTTCGGTATAATGCTCGAAAAACATTGAGTATAGGCGTTTTCCAAATCTTCTTATGTAAAACTGTTCAAGATTCGATTCTTTTTTTTTCAAAAGAACCGAATATATATAACTGAAAGCAACTTTAATAGTGGTCGCAAAACCAAAGTTGGATAATGTCCCCCAATTGATTGATATGGGGTAATCATAGAGTTTAGAATTGAATAGGATTCTTGAATGTCTTTGTCTTAATAGCATAACATCATCGGCAGAGATTGCTTGGTGGTCATAGTTGGTATCAACGGATGGTTGTAATGGCATCATTTTTTCCCACCAATCGTTTATTTCTTTCGATTTTGAGAAAAATCTGTGTCCGCCAATGTCCATACGATTCCCTTTGTAATTCACGGTTTTCGACAACCCGCCCAAACTGTCTGTCTCTTCAAGCACAACAACTTCGATGTCTGTTGTTTTTGTAAGTAATTCGAATGCGGCAGTTAATCCAGCAGGACCAGCCCCAATTATTATTGCTCTTTTTTTTGCCATAAATGATGCAGTATCAGATACAAATGAACGTTTTGGCCATCAAAAAATGATTTTTCAGTTCATACATCTTATTTTTCTAACAATCGAGTTTGCTGTGTTTTGCCATATTTTATTGATTATGACACGTTCGCTTTTAATGGTGAACAAAAAAACGAAATATATAGATAAACAAAACAACATTGATCCTAATTGCCCAAAGGTTGTACTATAAATTGTTGATAATATGTATGCGATTGCAACCATTAATCCACAACCTATTAGTTCTGGTAGTATGTTTCGGAAAATTCTTAACGGAGAGAGACGGATTAGCAGATAAATGGCAATTAGGTTTATTGCTATTAACCAAAGTCTACTTAGAGTATGGAATAAGAATAAAATCCTAGGGCCATAGTTTGATGATATTATTATTAGAGGAATCAACACAATTGTGTATAGGAAGGATATGAGAGTTGAGACTTTTGGTTTGCCAATGGCTATATAGGTTCTTCCGCAGAAATGGTTTATTAATATGGAGAATGCACGCATTAATACCCATATTCCGATTAGATCCGCAGCTTCAATCCATTGATTACCAAGGTAAATCCTAATAATTATATCTCGATATAAAAAAAACAAGCACCCAAAAGGAAGGATAATGACGCTAAGATGCTTTTGCATTTTGAGTATGGTTTCTATCAGTTGGTGTGTATCGTTTTTTAATTTTGAGAATGTCGGAAGTAGTAAGGGAAGGACAGGGGAACTAATTACCGATAAAGATTTGTCAGCCTTGGTAAGTGAGGTTTTATATATTCCGAGCGTGTGCTGGTCGAATTTTGTGCTGACGAGGAATAACGCGACATTTTGATTCATCCAATCCAAGATGGTTTTTGCCGATACCCAGGAACAAAAACCAAACATCTCTTTAAACCGCTTAAAACTGTAATAAAGGGTCGGTTTCCAATTAGAATATAATGTAAGGACGAATGCCGCCACCAATCCTTGTATTATTTTGCTTATTATCAAAGCCCAATAACTTCGTAGCCCAAAGGCGAGGGGAATGGTGATGAAGAAAGTTATGCCTAATCCTATCATTCTGACAATGAACGGAACACGGAAATTGAGATTCCGTTTGTAGATAGCGTTTTGTATACTCGAAAACGCCGCAATTGGTATTGCCGCGCAAGCTACGACAATGGCAGTTTCCAAGCCGGGACTGCCGACAATCCGCGCGATTGGGTAGCGGAAGACGATTATTACGCCCCAGATTATCAGGCTCATTACCAGATTGGTCCAAAAGGCGACATTGATGCTTTTGTCGCGGTCGTCATCGTCGGCAAAGTCGTGTTGGATGATGTATTTCTGGAAACCCGCATCGGTAAAAAGTTCCGCAAACGAAATGATAATCGTTGTTGTGGCAACCGCGCCGTACGCTTCGGGGGTGAGAAGGCGGGCCAGAATCATTCCCGCTATCGGCGAAATCAGCTTCGACGCTATCTCTGTCAGCGCCGACCATTTTGTGGCGGTTACAACTTTCGATTCCAGACTGTTCATTCCGCAAAAGTATTCCAAAAAGGTGGATTTCGCGATTCCACCGAGGCTTCAGTCTTCGTTATTTTTCAACATAGTTGCCAGTGTGATTGTTCTTCGTGCAGATTTTTTGTCACCAGACAATTATAGCAAAAAAACAGATGTTGAGGCAACTGGGTGTTTTGCCATATCAGCCTGATTCAAAACTTGTTGAACAGTATCCACCGGTAGAAACTCTCGCGCCAGGTGCCGCTGGTGTTGCCGGTGTCGGCGGTGCCGAACGGACCGTAGCCGTCGTCGTAGAGGTGAAGCTCGGCGTTGGCTCCGGCTTTTTTCCAATCGAGGTAGAGCGAGAGCAGGCCGGCGGCCACGTTGCGGTGGTCGCTGCGGGTGGCGATGAACAGATGGGGTGCGTTGGCCGGCACATCAACATCAATGAGCGACGGGCCGAAGATGGTGGCCACAAACGCCGGACGGTGACGGCTGTCGGCGCGGATGGTAGCCCCGAGAGCCACTCCGCCGCCAGCTGAGAATCCAAGGTAGCCGATGCGGGCCGTGTCAATCTTCCATTCGGCGGCGTGCTGGCGGACAATCTCCATCGCTCGCAGCACATCGTTGATGGCGTTGTCGATGCAAGCTATGCCTTCACCGGTCAGGTCGGGGTTGGCGTTCGATTTCTCAAGCTTGTCGAACTCGGTGATAGTCACGTCGAGAGTTTTGTTCGGGTCGGGTTTGGGCCGGGGGCCGTCGGTGTTGCGGGTGCGGTATTTAAGCCCGATGGCCGCAATGCCGCGTTTGTTGAGCCATTCGGCCATATTGATGACGTTGTCGCCCCACGAGTGAGCGGCCAGTCCGCCGCCCGAGCAGAGGATTACAGCCGTGCCGCGTGCCTTGTCGGCGTCGGGCAGATAGACGGTTATCGACGGGTCCACAACGCCGTAGATGGTCTGAATCTGGCCGTTGGCGTCACGCAGGGCGCGTTCTTTGTTCTCGGCGTTCTCGCTGCCCGGAGCCGCGCCGTCGTAAAGTCTGATTTCCTGCTGCGCCATCGCGCCAAGCGATAAAAAAGTCAGTGCAATTGCAACAAATCCTCTTGTCATATCATTATAAATTTTGTTCAAACACCGATGGCTCGAAAGCGCATCAATAACAAGTAATTATAGAGTTTTTTTGCGAGGCGTCGGCGGTCGGTCGTCAAAGCGGCGGGCGATGTTGTCAAATGCTGACGGCCGACTGTCAATCTCAAACTGAAAACGGCCTCGGATTGGGAGTCGGAGGCCGTTTCGGTAGCGGATTGGGAGTCCGCGTTTAGCAACTAATAAAAACCAATTATGAAAAGAATGTTCTGTTTTTTAAACGATGCAAATGTAGGCCGGCAAACGGCGCGCGGTGGTTAAGGCCTGGTTAAAAAGAGTTAACGAAACGTTAAACCGTGCGGAAAGTGACGCAGGAACGATAAATTTGCATCGCCGGTTCCGAAAAAATCGGCTTTTGACTAATTTTGACAAAAATTCTAAAGCAGTGAAACGACAACGTTTTTCGGGCATTCTGGCGCTGATGATAATATCGCTTTTCGGCATCATCGCCGTGCAGATTTTCTGGGTGCGCAAGGCCATCTCGGTGCGCGACGAGCAGTTTGCGCAGCACGTCAACTTTGCTTTGCAGAATGCGGCTTTCCGCATCGAGCGCAATCAGAACGCCTTTTTCATTTCGAACTTTATGTCGGGAATGGCGGGCAAGGCGCGCAACCGTCAGGAGGAGTCGCTCATTATGACGCTGAGCGATTTCGGCAACCGCAGCAAGGAGCACGTCATCGACCTTTCGAAAATGAAGAAGGAGAGAAACGGCAATACCGAAACCTATAGTTATCAGATTGATACTGTGGTCGATGGAGGCAATGTGTCGTTTCAGGCTTACTCGTCAGTCACGCAGCCCGACGGCCCTGGCGGCTGGGGGCGCGCGGGTATGGAGCAACTGATGGAGCAGATGCTTTTCGAGTTCAACATCAAGGACCGCCCAATCAGTGAGCGCGTCGATTTCACAACCATCAAGCCCACGCTGGCCTTTGAGTTCCGCAACGCGGGCATAGACCTTCCGTTTGAGTTTGCAGTCACCGACAGCAAGGGCGTGCCGTACGAGAATCTGAAATCGAAGGGCTACAAAAGTCAGAAGCGGACCTTCAAAACAAGCTTGTTTCCCAACGATTTCGCGCAGCACGACGAGAAGCTCTCGGTCTATTTTCCCGACCGCCGCAACGTGATTTACAGTTCGGTGATGCTGCCCATTTGGGGCTCGGTGCTGTTCACAACTATCATATTGATAACATTTTGGGTGACAATCCGCACAATGGTCGACCAAAAGCGCACGTCGGAGGTGAAGACCGATTTTGTGAACAATATGACGCACGAGTTCAAGACGCCGCTGGCCACAATCCAACTGGCCGCCGACTCAATCACGTCGCCGTCAGTGATTGGCGACCCCGAGAAAATTCAGCGTTTCACAAGCATTATCAAGGAGGAGAACCGCCGAATGAACCGTCAGGTGGAGACGGTGCTGCAAATGTCGATGCTCGACAAGAAAGATTTTAATCTGAACTTGCAACCGACTCACGTTCAGCCGTTTATTGAGAAGGCGGTGAGCAATATCAGCCTTCAGGTTGAGCACCGCGGCGGCACAATCAAACTTGTCAACAATGCCAAAAACGATTTTGCCCGCGTTGACCAATCGCACTTTATCAATGTGATTTACAACTTGTTGGACAATGCCAACAAATACTCAATCGATACGCCGCCCGACATAACCGTCACCACCCGCAACATTGGCACCGACCTGCTTATCTCGGTGAGCGACAAGGGAATAGGTATGGACAAGGAGACGCAGGAGAAGGTGTTCGAGAAGTTCTACCGCCACCCGACGGGTAACGTGCACACAGTCAAAGGTTTCGGGCTCGGATTGAGTTACGTGAAGGCCATTGTGCTCTCGTGCAAGGGCGAAATCAAAGTGTCGAGTCAGAAAGGCGAGGGGAGCACCTTCGAAATCTGGCTGCCGACAATCGATGAAAACGTTGAATCATAAATACTTACAGATATGTCAAAGCAACAGATTCTTTTGGTTGAGGACGATGTGAATTTCGGCTCGGTGCTGCGTTCGTTCCTGGAAATGAACGATTTGGACGTTACGCTCGTCGATGACGGCCTGAACGCGGTGTCCACCTTCAAGGCTGGTCAGTTCGACCTTTGCATTCTTGATGTGATGCTGCCCCACGTCGACGGCTTCACCATTGGTGCCGAAATCAAGCAGTTGAAGCCCGCCACGCCGATTATCTACCTGACTGCCAAGAATATGAAGGAAGATATGATTAAAGGCTACAAGATTGGTGCCGACGATTATATCACCAAACCATTTGATTCTGAACTGCTTATCTATAAGATAAAAGCCATTCTGAAACGCACGCCCGCAAGTCAGCAGCCCGATAATTCTGTCGAGGAACTGACGATTGGCCGCTATGTGTTCAACGTGAAAAACCGCACACTGACGTTTGAAGACGGCTCGCAAACCAAACTCTCGCCCAAAGAAGCGGAACTGCTATGCTTTCTGAATCAGAACGTTAACAACGTTGTTGACCGCAATCTGACGCTCGAGAAAATCTGGGGCGAGACGGGCTATTTCACCGCCCGCAGTATGGATGTTTTTATCACCAAACTGCGCAAATACCTGAAGTCGGACCCGAACATTGAGATTACCAACGTTCACGGAACAGGGTATATTTTGGGAGTGAAAGGGTAGAAGCCTGTATTGGTGAATCGGTGAATTGTTGAATCGGTTAACTGTTTAATCGTAATTCGTAATTCGTAATTCAATCCTTCAGTCCTTCAATCCTTCATCCCGATAGCTATCGGGACTTCAATTAATTGTCGTACCAGCTCTTAGTCTTGTTGTACTTCAAGTCCTGCAGAATTGCCGATTTGACGGCGATGTTGAATGTGTAGCTCTGCCGCGGTCCAAACGGAATAAGGTTGAGCGAAGCCGCCCAGCAGTGCAGGTCGCGCGAAAGGCTGAACCGTGTGTGGGTGAACTGTTTGGAGTCGAAATCGTAGCCAGACGAAAAGCCAACTTTCCATTTGGGCGTCAGGCTGAAATCGCCGCTGAAACTGAGCGATTGCGACAGTTTGCCAACGCGGCCGGGCTTCGAGTAGGTGAGACTATAATCGAAATGCAGACTCCACGGAATGTCAAAATAATCGTATTCCTCAAGATCGCTGTCGTCGTACATTGAGTGCTCGGCATCCACAACCGGCGTTTTCTCATCGCTGTCTTTCTTCTTGTTCTTGCCATACAGCTTGTCGGAACTCAGTGTGTAACTATATGATGTTGAGGCGTTTGTGATTCGGAACGGCTTGCCGGTGTGGTTATATTCGAATTCATCGATTTTCTTGCCCAACGAGTCGGTTGCGTAGAAACAGCCAGTGGCGCTTATTTGTATCGGGAAAGTTTTGAAAATCGTTGTTTTGGCGGTAATGCGCAGGTTGTCCCATTTGAACTCTTCGGCCAGCATATTGTACGATGTGCTGAAGTTCAGCGCTTCAAATATAGGAACCTTGCGTTCCTGTTTCACGGTGTCCGATTCGTCTTTCACCTTCATTTCCAGCTTGTTGTTGAGTGAGAAACTGAACGAGCTGCTTCGTCCGCTGCCGGGTATGTCCTTATTGCCATAGGGCGAATATAGTCTCGTGCCTTTGGGGTCGCGCGGGTCGGTCTCGTAGTACCCGAATTTTTCCTGACCGAAATCGGGGCGCCAACTGTAGCTCACGGTTGGTGTGATAACGTGGCGCAGAGCCTTCACCGGTCCGCGGCGGTAGCTGTACATACCGTAGAGCGTGGTGTTCAGCCTCAAGCTGAAACTATAGTCGTAAACGCGGTAGAAGCCTCGTTCCTCGCGTTCGCGATAGTGCTTTGAGTCGATGGGGGTGGTGTCGTTAATCGCCTCAATGTAGTGGCGTTTGAAGAACCACCGCTCGCCGTACGATGCACCTGGCGACAAACTGAAGTATTTCAACACTTTAAATGATTTGGTTAGCGTTGGGCTGTGCTTTACGCTATATTCGAATTTTTCAAGCGTTCCGTGTGTGAAAAGGCTGTCAATGTGGGTTTTAACCTCGTTTTGGAAAACTCCCTTATAGCTTATGTCGATGTCTTCGTACCACCGCATCGGACCAACGGCCTTACGGCGTTTGAACGGTTGTATGCGGCTCATTGTCAGGGAAAAATTCGGCAATGTAAGGCTCAGGCTTGAGTCGCACGTGTTTTGCGTGTGCCGGATGTTAATCGACAGGCTGAACGGCGAGTTCATAATCCGGTTCATCTGGTACGATATGCTCGACGATGTGGTGTTGGTCAGATAGTCTTGCGACGATCTGGTCTGGTACTTGTTGTAGCCGCTCGACGAGAAGTTGACGCTGGCCGAGAAGGTGCTGTTCGGCCGGGCCTTGGGATCCTGCCTGTGCGACCAACCGATGCGGTATTCTTGCGGTTCACTGTAGCCTTTCAACCCTTTATCGCCGAATACATTCTTGGCGTAGGTCACGTTCACGTCGCCCGAGAATTTGTATCGCAGCGTGTATCGCGACGAGCCGTTGAGCGACCACGAGCCTTTCGAGTAGATGCTTCCGCGAAGCGTGAAATCAACATAATCGTTGCCGGCAAAGTAGTAGCCGCCGTCCGACAGGAAGAAACCGCGGTTGTTCTCTTCGCCCACGCGTGGCATCAGAAAACCCGAAGTTTTCTTTTTGGTGATGGGGAAGTAGCCGAACGGAATCACCAGCGGCAGCGGAATGTCGGCCATCACCATATACGACGGTCCGGCAATAATGGCCTTGTCAGGAATGTACTTGCCTTTGGTCAGCTCAAGGTAGAAGTGCGGGTCCTCAAGCTCGCAGGTGGTGTACTTGCCGTGAAGCATATTAATCGAGTTATCCACTTCTTTTTTAGTCAGTTCGCTATGCAGATAGCCGTCTTCCTGCTCGGTGTAGAGTTTTTCAATGTAGCCGCGCTTGGTGTTCACGTTGTAGGTGATGTTGATGGCCTTCATCTCTTCGTCGCCTTGAGTGAACACCGGCCGGCCATCGATGTTGCCAGTCGAGTCGGCCACACCCTCGGCGTAGATGATGCCCTGGTCCATATCGGCCTCAATGTAGGCGGCGGTAAGAACAATGTCCTCATATTCGATTTTGGCATCGCCGAAAAGGAACACTTTCTTGCCGTCGAGCGAGAAAATGGTGGAATCCTTGGCGCTGGTTTTCACGTCGGTGGTCAGCAGATTCTTCTTCGCTTTCGGCTTTTTTGTCGCCGACGAGTCGGCCACCGATAACGAATCAGCCGCCGTCGCAAGCGTGTCAGCCGCGCTGGTCATTACTGTTGTATCTATATTCGCGACAGCGTTAACAGAATCATTATCAGTGGTTTGAGCCCCAACTGTTAAATTGATGATTAAGCATATCAACAATGTCGCAAGAAGGCTTTTTGTTTTCAAATCAAATAGAAAAATATACTATTTTTGTTACGCAGCAATACATATTTTTATTGCGTGCCAAAACTAAACAAAAATAAGGTGCAATCGAAAGTTCGCCGTTTTATAATTTTCAGATGGGAAAAAAACTTGCAATCGCGACACTGGTCTTGACAATATGCTTGGGATTCGGCACCGCCGATGCTCAGAAAAAACAGTCGTATAAACACACCGTGGTGCTCGATGCCGGCCACGGCGGCCACGATACGGGCGCCATCGGCAAGAAGGGCAAGGAAAAAGATGTTGTGCTCTCAATCGCGCTCAAAGTCGGCGAATATCTAAAGAAAAACACGCCCGACACCCGAGTTATCTTTACCCGTGACGCCGATTTCTTTGTTCCGCTCGACGAGCGCGCCGCAATAGCCAACAAAAACAACGCCGACCTTTTCGTCTCGGTTCACGCCAACTCAAATAAAAACACAAAACCGTTTGGTACTGAGACGTTTGCAATGGGTCTGCACAAATCGCAGGGCAACCTTGAAGTGGCTCAGAAAGAGAACTCCGTTATTGTGATGGAGCAAGACTATAACACTAAGTATGAGGGATTTGACCCCTCGTCGGCCGAGTCGTACATCATCTTCTCGCTGATGCAGAACGTCTATCTGGACAAAAGCCTGAAGCTTGCGTCGATGGTGCAGGACGAGTTCCGCGAGAAGGCCAAGCGCGCCGACCGCGGCGTTAAGCAAGCAGGATTCCTTGTTCTCTGGCACACCAAAATGCCGAGCATCCTGATTGAGACCGGCTTCATCTCGAACGAAGAAGAGGAGAAGTACCTGATGTCGGAGAGCGGCCAGGATTATCTGGCATCGGCCATCTTCCGCGCCATCCGCGACTATCTGGCATCGCTCGACGCCGAGGAGCAGGAGGTGAAGAAGGCCACCACTGCGGCTCAGGATGACACCGAAGCCGCACAAAGCACGTTGTGCTACCGCCTGCAGGTGGCCACCACTTCGGCGCCCGTGGCCAACCCGATTGAGAAATTCGCGGGCAAGCCCGACGTTTTCGAGTACAAAGACGGCAACAAATACAAGTATATGATTGGCCGTTTCGCCACATTAGACGAGGCGTCGGCTTACAAGAAGACCATCAGCGCCGAATACCCCGACGCGTTCATTGTTCCGTTCAACAACGGCAAGAAAATATCGATGAGCGACGCCAAGAAGTTGGAAAAGAAGTAGAAGCCGAAATTTCTTCCGATACCATATAATAATATGAGAAAAATCCCGCCGGATTTTGGGAAAATCGATGCCCGAATCCGGCATTTTTTGTTTTTCAACACACTGGATTTGGGTTGGTTTTTGAGGGCGGAAAAAAAGCGTTTTTTTCGTCGATTTTTGTCAAAAAAATGGTCGGAAAATCCACTTAAAGTTGCCCGAAAATATTACCGATTTAGTTTTCAACAAGTTATGAAACTTACTTGTAGTTTATTGGTAATCAATATTTTATAAAAATTTTTAAAAAAGTGAAATTTTTTTTCGTTTGATATTTAGAACAATAACGGAAAAGTGAATTTTGCAACACCCAAAACAGTTTTTTTTCTCCGATTTTTTAACAATGTTTGTACGTCGAAAACGACAAAAAACAAATCATTAATTATCAGATGAGTAAGGATTACAAGCAAGTATGGGATAACTGCTTGCGCTTTATTAAGGACAATGTAAAAGCCGCTGAGTACAGAACCTGGTTTGAGACCATAGTTCCAATCAAGCTTGATGGTAAGTTGCTGACGATTCAGGTACCGAGCCAGTTCTACTACGAGTACATCGAGGAAGCCTATATTGATTTGCTTCGCAAGGCGTTGCAGATTGAGTTGGGTGAGGGCGCCGGTCTTGAGTATTATGTTGTGATGCAGAACAACATCCGTCCGGACGACCGACCGACCATCACCAAGCTGCCTACTTTTGACAAGAAAGAACGTTATAATAAGCCGGTTACTCTTCCCAACGAGGACCACTCATCGATAAAGAATCCGTTTGTGATTCCGGGAATTCCTCGCGTGCAGATTGATCCGAAACTCAACAACCGCAACACTTTCAACCGTCTGGTGGAAGGTGAGTTCAACCGCTTGGCGCGTTCGGCGGGCTATGCCATCGCCACCAATCCGGGCAAGACAACTTTCAACCCACTGTTTATCTACGGCGGCTCGGGACTTGGCAAGACTCATCTGGCGCAGGCCATCGGCAACGAGACCAAAGACCGTTTCCAGGACAAGGTGGTGCTGTATGTGTCGGGGCACGAATTCCACACACAGTTCGCCTACGCAACGCAGAACAACACCCGCACCGATTTCCTGCATTTCTATCAAATGATTGATTTGCTGATTGTTGATGATATTCACGAGTTTGCCGGCAAACCGAAAACGCAAGACATCTTCTTCGAGATTTTCAATAATCTGCACCAGAACGGCAAACAGCTCATTATCACTTCGGATACGGCTCCGGCCGATATGGATGGCATTGAGGAGCGTCTGCTGTCGCGATTCAAATGGGGCTTGTCGGCTGAGCTGACCAATCCCGACTACGATTCGCGCAAAGCGATATTGAAGCAGTTCGCCTACAACGAGGGCATTGAGATTGGCGACGACATTCTCGATTACGTTGCCGCTCACATTACCAACAACATACGTGAGCTGGAAGGCGCCCTGATTTCACTTTTGGCGCACTCAACGCTCAACAAGGAGACCATCACCATTGACCTGGCCCGCCAGATTATCGACAAGCTGGTGAAGAACACCACTCGTGAGCTGAGTGTCAGCTACATACAGAAGGTTGTGTGCGACTATTTCAACCTGCAGTCTGACGCCATCACGTCGAAGACGCGCAAACGTGAGATTGTTCAGGCACGGCAGATTGCAATGTATTTCGCAAAACATATGACCAAGCTGTCGCTGGCAACCATCGGCTCGCAAATCGGCGGAAAAGACCACGCAACGGTTCTGCACGCCTGCAAGACGGTGAACAACCTCATCGACACCGACCGCCAGTTCAAGGGCTACATTGAGGAGATTGAGAAAAAACTGAAAATTTGATTTTTGTAAAACATCGATATTCATAACTTTATGCAGAGCCAAGGCCTACAAGTCTTGGCATTTGCATTATAAAAAGGACAAAATTATGGCACAAGTTCAGACACCTTCGATACCAAAAGGCACGCGCGATTTCGGTCCGGCCGAGATGATTAAGCGCAACTACATTTTCGATACCATCAAAAGTGTGTTCAAACTCTATGGTTTTCAACAGATTGAGACACCCGCAACCGAGAACCTCTCAACCCTGATGGGCAAGTACGGCGAGGAGGGCGACAAACTGCTCTTCAAAATTCTGAACTCGGGCGATTATCTTGGCAATGTTGATGCCGAACTTCTGCAATCGAAAGATTCTGTGAAGGTTACCAACAAGATTTCGGAAAAAGGTCTGCGCTACGACCTCACCGTGCCGTTTGCGCGCTTTGTGGTGCAGCACCGCAACGACCTTCAGTTCCCGTTCAAGCGTTATCAGATTCAGCCCGTTTGGCGTGCCGACAAGCCCCAGAAGGGCCGTTACCGCGAGTTCTACCAGTGCGATGTTGACATTGTTGGCAGCGACTCGCTGATGAACGAAGTTGAACTGATTCAGATAGTTAACGATGTCTATCAGCGTTTAGGCATCCGCGTGGCGCTGAAAATCAACAACCGCAAGATTCTGGCGGGAATTGCCGAGGCCATCGGCGCACCCGACAAGATGATGGACATCACCGTTGCCATCGACAAACTTGACAAAATTGGAATTGAGAACGTCAACAAAGAGTTGGCCGACAAGGGTTTGAGCAGCGATTCAATTGCCCGCTTGCAGCCGATTCTGGCCTTGAGCGGCGATAATCGCCAAAAACTTGCACAAATCGCAAACGTGCTGAAAGACAGCGAAGTGGGACAGAAGGGCATTGCCGAACTGACAGCCATTTTCGATGCCATTGAGCCGCTTGGCCTGCAAACGCAAATCGACCTTGACCTGACGCTGGCCCGTGGCCTGAACTACTACACGGGCGCCATCTTCGAGGTTAAGGCGCTCGATGTGCAGATTGGCTCAATCACAGGCGGCGGCCGCTACGACGACCTGACAGGAATTTTTGGAATGCCTGGCGTTTCGGGCGTTGGCATCTCGTTTGGTGCCGACCGCATCTACGACGTGCTCGACCAACTCAATCTTTACCCGCAGTCGGCAACGCAATCAACTCAACTGCTGTTTGTTACGTTTGGCGAAACCGAGCAGCAGTGGTGCCTACCCGTGGTTGCTAAAATGCGTGCTGCTGGCATCAGCACCGAACTCTATCCCGAGCCAGCCAAGATGAAGAAACAGATGTCGTACGCCAACGGGCGCAACATCCCGTTTGTGGCTGTGGTGGGCGAGAACGAGGTGAACGAGGGCAAGGTGATGCTGAAGAATATGGCAACCGGTGAGCAGCAACAACTTTCGCCCGACGAAGTTGTTGACTTGCTGAAAAACAAATAGACTCGTTGTAAACGATTGTTACCGAATTGGTAAAATAGAAAACGGCTGCTCAAAGGGCAGCCGTTTTTGTTATACAACTTTGTAGAATCCTATCTGATTGGATATTCGTCGTGAATGTCTGACAGCACCTCCACTCCGGTTTCGGTAACCAGCACAGTGTGCTCAAACTGCGCCGACAGCTTGCCGTCGATGGTGCGTGCCGTCCAGCCGTCGTTCTTGTCAATATCAACTCGGGCCTTGCCTTGGTTAATCATCGGCTCGATGGTGAAAATCATTCCCGGACGCATAATGGCCCCCGAGTTGCGGCGGGCGATGTGGTCAACCTGCGGCTCCTCGTGGAATTCAATGCCCACGCCGTGTCCGCAGAACTCCCAAACAACGCTGTAACCTTTCATCTGCGCGTATCGGGCAATGAAAAACCCGATGTTGCCGAAAGTGTTTTTCGGACGTACCTGCTCAATGCCCAAATCGAGGCAATGCTTGGTTGCATCTATCAGGTCCTGAGCCTGTTGCGAGATTTCGCCAACGGTGAACATCCGGCTTGTGTCGCCATAGTAGCCGTTGAGAATGGTGGTGACATCGATGTTGACAATGTCGCCTTCTTTGAGGATGGTGTCGGGCGATGGAATCCCGTGGCACACCACGTTGTTGGGCGATATGCAGCAGTATTTCGGGAAGTCGCCGTAACCCTTGCACGCCGATATGGCGCCGTGGTCGCAGATGAACTCGTTGATGAGGTTGTCGAGGCGCTCGGTGTCAACGCCCGGCTTAATGTATTCTCCGATGAAATCGAGCGAAGCAGCCGCCAGTTTCGCGCTCTTGCGGATGCCGTCAATCTGCTCTGCGTTCTTGATTATGATACCCATTTCAATATTTTTTTTGCGGCTGCAAATTTGCGCTATTCTTTAGAGAAACGAAAGAGTTTTTTGCAGATGTTTATGGCATCGCAATTTGAGTCGATGGGTCGGCAAAAACTGACGGCTATTTTCTCTCCAGCCGGTTAATCTCCTCATACAGCAACCTCACATCGTCATCGTTTTTCATACGGATGTGGTTGTGGAATAGGAATTTACGCAACTCATCCTTGTATTGCGGATATTGGCGCAGAATCATACGGCGGAAGCGGGGGACGCCCTTCAGCTCGTTGCCGTCCCACGTGTAGCGGCTCTCTTTCTGCACAAACGCGCCAGTTTTTTTCAGCGTCATATTCACGTTGCTGTACCGCTCTTCTTTGGCCTGATATTTTTTTATCACCGAAAGGCTGTCTTCGAGAATGATGGCGAAATAGCTGCCGCTGAAATCTTTAAGATTTTGATGCTCAATAAGTTTGAATGTCTCAATTTTGCCGTTTGGCAATGTGAGGCAGAACTGCGCAATCGAGTTTTTGTCGATTATGATGACATTGTTGGTGATGTCGTTCTGGTAAATCAGGTCGTCTTTGTAGTCGTCGTAGCGCAGTTGGAGGCCGTTGTACGTCTCGCCGCTTTTCATAGTCACGCTGCCCGTCAGCCAGTCGCCGCGGTAGAACGGCACGCCGTCGAAAGATGCGTAGTAGTGCACAAACGGTTCGCCCGTGATGTGCTGGATGGCCGATTTTCGTGTTAGTGAGCCTTGGGCGTCGGCTATTAGCGTTGCCGCGATGCAAATTATTGTTAATATGTATTTTATCGATGCCATTGCTATCTTACGTTAATCAGTTTGTAGTCGCTGACGATTTTGCCGTTGCGGTCGATGCCGAAGAATTCAATCACAAATTCGCCGGTCTCGTCAGACAGTGTGGCGCTGATGCTTTTCTGCTCTGTGGTGTTCACCTGCGGATTCCAATAGATGGTTTGCCGCAAATCGGGCAGACGGTCTTTAGAAGGCGCGGGTACAGACTCTGTTACTGGCGGCTGAAATCCTTGAACCACAAATCGATAAGTGCCAGGCACGTGAAGATTTTCCCAGAAATCGAGTTTGTGCGTCCAGACGGCCACAATGCCATTGTTGAAACTGATGTTGCCAAAGTTTCGTGGTTTGTTTTGCGTGTCAACGCGTTTTATGGTTGTGCTACCCTTGTCCATCAGCAGATTAAGGTCAGTCAGTGGCACGCCGTCGACAAGCAGCAGCGGGTTGGGAGTAACAAGACCCTTGTCGGAGACCACTCTCAGCTCGGGTTGGCCGTTTTTGTCTTTGCGTATGCGGATAAACGGGGTTATCTCACGCGTAATCTCACGGAAGTCATTAAGTTCGATAAAATCTTCGGTATGAACTGATTGTCGCGGTTCGCCTACCACAAAATGGTCGAACAAAGCGGCAGGCCTGTTTTCGATGCCTAACGGTGCAAACTGCTGCATCTCAAATGCTTTGGCAATCAGCGCCTTATTAAGTTCAGTACTATCGGTTTCGGGCAACACGGTTTCAAAATCAGACAAGTCGGCAATGGTGTATTTAAACTGTTCGCACAGAGTGATTTGTGTGTTGCGTAACGGTTCCATCTGAAGGTTGAACGCACTCACAAACACTTCCTGCTGACCATAGTAGTTGTGCAGCAGAACGCAGAACGAGCCTTCACTGTCAGTCACATCGTACATCAAGCGAACAATGCTGTCTTGCAGCGATATAAGCACAATGGCATTATCAATTGGCGCACCCGAAACAGAATCAGTGACGGTGCCGGCCACCAGAATGCCGTCGTAAGGTGTGAGCGCCGAAAAGCCTTCGTTTTGTTTGAATGGCTCAATCTTGGCATAATTGTGTTTCAACTCACTGTCCCATTGTTTTTTGCTAACAATTCGCACCATTGCCGAAACCGAATCGGGGCAATCAAAGGCAATATCGAATTTCTCTTTTGTGTGGAATTCAGTTTTTCCTATCCCGATAATCGGGCCGGTAGATTCATTTTCAGCTTTTGAAAGACGGCTTCGTAAAATCGTCTCGGAACTGTTTCCAAACCTGTTGGCGATATAAATCTCGCTAATACACAAATAATTATCCATATTGGGATAGTTTGTGTATGCGCGTAATTTGTAATAAGCCGTTAAAAGGTCGTCTGGTATTTCGAGCATTCCCGATGCGCGGCCATTTTCAACTTTTACAACTGTGCCAGTTATCCAATTGTTTTTGATGTCGGTAAGGTCAACATAGATGTCAGTTCCTGGTTCGGAATCAGTTACAAGGCCATCGTACAAAAACAGGCTGAATAGCGCGTTGTCGCCCGAAATGTAGTTGCTGCGGTCGGTTTTCAGCACAATAGGGTGTTCCCGTATAAGGCGTTGAGCGGAGGCCCCGATGGTTGCCGTCAGTAAGAATAATATCGATATAAATCTGATAATCATTTTTTTAGTTTTCGAACGCTTTGGTGAATCTTTGCCAACGACTGTAAATAGCAACAGTGTCTGTATCAGGAAAATAGTCGATGTCATACCTTTTGACAATTTTCTTTGATTCGTTCAGACTCAAAGCGCAGAAATTTTGTTTTACAGACGAAACGCAGAAGTATCCTAATGCTTTTTCTCCGTTTTTCCCGCTAATATTCCCTACAGGACGGTTTTCGACTTGCCCGAAAAGGTAATTTGTGTTTTCCTGCTGGTCTTTCACAGCTTTCCAGAATTTATATTGCTTTTCGTCCATTGATAATTGTTTGACGCGTACAAACTCACCACGGTTTATTATTTCATATTCCTCTACGCCTTCAACTAACGAATCAATTCCCACGAAAAATGTTCTGTTAGCCGTTTTATATGTATGATTATCAATTATTTGATTGTTGATGTAGCTGTTCGCGTCGGCAATAAACAAATGCCCGGTTGAAAGCAAGGGGTGGTAAATGAAACGGTCGGCAGTGAAACCTGTGGCGTTATAATGTTGCTGGGTCTGTAAAATGATTTTGCATTCGTAACGGTAGTATGGCGTGAATCCGAGAGCGTTGGTTTTGTTGGTAGCGCAGATTCCGGTTTCAACTTCGTCGAAGTATTCATTACCATTGTATGTTAAAGTTTTCTCTTCGTAGTAGATGCCGCCAACCTCATCAATGTCAGGGCAGGGAAGCATCTCTTCGAATGGAGATTCAAAGTGTTTGCCGTCTGATGTGTTGACTATAAGTTTGTACGAAATGCCGACCTTGCCTAAGAACGCGGCAGAATCGGAAACGTAACAGCCTGTCGAATCGCATTTTAGAATGTACAAGGGTTTGTTGCTGCATTTTATTTGCACATCAGCGTCGGTAACGGTTTCAATTTTGCCGTTGTAGCCGTAACTTTTTGATACTTTCACCTTGTATGGTCCTGGCTGGTCGGTAACTAAGCCTTCAAACACATAGATGGGTTCGGTGGCATCGGTATCGGGGTTGAAATACTCCTCACAACTCACAAGCAAAATCGCAAACAATATTATTTTCAAACTTCTCATAATCAGAATTTAAGATTAAGTGTCACCGATGGAATCGGCACGCCGATTATCGATAGTTTGTAAAGACCATAGCTGTTGTAATTGTTCTGCGCTGTCGGCTTATCTTTCTTATAGAAAACCGAATAGATGTTTTTGTGTCCGTAGGCGTTATACACAGCGAACGTCAGCGAGGGGTGAACTTTCTTCTTCTTGTTGAGGAATCCGTCGTAGGTGGCCGAAAGGTCGAGGCGGTGATAGCCCGGCAGCTGGTATTTGTTGCGGTCGGAGTAGTTGACAATCGTCATATCATCCATCACGTAGCTGTACTCGGGGTAGGTGGCCGGCCGCCCGCTGGTCAGCACAAAATTGGCCGATGCAATCCATCTGCGCGTTATCTGATAGCTCGAAGTTACGCTTAGGTCGTGGCGGCGGTGCGTGTTAGCGAGATAGCTGCGCCCGCCGTTGATTTTCTCCTCATCGAACTGTCCGTCAACTTTCATACGAGTATCTGATAATGTGTAACTTATCCATCCCGTAAAGTTGCCGACGTTCTTTTTCAGCATCAACTCAACACCATACGAACGCGCCTTGCCCGACAGAATGTCCTGCTCAACGTGCTTGTTCATACTTAGCACCGCGCCATTCTTGTAATCGAACTGATTTTCAACTACTTTGTAATAAACTTCGGCCGATAATTCAAGAATGTCCTCAAGCAGTGTTGTGAAGTAGCCTGCCGATAACTGCTGGCAGGTCATCGGCTTAATGTGGTTGTCGGCCATTTTCCAATAGTCCGACGGCATTGCAGATGTGTTGCTGCTCACAAGTTGCTGATACTGACGTGTATAACTGTATCCAAACTTTAGTGCTTTGGTGTTGCTTATTTTGTATCGCAAGCCGATGCGCGGTTCCAAACCCTGATATGGTTTAACGGTCTTGCCCTTAGCGTAAGTGTTTGTGCCGCAAATAGAAACGTTGCTGCGAGGCAACGTGTCAGAATACACAGCCTCAGTGCATTCGCCCAATTTGCTGAACCAGGAGTAGCGCAAGCCGGCAAGCAGACTCAGTTTGTCGGAAATCGAGTAATTGTCAGCTATAAATGCAGCAATTTCGAGCCCCAATTCATTGTCAACAGCATCAGGAAGCACCGACGATTTGTTGTTGTATGGAGTTTTTTCTCCAGGGTTGATTTTCAGTCGGTTTGCCTCGACACCCACACTCAGGTTGTGGGGGAGGATGTCGGCCATCAGTTCGGCCTTGCCGCGAATGTGGGTGATGCCGGTTGACACATCGCTGGCAAGCGACTCTTGACTTAAATCGGAAAGTGTTGATTTATAGTCGGAATAAGCGGCCGACAGCTTCATCTGCATCTGAGGCATAATGCTCCAGCGGTAGTTCAGCCCCGCTATCTGCGATGTGTAATCGAACTGGCTGATATTGTTATAGTTGAAGAAATCGTTACTGCGGTAGCCGAACACTTCGAGCCTGTGTTTGCGTCCGGGTCTGAAATCAATTTTTGCAATGAGGTCGTAAAAATTGGCCTCGCTATTTTTGATGTTCGCATTCTTGATTTTGTGCATTATCCAATTGGAGTAAGTTGTGCGGCCACCGGCGTAGAAACTGCATTTTTTACCAACCGGCGCTTCAATAAAAACCTGACTATTCAATACTCCAATGCCGGCGTTGCCGTGGAATTTGGTTGTGTCGGCGTTTTTCAGACTGATGTCCATTACAGAGGCCACACGGCCACCGTAACTTGCCGGTTGCGAGCCTTTGTACAGCTCCACACCGCTGATTGCCGACGGAATGAACGTTGAGAACAGACCGAACAGGTGTGATGTGTTGTAAACCGGCGCTTCGTTAAGCAGCACAAGGTTCTGGTCAACATTGCCGCCGCGAACGTTGAATCCGGTTGACATCTCGCCTTGAGTCTGTACGCCTGGTGCCAGCGTCATACTGCGAATAATGTCGGCTTCGCCCATCAGCACGGGCAACTTCTTGATTGTCTGCATATCCATCATTTCGGTGCCCATCTGCGTGCGGTTCACTTGGTTTCGTCCGCCGGCAGCCGTAACTGTCACACCGTCAAGCGCAATTGAGGCCTCCATCAGGTCAACATCGAGCTTGCCGGGGCTCAAAACATCAATCTTAATCACCTCGGTTTCAAGCCCCACAAACGACACCTCAATTTCGGTTTGTCCGGCGGGTAGCATCAGCTCGTAGTGGCCGTTCACGTCGGTGGTGGTGGCCAGTCGGTTAGCACGGTTGTTGACAACGGCTCCCACAATCGGTTCGCCAGTCTTGCCTTCGTGCACGGTGCCCTCGACCTTGTTGAGCTTGTATCGGCCTTTTTCCATCAGATTGCCAATCACTTTCACGTAGCCGACCATTCCCTCAATCAGCTTGTCGTTATCGACGGTGAAGCCTTGCGGGATGAAAATAATGTTGCGTTCCTGAAAAACAATGTAAGTAAGTCCATAGGCCGCTATCGCATTGTCAATCACCCATTTGATTTCCTTTCCCGATGTTGCTGTCGGAATGGTGATGCTGTTCACCCAATTGTCTTTATAGAAGAATTGCACGCCCGCAACGGGTTCGGCCTTGTCGAGAAATTCGGTCAGCGGACGCCCCTGACACTCAAAGTCGGCCTTGGCGTTTAGTTTTTGCGCATTGGCGGCGGCTGTCAGAAACAGAAGAACAGTCAGTGTCAGAAGAAGTTTTTTCAAAATGCTGATGTTTAAACGCCGTAAAAGTATGTTTTCGGCTGAAGAAAACATAGCCTGAGCCATACGTGCTGCCCGCAATGTCGGTTTATATATCGATGTTTCGCCTATTCTGACACAAGTTGTGGCTGATTTAATCGATAAAATCTTTGTTAAAACGCCATTTTATTGTAGAACCGGCATTCTTTCATTGAACGCTAATAATGAGAACAAATATTTTATTTACAATTTTTTATACTGTCGAGCAGAATTTTGTACTTGCGGTTAAATATAAATCCTTGTTCAATATCAGCCCAAACTTCGTTTATGAATCTCGTTTCTTCTTTAAGTAATGGTATGTCGTTGATTTTTACCAAAAAAGAATCTTTAGTCACAATGATATTGATTGTATCGGGATAGAAATAATCGATATAATTTCTATCACCGGGACAATTGCTGAATTTCAGTGTGTCTTTCAAAAAGAAATATTCGTCTAATTTGTTGGAAAATGTTTGTATGTTATTCCCTCGATAATACAACATAGAGGTGGTCGCAAAAGCACCACAAGAAAAACTACTGCCACTTAAACAAGAAAAACAACTGCTTCTTAAATCTGATATTTCCCAAAGTCCGTTCCTTAATCCTTTGTATACTTTGCCACTTGTCCACTCTTTTTCAAGACATTGGTCTATTATTTCCCCTTTTGAATCGAAAAGCCACTCTTTGTGCCAATATTGAACGAAGAAAACGGTGTCATTTCCAACAATGGTATCGATTGTGTATTCCTTGTAAACAATTACAGAGTCTTTTTCTCCATTCTGCCGAATCCAAACATCAGTTTTAATAATTTGAGAAGATGCCAGTTCGGGTGTTGCAACTAATGCCAACACAATCGATAATAGTGATAAATATTTCATTTGTAGTTCTTTGTGTTTTTTACGCTGTCGCGAATCATTTTGTATTTACGAGTATTCCAACCACCATATATATCAACCCTCAATATTGAATTCAAGTCACGAAGTTTCATCGTGTCAACAAGCACATCATCAATATAGAAAAAGCAATCGTCAGTAGTGATTTTAAAATACATAGTGTCAGCCGAATACATTTTCAAAACATAATCTTTATGGTATCCGTCAACACTGAAACATATAGTGTCGTCAAGAAAATAGTAATAGTTAAACGGATGAATAGGGTCATCGTACCAGTGTGCGATGAATTCGTTTCTATAATAGTATGCGAGTTCGTGTCTGATTGTTCCTTCATCAAACAGTTTTGGCGGATAAGATATATTCCACAAACCCTCTTTTTTCCCATTCATTACATAACCGCCATTTTGGTATTTATCTTGACGATGCTCGTATAAAGTGTCGTGTCGGAATTGCCAACCTTCAGCAAAAAAATCCTTTTTAAAAATCGTGTCTCCGTGCGGTACAATTGAGTCAATGCTTGTTATGGTATAATATAAAACAGAATCTTTTCTATAGCCCCAACAGTGTCTGACTTCAACATTATAAATGTTTTTCAAAGGATACTGCTGCGCTGATGCCGCCACACTAATTATCATTAGCGATATACAGAGAATTGCGTTTTTCATAATTGATAGTTTGCTTCAAAAATACGGCTTTTTAAACGTTTTGAACTGAGAATTTCGAGAAATTCAACCTTATGGCGATTTTTTGTTTTTGAGCGGCTATGGAAATATGCGAAACCATAGTATCTTAGCCAACGAAAATTTTCTAAAACAACACAAAAAATGAGTGAGACAAAAACATACCAGTTGTCGAACAAAAACGGTTTGACAATTGAATTTATGCCGCGCGGCGCAAAAGTAATTTCGGTGCAACTGCCTGATACTCAAAATCCAGGTAAGAAGGTTGACGTGATGATTGGCTACGACACCGTTCAGGAAGCCATCGACGGCGACGCCTACATTGGCGCCATCTGCGGACGCTTTGCCAACCGCATTGCCAAAGGCCACTTTGTGCTTGATGGCAAGGAGTACCAACTTGCGCTGAACGATGGTCAAAACCACCTGCACGGCGGCCCGACAGGCTTCAACAGCCGCGATTGGGACGTGAAAGAAACCAAAATAGCAGGCCGCACCGCAGCCTACGAACTGACACTTTTCAGTCCCGATGGCGATGAGAATTATCCTGGCAATCTGAACGTTAAGGCCATATATTCGCTGACTGACGACAACGAGTTCATCATCGATTTTGAAGCCACAACCGACAAACCGACCGTCATCAACTTGACGAGCCACCCGTACCTGAATATGCGCGGTGCGGGCAGCGGCCCTGTGTTCAGCCATCAGATTGAAGTGAATGCCAAGCAGTTCACACCCATTGCCGACGGCGTTCCTTCGGGCGAGATTCGCAACGTTGAAGGCACCCCAATGGACCTTCGCAAGCCTGTTGCAATCGGCGACGCCATCAACACGCCCTACGAGCAGATTCAACTCTTCAAAGGCTTCGACCACAACTGGATTATCGACAAGCCCGCTGGCGAAATGGGCTTCTGCGGCCGCGTAACCGACCCCGAATCGGGCCGTTTTGTTGAAGTTTACTCAACGCAGCCTGGCTTGCAGGTTTACACCGCAATGCACTTCAACAGCTCACAGATAGGCAAGGGCGGCAAGCCGTTCTGCTCATACTGCGCCGTGGCTCTCGAACCGCAAGGCATCCCTGACGCGCCCAACAAACCGATGTTCCCGTCGGCGGTTCTGCGCCCGGGCGAGACCTACCGCCAGACGCTGGTTTATAAGTTTGGATGGTAATACCAATCACGAAAATTCGGGAAAACTATAATTGAATTGGCGCTTTCGGGCGCCTTTTCTTTTATTGGTGCGAAGCGAAAAAATGTGCGAAAAGTTTTGATTATTCGTAGAATTTGTAATTTTATTGAAACTTTTGGCGCCGAGAATGACCGCAAGGTTGTTCGGCATCTGATGTAAATGTAAAAAACTGATTATTATGGAAATAACCATTATCTGTATCGGCCTGCTTTACTTTTTTTCGCACTATCTGACAATACTCTACCAAAAGACGCGCATTCCCGATGTGCTCATTTTGATTTTTGTCGGCATACTCATCGGGCCGGTTTTTCATCTGGCTTCGATTGACAGCCTTGGAATGTTGGGGCAGGTGCTCACAAGTGTCGCCCTTATCATCATTCTTTTTGAAGGCGGCCTGAATATGGAACTATCGAGCATTGGCGGCTCAATGCGCACGGCATCGAAACTGACGGTCAGTTTCTTCTTCATAACCGCCATTATTGTCGGGGTGCTGCTGCACTATATGCTTCACTACTCGTGGCTGCTGTCGTTCATCACCGGTTTCATTTTGGGCGGCACATCGTCGGCGGTGGTGCTGCCAATGGTTCGTTTGCTGCGTATGAGCGACAAGCCAAGCACCGTTCTGGTTTTGGAATCGGCTTTGACCGATGTGTTGTGTATCGTGTTTGCAATCAGCTTTTTAGGTAGTTATTCGACGGGCGTTGTTGAATTGGGCAAGATTGCCGGCTCGCTTATTTCGTCGCTGGTGCTGGCATCGGCATTGGGCGTTGGCGCGGCTTATGTCTGGCTGCGGCTGATGAACTGGATTAAGACATTCCCCAACACGCAGTTTACCACATTCGCGTTTATGTTCATTGTATATGGTATGGCCGAATATTTCGGGTTCAGCGGCGCCATCACAGCGCTTGCTTTCGGCATTGTGCTGGGCAACTACAGCAAGATTCATCTGCCTGAAAAGATTAAAAGCAAGCTGCCCGACGGCATCATCACCGAGCTGGAGCGCAAGCTGTACAGCGAAATCGTCTTCCTTCTGAAAATCTACTTCTTTGTCTATCTGGGAATGGCCATTCCGTTCGAGTCGTCGTACTTCTTCATCATTGCGGCGGCGCTGGTAGGGGCCATCTACCTTGCAAGGCTCGTTTCAACGCGGTTTCTGGTGCGCGACACCGACATCACCTGGGAAGACAAGTCGGTTATGTCGGCAATGGTGCCCAAAGGCTTGGCCGCCGCCGTCCTGGCAGGATTGCCGCTTCAGTATGGCATTCCCGAAGGCTCTGAGATTCAGATAATTGTGTATAACGTGGTGTTTGTCAGCATTCTGACCACATCGGTTTTGATACCGCTTATCCGCACACGGTTCATCAGCCGGTTCTATCGTGTTTTCTTCAGGCCGATACCAAAACTCGATGCTATTTCGATTGCCAAGTGCAAGGCGGATAAAGTTGATTCTGAATCGATTATCGAAAATAAGGAAGGTGAGTTATGAGCAATGTTGAGATAATTGGATATGTGGCGTCGGCGCTGCTGCTGCTGGCGATGATGATGACTTCGGTCATCCGGTTGCGCATTATCAACACAATGGGCTGTATTCTTTACATTGTGTATGGTTTGTGCATCGGTTCCTATCCTGTGGCTCTGATGAATACTGCCATTGCCTGCGTCAACATTGTCTACATTGTCCGCAACCGATTTATGAAGCACGTCTTCAAACTGATGGAAATCAATAGCGAGGACAGTCTTGTTGTGCCGTTTATCAATCATTATAAGGCTGATATTCAGCGGCATTTTCCTGAATTTTCGCTGAACGACGCGCCATATTCGTGCGCCTATATGATTGTGCGGAATATGAACATTGCCGGTATTTTTCTGGCCAACGAGATGGAACCCGGCCGCTTGCTTGTGGAGCTCGATTATGTGATTCCCACATACCGCGACTTTAAGGTCGGCAACTTCCTTTTCAACGAGAATCGCGATGAGTTTAAAAAACGTAAAATCAATAAGATAACCGCCATTTCGGGTAGTAATTACCATACCCGCTATCTGAAGCGCGTGGGTTTCAGTGAGGTGTCGTGCGATGGCGGAGTGAAGGTGTTTGAGTTGATGGTTTAGGAGTGCTTTATAAAGTTTAAAAGTTGATGCCTGTGTGTTTGCTACAACATCTTCAATCGTTTAATTTTGCTTTCGTAATAAACAAATAGAAATCACAGTTAACACTATGGCTGATAATTATTTGGAGCGCCACTACGAGGAGTATGAAGCCAAAAAGGCCGCTTGGGAGAAGGCGAAGCGGTTGGGCAAAATCCGCCCAAAGCTGACTGCCAAACCGGCATCGGCAAAACCCCAAAACAATAGCAGCGCCTCTGCTCAATCCAATCAGTAATCAGAATAATTTATTTGACAATGAACAATTTAGCATTGAAAATCCGCCTTATTGCAATGAACCTGATGATATACGCCGTGTGGGGTGCATATCTGAGTTCGCTCGGTATCTATTTGGGCAATATCGGGATGGGCACAAGCATTGGAGCGTTTTTCGCCGTGCAGGGCATAGTGTCGCTTTTTATGCCAGCCTTGATGGGCATTGTGGCCGACAAATGGATTCCCGCCCAGCGGCTGCTCGGAATGTGCCAGGGATTGGCCGCCGTCTTTATGGCTTTGGCGGGATTGATGGGGATGCGATACGGCGCCGATGTCACTTTCGCGCAGATTTTCCCGTTCTATGCCGCCAGCGTGGCATTCTTTATGCCGACAGTAGCGCTGGGAATCTCGGTGTCGTACAATGCGTTAGAGCGCGCGGGGATGGACACGATGAGCGCCTATCCGCCCATTCGCGTTTTCGGCACCATAGGTTTCATTGTGTCGATGTGGATTGTCGATTTGACTGATTTTAAGGAAGATTACCGCCAGTTGTTCATTTCGGCGGCGTGGTCGCTTGTGTTGGCCGTTTATGCCTTCACGCTACCCAACTGCCCCACAAGCGGCGGCAAACGCTCGGCGTCGATAGTTGAAGCGCTTGGGCTGCGGGCGTTCACGCTCTTCGGCAACCGCCAGATGCGGCAGTTCTTCATTTTCTCGTTTATGCTCGGAATGTGCCTTCAGGTGACGTTCGGTTTTGCGGGCACTTTTATGAGCGACTTCGGCCAAAATCCCGACTATGCGGACGCCTTCGCAGTGCGCCACAACATAATGCTGAGTTCGCTCTCGCAGGTTTCCGAGACGCTCTGTATCCTTCTTATCCCATTCTTTCTGAAGCGGTTAGGTATTAAGAAAGTGATGCTGATTTCGATGCTGGCGTGGGTTTGCCGCTTCGGATTCTTCGGTTTGGGTGACCCCGAAGGCGGCGTTTGGCTTTTCGTCCTTTCGATGATTGTTTACGGCGTGGCATTCGACTTTTTCAATATCAGCGGCTCGCTTTTTGTCGACCTGAACACCACCGACGACATTCGCTCAAGCGCGCAGGGCGTGTTTATGATGATGACCAACGGCCTTGGCGCAACGGTAGGCTCGCTGCTTTCGCAGATGGTGGTCAATCGCTTCGTTTACAACCGATTAGGCGACCCGTCGTTCGATATGATGCAGGGTTGGTCAGTTGCTTGGTACATTTTTGCAGCGTTCGCATTGGCCGTGGCAATTTCGTTTGCTATCATATTCAAATACAAGCACGTAAGGAGTTAGGATTTCAATGATGTAATATGATACACTTTTATGATAAACACAGAACATTGGTAATGACTCTTGAAAGGACACAGATAAAACAAGATGTTGTACCTATTTGGGAGTTCGATATTAAAATTGCGTATAAATATTTCAGTGCATCTTTAACTGTTGGGGATTTATGTGGCTCATTTGAAACATTTAAGAATGAATTGTCTGATTTCTATAATGGTAAAAGATGTTCCGCAAATCTCACTTTAATTGAAAGAGAATTAGAAATTTACTTTTATAAAGAAAACGAACAAATGATTTGTAAAATACAGTCAAATCATTTTGAAATGGATAATACAATGTGCCATTCATCATTGATTATCAATTATGAAATAGACCAATCATTTTTGCCAGAGTTAATTAACGAATTTGATGAAGAAATAAGCACAAATGATTTAATCGTATAATCTTAAAACTCAACAGTTTAATGTTGGATTAAATAGAGAATCACTCAACTTTCTCAACAGCGAAGCGACTAAACTTCTCAACTCTAAACTTTTAAAAATATGAATCTTTCAGTTGGAATCGATATTGGCGGCACAAACACCGCTTTCGGCCTTGTGACCGACAATGGCGAGATACTCGCCCAAAGCAGCATACCCACTAGCGGGCACGTTGTTTTTCAGGCGTTTGCTGATGCTGTTTCCGAAGGCATAAGGCAATTGCTTGGCACGATTGAGCAGCCTTGCAAACTTGTGGGCATTGGCATTGGCGCGGCCAACGGCAACTACTTCAGCGGCTGCATTGAGAATGCCGCCAACCTGCCGTGGAAGGGCCTTGTGAAGATTGTTGAAGCCTTTAAGAATCAATTCGGTGTGCCCGTATTCCTGACCAACGACGCCAACGCAGCCGCCATTGGCGAGATGGTGTACGGCGGTGCAAAGGGAATGACCGATTTCATTGAGATTACCCTTGGAACGGGCCTTGGCAGCGGCATTGTGACTGGCGGCAAGATGCTCTACGGCCACGACGGATTTGCAGGCGAGTGTGGCCACGTGATTGTTGAGCGTGATGGGCGCGACTGCGGCTGCGGGCGCAAGGGCTGCCTTGAGACCTACGTGTCGGCAACGGGCGTGGTGCGCACAGCAACCGAACTGTTGGCTAAACGCAATATTGACAGTGAGTTACGCTCAATTCCAAACAGCGAACTGACGGCTTTGAAAGTGTCGCAGGTGGCCGCTCGGGGCGACGCCATTGCACGAGAAGTTTTTGAGTTCACAGGCGAAATGTTGGGCCGTGCCTTGGCTGATTTTGTGGCAATTACAAGCCCGCAAGCCATATTCTTGTTTGGCGGTTTGGCAAAGGCAGGCGAGATTCTCTTCGAGCCCACACGCCGCGCAATGGAAGCCAATATGCTGAATATCTTCAAGAACAAAACGCAGGTGCTGCCGTCGCAGTTGGGCGACAATGCGGCAATTCTCGGCGCTAGCGCTCTTGTCTTGGCTAATTTGTAAAATATGGTGTTAGGGGTTAGGGATTAGGCACTAGTGAATTACGAATTATGAATTACGAGTTACGATTCATTACACTTTACACTTAAAACAAGGTTTTAGGCATTAGGCATTAGTTATTTAGTATTTAGTATTTTTGAATTAAAAATTACGATTCATTACACTTTACACATTAAACATTACTCAAATCAGCGAAGCGACTAAACCTTTCGATTCACCAATTCACCAGTTCACCAATTAAACAATTCACCAAAATAAAAACTATGTCCGCTACCAGCACTTGTCTATTAAGCACCGCCTATTGGCCGCCAGTTCAATGGTTTACAAAGATTGTCAGCCATCGGCAGGTGCTGATAGAGCAGTTTGAAACATTTCCCAAACAGAGCTACCGCAACCGCTGCGCGCTCTACGGCCCCAACTGCGTTCAGACGCTGCAAGTGCCTATTCTTAAGAGCGATACGCACAACCCAATGACGCGCGACATTCGCATTGCCTACCAAACGCCGTGGCAGAAGAATCATTTCAACACCATTCGGTCGCTCTACAAGTCGTCGCCGTTTTTCGACTATTATGCCGACGACATTCTGCCGTTCTACGAGCGCCGTTTCGATTTTCTGCTTGACTATAACCGCGCAATACTCGAAGTGTGCCAGAAATGGCTGAAAACGCCCGATAACACGGCCCTGACCACCGATTACGTTCA
This sequence comes from uncultured Bacteroidota bacterium, assembly GCA_946404125.1. GTDB lineage: Bacteria > Bacteroidota > Bacteroidia > Bacteroidales > SZUA-534 > RUG13583. The sequence goes on along the minus strand of CAMJCK010000009.1, from coordinate 48,935 downwards.
CACCCCCGATTGTCCCGACTATCGCAACACAATCCACCCGAAACAGTCGCACCAATCGGCTGACACGCACTTTGCGCCGCAGCCTTACACGCAGGTTTTCGGCGAGCGATTCGGCTTCATTCCAAACCTGTCGATTATCGACCTTGTAATGAACTGCGGACCGGAGGCGCTCCAGGTGCTGAGGGAGAGTTGTGAGTAGGGAAGAAGCTGACCACATAAGGCAAGTATCTGGTAGAAAGCATAATAATCACTTGTCAGCCAACATTGTTGTTAAGTTTTGATATTTATGATTATTCCGGAAAAGTTTGCTGACAGCATCGGAGCTTTCTTGCATTTTCATAATTTCGCCCCCAGATTTTAACACTATACTAAGAAAATGAAGTACCGATACCAAACAGTTGGCACTTGCAGTCAACAAATTGATTTTGAGATTGATGATAACAACATTTTGAGCAACGTTCAGTTCTATGGCGGCTGCAACGGCAACCTGAAAGGCATTGGCAGGCTGGTTGATGGAATGCAGGTTTCCGATGTGATAAGTAAGCTTGAAGGCGTTCAGTGCGGAATGAAAAGCACATCGTGCCCCGACCAGTTGGCTACGGCGCTCAAAAAGGTGATGGCCAAGCGGAATGCTGCCGAATAATTTTGTCGTTCAGCAAAAAAACTGCCGATGGATAAAAACCGGACATTACTGTTCAATCTGCTCGCCTTTGCCATTGTCTGCGTTTGGGGCACAACGTTTGTGTCGAGCAAAGTTCTCATTAATAATGGATTACGACCGATAGACGTATTCTTCTGCCGTTTTTTGTTAGCCTACATCTTCATTTGGTTTGTCGCGCCACGCAAACTATTGTGCGACAGCGTTAAAGATGAACTTTTGGCTGTCGCTTTGGGCGTTACCGGCGGTTCGGCCTATTTTCTGGCCGAGAATACGGCATTGCAGATTTCAACCGTGACAAACGTTTCGTTGCTGGTGTGCACAACCCCGTTGCTGACGGCACTGCTGTTGAGCATCGGCAATCGCGACGAGCGTATGAACCGTCGGCAGAAAATCGGGTCGGTGCTGGCTTTTGCCGGAATGGTGCTGGTGGTGCTGAACGGCAAATTTGCGCTCAAACTCTCGCCCGTGGGCGATATGCTTGCGTTTGCGGCTGCGTGGGCGTGGGCATTCTATTCGCTCATTACCAAATTGTTAGCACCAAAATACAACAATCTGTTTATCATACGCAAAGTGTTTTTCTACGGACTGCTCACACTGGTTCCTGTGCTTTTTCTCACAGGTCTCAAAATCGATATGGCAGTTTACCGGCAGCCGCAGGTTTGGCTGAATCTGCTCTTTTTGGGCATTGTGGCCTCGCTGGTGTGCTATGTGCTGTGGAACATTGTTATGAAACGCATCGGAGTCGTAAAAGCGTCTAACTACATATATTTCAATCCGGTAGTGGCAATCATCACGGCCTCAATAGTCATTGGCGAGCGTATAACACCGTTTGCGATGCTCGGCTCGGCAATGATTCTGATTGGAATGTACCAGGTTGAGAAAGTTGGCAAGTCGGCCTTGAAACGTTAAGGCGATTCTAAGTGATACACTTACTTTCAAATTTGTTGAAAAAAAACGGTAGGGTAGCTCGCATTTTTTTTGTCAATAGGTATATTTGAAAAATGAAATATTGACAATATATGGATGCAGAAAATACCGTAAAAATCCTATGGGGGCCAGAAATGGAGGAGCATTTCGTTGAAAAAGAGTTCCTTCCCGAAGGCCAGGATGAATACTACCTCCGTAACCAACAAACAACCAAGCCTATTGGCGGATGGCGTCATTTGCGTTCCGACGAGATTGAGCGCCTTGTTAAAAACAACAACAGCTGCGAGAATTGGGACAATTTCCTGGTTACCGATGAGTTTAATCCCAAACAGATAAAAAACAACAAATTCTACGGACTGGTGCGCATTGGCGAAGTTCGCGACGCTATGCTCCAATACCACGATTTGCGTTTGCGCGTAGGTATAACCAACAGTGTTATAACATCTTGCGATATTGGCAACAACGTGGCCATCCACGATGTGCACTACCTGTCGCATTATATTATAGGTGACAACTGCATCATCTTCAACATTCAGGAGATGTGCTGCACCAATCACGCAAAATTCGGCAACGGCATAGTCAAAGACGGTGAGCCGGAAGATGTTAGAATCTGTCTCGACCTGATGAACGAGACGGGCTGCCGCAAGGTTTATCCGTTCGACGGTATGATTGCCGCCGACGCCTATCTGAGTGCCAAATTCATTGATGACAAGCCGTTGCAGGCCAAACTCTCTTATCTGACGCAGAACCGTTTCGACTCGCGCCGCGGATATTATGGCACCATCGGAACTAATTGTGTGATAAAGAATTCAGCCATCATCAAAGATGTGAAGGTGGGCGATTGCTGCTACATCAAGGGCGCTAGCAAACTGAAAAACGTCACCATCAACTCGTCGGTCGAGGAACCGTCGCAGATAGGTGAGGGCGTAGTGCTGGTGAACGGAATTGTGGGCTACGGATGCCACATTTTCTACTCGTGCATTGCCGTGCGTTTTGTGCTGGGCAACAACTCGAACCTGAAGTACGGTGCGCGCCTGATTCACTCATTCTTGGGCGATAACAGCACAATATCGTGCTGCGAGGTGCTGAACAACCTGATTTTCCCTGCTCACGAGCAGCACCACAACAACTCGTTCCTTGTGGCCGCCGTGCTTAAAGGACAGACGAATATTGCCGCCGGTGCCACAATGGGCTCAAACCACAACAGCCGCACCAACGACAACGAGATAGAAGCTGGCCGCGGATTCTGGCCGGGCTTGTGCTCGAGCGTCAAGCACTCGTGCAAGTTCGCGTCGTTCACGCTGCTGAGCAAAGCCGATTATCCAACCGAAATGAATATCCCGCTGCCGTTCTCGCTTGTCAATAACAATGTGAGTCACAATGAGTTGGAAGTGATGCCGGCTTTCTGGTGGATGTATAATATGTATGCGCTGGCCCGCAACGCTTGGAAATATCAGAAGCGTGACCTTCGCAAGCGCAAATTCCAGCATATTGAGTTCGACGCATACGCGCCCGACAGTATGGAGGAAGTGATAACCGGCCGTAAGCTGCTCGAAATATGGACTGCCAAAGCCTGGCTGCGCACGCAAAACAAGAATGTTGAGGGACAGAGCGAGAAAGCTTTGCGCGAAGTAGGCAAAGAGTTGCTTCGCGGTGACCGCAAAGTGGTTGACAATCTGCAGGTTTTCGGTGAGAATATGGAAAAAGGCAAACGCCGCGTGCGGATTTTGAAAGTGTACGACGCTTACAATTCATACGCCGATATGATTGTGTATTACGCAGTTAAGAACGTAATGAAATATCTGCTCGACAATCCGCAGGCCACGTTTGAGTCGCTTGCCGCGATGATTCAGGGCCGCCGTCAGAAAGAGTGGTCGAACCTAGGCGGGCAGCTGATGCAAACATCTGACCTTGACCAACTTCGCGCCGACATCCGCAACGGAAAACTTGACTCGTGGGAGGCCATCCACAACCGCTACGATGACATTTGGGAACGCTACGGCACCGACAAACTGCGTCACGCATACCAATCGCTATGCTATCTGCTTGAGACAGAAACCATAACCAACGAAATGTGGAGCGATGTACTGAAACGCGCCATCGGCATTCAGCAGTACATTTGCGACCAGGTTTACCAAACGCGCAAAAAAGACTACGACAACATCTATCGCAAACAGACATACCGCAACGATGAGGAGATGATTGCCGCCATCGGGCCGCTCGAGGAGAACAGCTTCATCAAGCAGGTGCGCGGCGAGACCGATGATTTTAACAATAAAATTGAACAGTTAACTAAACTTTTATAATACTGATTATGAATCTTACTGATAAAAAATACGCTGATTATGCGTTGGTGCAGGAAATGATGGGCACCATTGACACTGTTCGGAAATTCGACCCGACAGTAACAAAAAAACTGGCCGATGAGGTTAAAAAATCGCAGCGCCTTTACTTGACAGGCGAGGGTTCGAGCCGCATTTTCCCGGCCAAAAACGCTATGCGCAAGGCCAAACGCTGGGGCTTGGACATCAACGTGCAGACCGACGGCTCGCGCCAATCGTATGAGTACGACTTGTCAAAATACACCGTTTGCTGCGCATCGAACTCAGGCCGCACAAAAGAGGTGATTCTCTTGGCCAAAAAGCTCACAGAATCGGGCAAAAAAGACGTTTTCGGCCTTACAGCTTGCGCCGACACAATGATTGCAAAAGCTTGCGCCAGCACCCACATTCTTAACTGCGGATGGGAGCAGGCCGTGGCCGCCACAAAGAGCGTTGTTGAGCAAGCATTGTATTATGAGTCAATACTTTGGAATCTGCAAGGCGTTGACAAATCGGCAGAACTGAAAAAACTGCCCGAATTGTTGGAGAAGGCTCTCACACTGCCGATACCGGCGAGCGTGGTTAACTATGTGAAACAAGCCGAAACTATCTACTTCTCAGGCTACAACGATGGTGTTGCCGAGGAATTGACTTTGAAAACCAACGAGATAACCCGCCGCAAATCGGATTTCCTTGAGGGAACATACGCTGTTCACGGAATAGAGGAGGTGATGAGCCCGAAAGATGTAGTGTTTGTTATTGACCCGATTGAAGAGGAGATTGAAAAGTTCCAGGAGGTTTTGGAGAAAGGTGTTGGCTTGAAAATCGTTGCAATTGCTGACCACGACACTCCGTTTGAGACAATCAAAGTTCCGGCCGCAGGTGAGTTCAAACCATACGTAATGCTTTGCGCCGGTTGGAATCTGCTGGTTGAGATTGGTCTTGCCACAGACATCAATCTCGACAAACCCGAGCGCGCCCGCAAGGTGGGTAATGAGTTGATTCTTTGATAATAGTTTATATCCGTCAGTAAAGCCTGCGATTATTGTCGCGGGCTTTTTTTGTTGGTATGGTTGCCGTGGGAACAATTAGCACACGCGTGGCTTGAGTTCGCGTATGTACAAAAAAAAACAGGAGGCCGCTTGGTGGCGGCCTCCCTTCGTTACTGCCTTTCGGCAGGAACTACGAACAACTCTAATCGGGAAAACTTTTATAAATGATGAAATGTTTCGATTAATATCCCGGGTTCTGATATGCGGCTTTTTCCTCGTCGCTCATTTCTAAACCATCAATCTGAGGTTGAGGGATTGGTGACAGATAGTATTCCGGTTTAATTTCGCGTTGGAATTCTTCGAGCTCCCAATCACCAACATTTGAACCGCAGATTTTGTAGCTTCCGGCCAACTCTTCCCACATTTGAGTGCGGATGAGGTCGAGACGGCGATAACCTTCGCCAAAGAACTCACGCGAACGCTCAAGCATAATGAATTTCATATCAATAGTTTCGGGAGTTGCGGCAACAAGGTCTGCACTGTAGTCGAAGCTGACAGCTTTGTCTTCTGCAACACTGAAGGTCCATTTGCCAGCACGCTTACGAAGTACATTCACAAGGTCTTTGGCCGATTTCTCACCAGTTGCGCCTTTAACGGCAGCCTCGGCTGCTACCAGGTAAAGTTCAGAGAACTTGGCAATGTAGTATGGACGGATATTGTTGGCGTTTGGAACACCTAAAGAGCCTATCGGGCGAGTCATGGCAACATCGTCAGACTCCTGGCTGAAACCGCTGAATTTGAACGGTCCTGGGTAAATCTTGCGGCTGATGTGCTCCGGGTCAACAACCCAGTCTGCACGGCCGGGAGCCTCACCTAAGCCAAGTGCGCCATTATCTTTGTTATATACAGTTCCTTCGATAGCTTTCGGAACAAATGTCAGAATGATTCCGCCTTGCTCAACATCCATATTATTGGCGTTTTTGCGAGTTAGGATTTTAATACCTGCAGTATCGGCAACATGCCAGTTGGCGTGAATGGTAGTCTGGAATGTGGCGTCACGGCGAGAGTCTTTCTCATCGGCGAAAGTCTCGCTAAACACATTGTAGGTGGGAGCCATACGTGTCCACGGACGGCCGTAGCCTTGGCGGTCGATACGTTTTGTAGGGGTTCCATCGGCCATCTGCAATTCTGTGTAGTTCCAGTTTTCAAACCAGAAGTTGTTGTTTGAACCGTGGGAACCTGGGTCATCGCCATAGTTGTTGGCTTTGCTTTCGTTTTCTGCACCGCTATACAACCAGTTTGTTGCGGTGTGATCAGCCCACAGAAGCATTTCTTTGTTGCGTTCGTTTTTAGCAGCGCACATGTCATAGAATGTCTCTTGCAATCCGTAAGGACCAGGATTGTTGATGCCTTCCATTGCCTTGTTGTATGCTAATTGGAAATACTGAGCGGCAGTTTTTCCATCGGGGTCAACACGGTCGCAAGCTGGGTAGGTCGGGATGTTTTTCGGGTTCTCGAGCCACCAAGCGTAGGTCAGATAAGCCTTTGCCAGGTAAAGGCGGGCAACAGTTTTTGTAACAGTTCCAACCAAACGTGGATTTTCCGGCAAATCGTTCACTGCTGTAATCAAGTCGGGGAAGATGCAGCGGGTATAAACCTCAGGCACGGTGTTGCGCACTGATATGCGTGAAGGAGAACTGTTCGATTTCAGCTCGCCAGAACCCAAATCCAATGGCATACCGCCAAAGTGTTGAACAAGCAGGAAGTAGTCGAATGCGCGGAAGAAGTAGGCTTCAGCAACAAGCGAAGCGTCGAGTCCGCTGGCTGTTCCTTGCTCAATAAGTGCACTTGCAGTGTTGATGTTGATGAATGCCCAATCCCAAAGAGCGTCAGTACGGGCTGTAGATGACGTGATATTGCCAACACCCGAGAAGTCGTTGTCTTTGTTGTTGTTGTCGCCTGATTGTCCCCAGGTGTACTCGTCGGTACCGCACTCGCAGGCAGCCAGATAGTAGCCGCCATAGAAGTTACGCAAGTGGGCGTACATTTGGGTAAGACCACCCTTAATGCCTTCGTCGGTAGTGAAGTAGTCGAGGGTAAAGGTTGAACGAGGTGTCTCATCCAGCACATCGGAGCAGCTGCCGAAAGCAAGCAATGCCAATGCCGATGCACCAAGCAATGTTATTTTATTATTCTTTTTCATTGTAGTAATCGATTAGAAAGTTATGTTTAATCCAACTAAGAAGGTACGTGTCGATGGTGTGTTGGTACCAACTGTAAGTATACTGCCTGCTTTATAAGCATCTGTACTAGAGGCTACGTTTTCATTGCCAAATGAGTTTGTCTCCGGGTCAAGACCGGTCTCTTTCTTGAATTTCGAAGCAATAACCCACGGATTCTGGATGGTTCCGTAAACACGAATCTTCTTGATGCCAATCTCGTCTAACACTGTGTTACCATTGTTCTTGAAGTTGTAGCCCAAGGTGATTGTGCGAATCTTGCAGAACGATGCGTTGAAGTATCCAAGTGTTGAGGCATAAGCGGCATTGTCACCGTCGCGGCGTGCGTTCGGGTCAGGATATTTGGCGTTTCTGTTTTGAACCATATAGTTGCCGCTTGCATCCTGTTTAATTTTCGCATTTGAACCACGGCCTTCTCTTTCTGCCATAAAGTAGTCAACATCAACATTGCCGCGGCGGCCGCTCAGCAGGTTTAGATAACCATTGGCTGAGTGCAATGTGCTGATGAGTTTGCCGCCAACCTGGAATGCGCCAATAACAGTCAGGTCAACGCCCTTCCACTCCAAGCGGGTGTTGAAACCACCTTGCATTTTCGGGTCGATGTGCATAATCTGGCGGTCTTCAGGACCAATAGCACGTGTTGGCATGCCGTTCTCGTCATATTCGCCGGTGTATTTCACGCGAATCATACCAGCGTCGCCACCAGGCTCCAGAATCTTACCATAAGATTTGTCGTACCCGTCTGGTTGATAGTAGAAGTCTTCCGGCATCCACAAACCAATTTTCTCATAATCATAGATACAGTTGATAGGATGTCCGACAAACCATTTGTTGCCTTCATCTTTTTCTACACCCGACAACAATTCAACCAATTCATTCTTGTTGCTGTACATATTGATGCCAGCGTCCCAAGTGAATCCGTTGTAGTCATCAAGAATGGTTGCGTTCAAGTTGAACTCCCAACCTTTGTTCTGAGTTTTGCCGATGTTGTCATAGTAGCCAGAAACACCTGCGGTTTTTGGCAGAGTTACCCACAGCAATACATCATTTGTTTTCTGAACATAATATTCAAAGCTACCACTGATGCGGTTCAGGAAGCTGAAATCAACACCATAGTTGAATGTCTTTGAGTATTCCCAGCCAAGTTTGTCGTTAGCAAGCTCCTGTATATAGTAGCCGGTGCTCATAACATCGTTGCCAAAGTTGTACGGACTGGTGCCAAGCAAGCCAAGAGTCTTGAACGGAGCAACGGCCTGGTTTGATGTCTGTCCGTAGCCGAAGCGGAGTTTGAATTGGTTGAGCCATTCGAAATCCTCCATAAACGATTCACGGCCAAGGTTCCAACCAACCGAAACAGCGGGGTAGGTGTGTGAGTTCTTGCTTTTCGCCAGACGCGACGATTGGTCGTTACGTACAGCAACACTTATCATATATCGGTCGTCGTATGAGTATATCAAACGTGCCATAGCCGATTTCAGACCAGACTCGCTGTAGTTCTGATTATCAGGACTCGCTGTGGTTTTACCTTCGTCGTTTATGCGGGCAACGTTGTAGTACAGGAATTTCTTCGATGCTATGCCCGAACCTGAAACAGATGATGAGTGGTCTTGTGTGCGCTCAAACGACAGCAAGCCGACAGCATTAATGTTATGTTTGCCGAAAGTTCTGTCGTATGTGAGCAAGTTTTCAACAGCCCAGTTCAAATAAAGCTGCTTTGAAAGCGATGCTGAAGAAGCTGATGTTGGGGCAGTGGCAAAAACGCCTACACCTTGATAGTAACCATTTTGTGTGTACTTCAGGTTCAAACCAACGTTTGTGCGGAATTTCAAACCCTCTACACGGGGGATAGACAACTCGGCATATACGCTGTTGAACGTTCCCGAGGTGATTTTTTTGTCTTCATAGTCGCCGTTTTCATCAATAGCCTCTAAAGTTTCGCGGGTACGCATCCAAACTCCCGCATCAACAGTGTTGTTGTCGATGGTGCGACGGGTGTTGCCGACAGAATCAGTGGGGCTTATCATTGGAGATGCAGCCAGCACATCGTAGATGCCGATGCGGTTGCCATTGGTGATAGTGTAGTTGTTGTTGCTAGTGAAGCCGATTTTAATGTAGTTGCCTACTTTCTGGTCGGCAGCCGCACGCATTGAGAAACGGGTGTAGTTCTGCAATGGCAAAACAGCCTGCTCACGATAGTAACCACCGCCAAAGCTGTAGGCTGACGTTTTGGTACCACCGGTTACTGCAATGTCGTGGCTTGTAACCATACCTTTGTCATACATAAGGTCTTGCCAATCGGTATCAACGCCTTCTGCAATTCCCTGCTCTTCCATTTTGCTGCTTTTGAATGTTCCTTTGTATTCACGCAGGGTTTTCAGTTGCTCGGCGTTCATCATCGGGTATTTCGAGAACACTGTCTTAAGTCCGTAATATCCGCTATAAACAATAGTTGCGTCCTGGCCAATGCTGCCTTTGGTTGTGGTAACCAGAATAACACCGTTGGCACCACGCGAACCATAGATTGCGGTTGCCGAGGCGTCTTTCAAAATATCGATGCTCTTGATTGAGCTCGGGTCGATATCGTTAAGCGAACCGCCAGTAAACGGAATACCATCCAAAATAATCAACGGGTCGTTATCTGCCCTCAGTGAGCGTTGGCCACGAATGCGGATTTGCATCTCAGAACCCGGTTTCGTCGATGTCTGTTGCATGTTGACACCGGCAATACGTCCTTGCAGAGATTGTGAGATGTTTGCACCTGGCATCTCGCGGACAACATCGCCCTTGACAGAAGCCACAGAACCGGTAACAGACTCTTTGCGTTGCGTACCGTAACCAATAACCACAACCTCATCCAAACCAATAAGGTCTGGTGTCAGGTTGATGTCGTACGGACCGTTACCGTTAACAGTAACCTCTTCCGATGTGTAGCCAATGTACGACACTACAAGAACATCGCCATCCGAAGCCTGCATCGAGAATTTTCCGGTGCCGTCGGTAACTGTTCCTGATGTAGTCCCTTTGACTACAATGTTCGCTCCCGGTATGGGGAGCTGCGATTCATCTGTGATGGTGCCGGTCACGCTGTGCTGCTGCGCCATCGTGCAGAATGAAATCAACAATGTTGGCAGCATCGTGGCCGCCTTTCTCCATAATTGAAGTTTCATCATAAATGTTTTTTAGTTATTAAATAGTATTTAGTTCCGAAATCAGCCTGCCACTGGCAAAGAGGCGAGGCATTCGTCCGAAATTCTGTCTTCGTGCGGCTGTCGCTGGCCAAGCCAACCCTTATACCGCAGGCGCAACTTATTATTATAAGGATGACCATTGTGGCTATGCACAACGCACAAAGAATCTTTACCAGAAACTCGGTACTTGGTTTTTTCCAAGAATAATGACGTGTGTTTTGCGTGTTCCCCATATAACAGTTGCAAACATATTTTTTGCTGGTAGTAAAATTATTTGCAAGCCAGAATCGGACTTTCAAATGCAGATATTTCGTTTTTAATATTAGATATTTCAATAAAAAACCGAGTAGCAACATATTTTGCAATCGGTTGCAACGTATGTGTAATAAGTTGGTAATTAAGGGTTTGGCAATGAAAATATTTTTGCAATCGGTTGTATTTATTACAGTCTGCCACACGTCTTTCGGGAACAGATATTTTTCAGCTGTTGTGATTCGGAATCCCGCTAAATATGCATTTGGAGTTTTGTAAATAGATATGTTTTCTGGCAAATGCTTATCTGAGAACTAAAGAGGGATAAACACAATGCTAAATGTGGTAAATGGCTTTGGGGCTACTAAACGAAAGAAACGTCATTGGTTTTCTTTCAAATGGCGTATAAATAACCGAATCTGTATCTGCGGAATGGTGTTGTTTGTGCGGAAAACTCGTTTTGAAAACCAAAAACGGCCCTCACCCGAAGGCGAGAGCCGTTATATTCTGTCGTAATAGATGTTAACTACTCACTAATCCTGAACCAGTCGAAATCGGCATAGCCGCCTGGCTCTTTGGTAGAGTAGAAGAAGAGTGCGTAGCGCTGGCCCATAAAGTGGTCGAGGCTGTACGACATTGGCTGGGTGTCGCCGATTTGGTTCCACTGCTTGCCGTCGAGCGAGTAGTGGAAGACGGCCTTGTCAACGCCGTGGCTGCCAATGGCGCTTTCGTCGGCAATGCGGCTGAAGTCGCAGTCGGCTTTGAAATAGACGGTGGTGGCATCGACAGGAACGCTTGCCACAACGTGCTGAACGCCGCGGCGTGGCGGCCAGGGTGCACCGCCGCCGTTGGCTTCGGGCTGGTTGTTAACCATCACAATCGATTTTTTGTCGCCATCGTTCTGAATGGCCACAAAGCCGAATTTTCCAGCCAGCAGGGCAAGTCCCGCAACATCGCCATCTTTCAGGTTCGAGGCATCGAGACAAGCGCTGCCAGAGCATTTCGGACCAATGGTGCGCTGTGTGAGCATATTGCGGCTCTGGGTGAACAGAGTGTCGGTGCGGTCGGTGCGGAAGCGGATAAAGTCTTTGCGTTCGGTCATCGTCCATAAAGAATTGACTGGATTGTGGTTCCACTGCCAGACAATTTTCGGCTGGTCGCCGTCGAACTCATCGCTATCGACAATGCCTGGAATCAGACTGCCGTTTGCGGGCAGGTCGAGTGTTTCGGGCACTTTGCCATCGACGCCCAGAACTGGCCATCCATCTTCCCATACAACGGGAACAAGGTAGGGGATACGGCCCACAGCGCCACGGTCGCCGAATAGGTAGGCGAACCAGCGGCCGTCGGGCGTGTCAATGAGTCCGCCCTGAGCCACGCCCTTGTCCTGTAGCACAACGCGGCCTTCGTACGGGCCGAACAAACTGTCGGCGCGGTGGCAGATAACGGTGCGCACACCGCCGCGCGGCCAGCAAATGTTGAACAGATAGTATTTGCCGTTGATTTTGAACATCTGCGAGCCTTCGGCGCCAAGCATCAGGTTTTCGCCAGCAGGCAGACCAGCGTTCTCAATCAGAACCTTCTCTGATTCTGGCTTGATTCCGCTGAAATCGGGCTCAACTTCGCGAATGAAGATTTTTCCGCCGCCGTTTATCATATAAATGTGTCCATCTTCTTCAAACACAATGGTATGGTCGTGGTGCGAAGGACGGAACTCGTGGCGCTCCCACTTGCCATTCTCAATGTTATCGGTGGTGAAAAAGTAGGTTTTGCCTGTCACCTGGTCGAAGGTGCTGACAAAGAATTTGCCGTTCACGTAGCGAATGCAACTTGCCCACGAGCCCTTGCCGTAGGTGTTTTTGCCGTTCAAGAGCATCGTCTCGTCCTGGTCGCCCAAGGTCTCGTAAGCGTAGCTCGCTATCTGCCAGTTGCTCAGGTCTTTCGACTTCATAATGGGCACACCTGGGTTCATATGCATTGTGGTGCTGCTCATATAATAGGTGTCGCCTACGCGCATCATCGACATATCGGGCACATCGGCCCAAATCATCGGGTTGGTGAAGCCCGTTTCGGTGCTCGCACTCTTCTGGCCGTTGCATCCGCACATTATCGCGGCAGCGGCTAACAGGGTGATTGATAGGTGTTTCATTGAGTTGAAAGTTTATAAGTTATAAGTTTAAAGAGTTGAAACGCTTCGCTGTTTAGAACGTTGAGTTTAATGTTTAACAGGTTTAACAAGTTGAATCAAAATTCGTAATTCGTAATTCAATTCAAAATAATCTGTAAAATCCGTTAAATCTGTGTCATCTGCGTTCCTTAATACTCTCTATTCAAACAGCCCCAAATCAACATACTCGCCCAGAGCCTTGTGACCGTTGGCGTTGGGGTGCAGGTTGTCGTTGTCGTGCAGATTGGGGTTCATTACGGTGGTGTCCGAATCGCTGCAAATGGCTTTCTCAAAGTCGATTACGGCATCGAACTTGCCGCAGGTGCGAATCCAGTTGTTCACGGCCAAACGGCACTCTTCCTTCTCGGGTGAGCCGTAGAAGCACTCTTTGAACGGAGTTACGGTTGCGCCGTAAATCTTCAGTCCGTGGGCGTGCGCCGTGTCAATCATCTTCGAGTAGGCGTCAATCAGTTCTTTCTCAGTTGCCGATGGATTTGGCGAGTAGCCCATATCGTTAACGCCTTCAAACACAATAACATACTTGACGCCGGGTTGCTCAATCACATCGCGGTTGAAGCGCACCGAAGCGTTGGGGCCCAGTCCGCCGCGAATGACGCAGTTGCCGCCAATGCCCATATTGAGCACGGCCAGATTGCTTGTGGCGGGATTGGCTAGCAGGCGCTCAGAGAAGACGTCGGTCCAGCGGTTGACCTGATTGGTCGTCGAGCCGCGGCCGTCGGTGATTGAGTTGCCCACAATGGCAATGGCTGCAGTGGGTTCGTCGGCCACCACGTCGAGGCGCTCAATGGTGTACCAATGGTCGGTGGTGACAGCATCGGCAAAATCGGTGTTATTCAGTTCGTTACCTGTCAGAATGTACGAAGTGGTGCGTGAGCCTGGGTGGCCAGTAATGTCGCTCGGCACAAAGGTGTAGGCAATGGTCACGGCCACGTCCATACGCGGTGTCAGCGCGAACTGCAGCGCATCGGAAATAACCGATTTGCCCTTCTCGATATCAATGGCCTGCTTTCCACCGAACAGCACGTTCACAGCCTTTGCGGCGTCAATCTTGCTGCCTTCGAGGGCGGGGGCGAGGCTCACGGCGGCAATCTTCAGCACGTCGTTGCCGAACTCGTTCGAGAGTTTCAGGCGCACGGTCTCGCCGCCGATTGACACGCGGATTTTCTGGCGGATGGTGTTGCCGCTGATTCCCGGCTCGGGTGGGCAGTTGTGCGGCTCGGTGAGTTGCACGGCTGTGCCCCAGGTTCCAACCCAGCGCTGATTGTCTTGTTGCGCAGTCTGTTGCGAGCATCCCGCAACTATCATCGCGCAAGCCATCAAACAATAGTTTCTGATTTTGTTTAAACGTCTCATAGTCTTGATTTTTAGTGTGTTACTATATGTGTTTAGTTAAAATGCTTTCGGTTGTAAAATATGCAAAAAATCGACACTCGGAACAAAATGCAACAAAAATAACAATCGGTTGCATTTTGGTGTTTAGGAGTTAGGAATTAGGAGTTAGGAGTTGGAATGTATTGCTCTGCGCTCTCAGTGCACTATTCAGTGCCATTAAATTCCGACGGCGCAACTCCATACTGCTTTTTAAACACCGTGCTGAAGTATGCGGCGCTTGCAAATCCGCACATCTCGCTGATTTCCGTTATGTTATACCGCTGCGATTTGAGCAGTTGCTGTGCGTACTCCAGTCGCGCCGTTTTTATGAAGTCGGTGGGCGAGAGGTCTGTCAGTGCCTTTATCTTCTTATATAACAGCGACGAACTGACGTTCATTGCGGCGGCAAACTGCTCCTTGTCGAAATCGCTGTTGCCCATATTCTCTTTTACGGTAAGGTGCAGTTTCTGAACAAACTCGTCGTTCTGCTTGTTGCCGAGTTCGACGGGCGTGCCGTGCGACAAGCTGTTGATAATCTTCGATTTGGTCAGCTGGCGGTTGCGCACAATTGTTTTAAGTCGAAGCCGCAGAATATCCATATCGAACGGCTTGGTCAGATAGTCGTCGGCGCCAAGACCAAGGCCCTGCAGCTGCTCGGCGCGGCCCGACAGAGCGGTGAGCAGAATGATTGGAATGTGCGCTGTCTCAAATGTCGATTTCATCAGGCGGCACAGCTCAAAACCGTCCATTTCGGGCATCATAATGTCGGAAACCACAATGTCGGGCTGCTGATTGGCGATGCTTTGCCAGGCTTCGCGGCCGTTGGCTGCGGTGGCGATGCCGAACTCGTCGGCCAGCGTGTCGCGCATGAACCGCAACAGGTTCTCGTTGTCTTCCACTATCAGCAGACTGGTGTCAGAATCTTTGTTGTCAACAGTCTTGTTATCAGCTGTTTGCAATGCGGGTTTGGCTGCAATCTCATTGCTGACGGATTGGTGGCGGTCAGTCACGGCTGCCGGAATCTCAATGGTGAACACCGAGCCTTTGCCTTCCTGGCTCTCGCAGGTTACCTTTCCGTTGTGCAACTCAACGTAATTTTTCACCAGCATCAGTCCGATGCCGGAGCCGATAATGCTTGAGTTAATGGCGTTTTCGCTTCGATAAAACTCTGTAAATAAATGCTTTTGCGCCTGTCGGCTGATGCCAATTCCGTGGTCGGTAACCGATAGTCGCCACATATTTTCATCGCACTCAAGGCCAATGCTGACAATGCCGCCTTGGGGTGAGTATTTTATGGCGTTAGATATCAGATTATCAACAACTTTTGCCATCATATTGGTGTCGATGGCGGAGCTGTAGCTGTTGGTGTTGTGTGTGTATTTCAGTCCGATTTCGCTCTTTGCGGCCATCGATTCAAACATTTGAATCCTATTCCCCACAAAATCAATAATATCGACCATCGCCAACTGTAGTATTTCCTTACCGATGTCCGATTTCTGGAAGTCCATCAGTTGCGTCACCACCGCCGACAGCTGCTGCGCTTGAGCCGATGCCAGTTCAAGATTGTGCTGGCCTGTAGCTGTCAGTTTTTTCTCTTTGTGGAGTTCCTCAATCGGCGCCTTTATCAGCGTCAGCGACGTGCGAATCTCGTGAGCAGTGTTGGTGAAGAATCGGATTTTATCCTCGGCGTGTTGCCGTTTTATGTTTTGGATATATTGTGATATAACTATATAAACTAACAGACACACAGCGAGATAGCAGATAATAACAAACCACCAGCGATGCCAAAGCGGCGGTGTGATTTCGATGTGCAGCTCGCGCTCATCGATGATGTGCGATAAAGTGTTGTCGTACAGTCTGATAATCAAGTCGAAATCGCTCGACGGCAGGTTAGGGTACGAGATTATGTTTTGTGCGGCAGGCTGGTTCCAATCAGCGTCGATACCGTCCATTTTCCACGCAAACCGTGGCCCTACAACTCTTCCAAGCGCTTCCAACTCAACTTTGATAGTATTTTGCGTATAGTTGAGTTTCAAGCTGTTAAGCTGGTTTACAGGCATATTGCCTGTTATGTCGGCCTGATTGCGGATTGAGCTGCCCGCCACGCTGATGTCTTGAATGAAGATTTTGCCGCTCGACTGGGCCTCGGGTTCAAAATCAGGGTTCAGGCACACCGCGCCATTACTGGTGCCCCAAATCAGATTGCCGTTGCTCAGAACTAAAGCTGCGTGGCGGTTGAACGACGCCGACAGCTGCGATGTTGATGGAAATATGAACGCTTTTTCGCTCTGCGGCTCAAATTTGCAAAGCCCTGTTTCGGTGCCAATCCAAAGATGTCCGGCAGCGAATA
This sequence comes from uncultured Bacteroidota bacterium, assembly GCA_946404125.1. Lineage (GTDB taxonomy): Bacteria > Bacteroidota > Bacteroidia > Bacteroidales > SZUA-534 > RUG13583. The sequence goes on along the minus strand of CAMJCK010000009.1, from coordinate 32,445 downwards.
GCAGGCTTGTTACAAAATCCGACGGGAGTCCGTTCCGGGAGTCATAACGCGCTGTTATTTCGCCGTTTATGCTCATTCTAATCAGTCCGTTGCCGTGGGTTGCCACCCATACGGTGTCGCCTCGCACCAGAATGTCGTTCACAATACAACTGTCAATAAGAGTGCTTCTCTGGCCAGTTGTTTTGTCGAGCTTTTTTAGTCCGCTGGTGCAGCCTAAAAGCAGATTTGCGCTGTCGAGTTCGGCAATTTTGTTCACCGGCGAGTAGTCAAAGCGGCTGAAGCTGTGGTTGTTGCGGTTGTAGCGGAAAATTTCGTTGTTGGTGCCGCCAATCCAGATGTCGTGGTATCGGTCTTCTATCAGGCTGAAAACGAAATCGTTGTTGTAGTCGCTGCGGTTGCCGCTTGTGTAGTGGGCCAGGGTGCGGCCGTTTCGGTCAAAAACATAGAGTCCTGACGAGTAGGTGCCGGCCCATATTTGCCCTTCAGCGTCGGCGCATATTGATAGGAATACGTGTGAGCGGTCGCGTGCATCGGCTTGCATATGTAACCATTTGTCGGTCAGTGGATTGTATCGGCTGACACCGTTGTTGGTGGCAAACCAGAGATTGCCGTCGGGGTCTTCGCACACGTCGTTCACGTGGTTGTCTTTTATTGAGTTGTCGTTGTTTGGCTGATGCAGGAATTGTGTGACGTTCTTGGTTTCGACGTTGGCAAAGAGCACGCCGTCATCGTAGGTGCACACCCACACGCGCTTTCCTGGGTCGCACAGAATGTCGTAAACGCCGTTGCTGGCAAGGGTTTGCGGGTTGTTGCGGTCGCTTTGGTAGGTTTTCCTGATGCGGCCGCTGCCAATGTCAATAGCACTGATTCCATGTCCGTCAACACCTGCAAGCAAAGTGCTGTCGTTGAACTGCTCGAGTGCCAGAACCGGCAGTGTTGGTATGCCTTTCACCTTGTTCACAGAGTGGCTTGCAAAATCGAAAATCATCAAACCGTCGGTTTTGGTTCCAATCCAGAGCCTGTTGTGGGCGGTGTCGCAGAAAAGGCTGGTCTTGATGCTTGGGGGCAGGCTTGCTCCGATGTCGCGCGGCCGAGCGTCAGCTGACTCAGTGTCAATAATTTGCACTTTCGTTCGCCCGGCCACAATCAGTTCTTTTTCCGACAGCCATTCCAAGTTGAAGAAAACGCCTTCCTCATCAATGGCTGTAATCTGCCCATCGGCATACTTGAAAAAACCTTTCGATGAGGCTACCCAAAGGTCTTGCTTTGTATCAATAGCTATTTTGTAGATAATCAGGCTCCGGCGATTAATATATTGTATCAGGTTGATGAGCGGCTCAAACTTGTCGGCAACTGGGTTATAAATGAAAACCTGACCTAAATTGCTATAGGCAACCAGCATTTTGTCGCGACATTCAAGTCTGACTGTCAGTGCGTTATGTTCGGCGTAGGGTAGGTTATAGATGCGGTAGTTGTGGCTGGCAAACCGCAGAATGCCCATCTTCGACGACGCCCATACAAAGCCATCGGCGTCTTTGCAAACCGAGTTTGTCTCGCGTATCGATATGTTATACAGATTGTTGACGCTGAAAAACTCAGGTTCCGCACCCTGGCAAGTCAAACTTGCAGCGGTCAGCAGCAATGCTGCGGTGTATGTCAGAAATCGTTTCATCAGTTTTCCCGTTTCCAAACGCATAAAAATAGTAAGAAAGTTGGAAGCTCGCATCTCAACTTTTAAACTTTTCCGCCAACACCTTCTGCAACTCAAACATTTCGTCGCGCATGCGGGCGGCTTCCATAAAGTCGAGTTTGTCGGCGGCGCGTTCCATTTGCTTCTTGGTCTTGTCGATGGCCTTCTGCAGGGCTTCGCGGCTCATATAGGCCACAACAGGCTCGGCGGCAAGGTTCACCTTCTCGGGCTCGACGTAATACTGTGCGGTGGCGGTCTCGTCGGTGCCCACGGTGCGGCGTTTTGCCTTGACAATTTGCGTCGGGGTGATGCCGTGCTCTTCGTTGTAGCGCAGTTGCTTCTCGCGGCGGCGGTTGGTTTCGTCGATGGTGCGCTGCATTGAGTCGGTGATTTGGTCGGCGTACATAATCACAAGGCCGTTCACGTTGCGGGCGGCACGGCCTGCGGTCTGCGTCAGCGAGCGCTCGTTGCGCAGGAATCCTTCCTTGTCGGCGTCCAAAATGGCCACCAGCGACACTTCGGGCAGGTCCAAGCCCTCACGCAGCAGATTGACGCCCACAAGCACGTCGAACAGACCGTTGCGCAGGTCGTCCAATATCTTCACGCGCTCGAGCGTGTCCACATCGCTGTGAATGTAATTCGACCGTATTCCCATACGGGTCAGATATTTCTGCAACTCTTCGGCCATACGTTTGGTGAGCGTCGTCACAAGCACACGCTCGTCCTTGGCGGCTCGGCGGTTGATTTCGCCCACAAGGTCATCAATCTGATTCAGGCTCGGACGCACGTCAATCGGCGGGTCGAGAAGGCCCGTCGGGCGAATCACCTGGTCAACAATCACGCCGCCGCATTTCATTAGTTCGTAATCGGCGGGCGTGGCACTCACATACACGGTCTGGCCCGTCAGCGCTTCAAACTCGTCGAACTTGAGCGGACGGTTGTCGAGCGCGGCAGGCAGGCGGAATCCATATTCCACAAGGTTTTCCTTGCGCGAGCGGTCGCCGCCGAACATTGCGTGAATCTGCGGCACGGTGACGTGACTTTCGTCGATGACCGTGATGAAATCTTTCGGGAAATAATCGAGCAGACAGAACGGCCGAGTGCCCGCCGCGCGCCCGTCGAAATAGCGCGAATAGTTCTCAATTCCTGGGCAGTGCCCCAATTCGCGTATCATTTCAAGGTCGTAGTTCACGCGCTCGTCGAGCCGTTTGGCTTCAAGGTGCTTGCCGATGCTCTTGAAATATTCAACCTGCGCCACAAGGTCGTCCTGAATCATACGGATGGCCTGCTGGATGCGGCTTTGCGTTGTCACGAAGATGTTTGCGGGGTAGATGGAAACCTGCTCGGGGCGGTCGATGACGCTGCCGTTCAGCGGGTCAAAGACTTCGATTTGGTCAATCTCGTCGCCCCAAAACATTAGGCGGTAGGCCGAGTCGCCGTAGGCAAGATAGACGTCAACCGTGTCGCCCTTCACGCGGAACGTGCCGCGGCTGAAATCCACTTCGTTGCGCGAGTAGAGCGCGTCGACAAGGCGGCGCAGCAGTTGGTTTCGGCCAACGTTTTCGCCCACCTTCACGCTGATGCTGTTGCTGTAGAAATCGTCGGGGTTGCCAATGCCGTAAAGGCACGACACCGACGAGACCACAATCACGTCGCGGCGGCCCGACAGCAGCGACGATGTGGTGTGCAGACGCAATTTCTCAATCTCGTCGTTGATGCTCAAATCCTTCTCAATGTAGGTGTCCGTTACGGGGATGTAGGCTTCGGGCTGATAGTAGTCATAGTACGAGACGAAATACTCAACCGCATTGTTCGGGAAAAACTCTTTGAACTCGCTGTAGAGTTGCGCCGCGAGCGTCTTGTTGTGGCTCAAGATGAGCGCTGGACGCTGCGCCTGCTCAAGCATATTGGCAATGGTGAACGTCTTGCCCGAACCCGTCACGCCAAGCAGCGTCTGATACTGCTGGCCGCTGTTCAGGCCGTCCACAAGTTGCCTGATGGCTTGCGGCTGGTCGCCCGTAGGCTTGAATGGCGAGTTAATCTCGAAGGGCATTTATTGAAGGATTGAAGGATTGAAGGATTGACTTATTGAAAATATAAATGTCTGATGTCTGTAGTCTGATGTCAAAAACTAAACTTTCTCAACCTTCACTACTTCTTATAAAAAATCATATAAACAGGATAATGGTCGCTATATCCGCCGTAGTATTTGCCTGAATATGAGCGGGAAGGAGCGATGTCGCCGTTGCTTTCCTTAAAGCTGATGAAGTCGGGCGCGAAGATGTAACCTGTTGGCTCATAAAGGCGGAAACCGCTAGTGCGGGTGAGCAGCGGATTGCTCACAATCAAGTTGTCGAGCATTGAGTATTCGCCTTTGTAGTAATAAGTTCCGTTGCCGAACTTGCCTTTGTTCTTCTGCAGCAGCAGATACATTATATTATTGAGCTTGCTGTATTGCGTGGTGCTTTTCGCTTGCAGAATGTTGAGAACGCTCTCATCGTCGGGTTCGTCGTTCATATCGCCCATAATCAGGATGTTGCATTGCGGCTCGGCCTTGATAATCGAGTCGGTGATTTCCTTCAGGCGGTCGGCGCATTGTGCGCGCTTGTTCTCGGTTTTCTCTTTTCCGCTGACGCGCGACGGCCAGTGGTTCACAAAAATGTGCAGAGTCTCTTTGTCAACCATTCCCTTCACATACAGAATGTCGCGCGTTGTCTGTCCCGAAGGGCGCAGTTTGACTTGAATGGCGCGGTGCGATATGTATTTGAATGTCTTTGAGTTGTATAGCAGTCCGCAGTCAATTCCGCGCGGGTCGGGACCTTCTTCAAGAATGCATTGGTAGCCAACCTCGCTGATGGCTTTCTGTGCGGCCAAATCGCGCAGAACCGAAATGTTTTCGGCCTCTTCAATCGCCACAATGTCAGGATATTGGCCTTTTTCGGGATTCAAAGCAGCAATAACCTCGGCCAGGTGTGAAAGCTTTGTCTGGTAGCGTTCCGATGTCCATTCTTTTTTGCCGGCAGGAGTGAACTCCTCATCGTTCTTGCCGTTGGTGTTGAGCGTATCAAACAGATTCTCAACGTTGTAGCTCATCACTGTAAAGTATTTCTTCGACGACCATTTGTCGGGTTGCGCGTTTGCGGCCATACAGGCCACAACAAGCATTGATGCGAAAATTGCTCTCATAATTTTGAAAATTTGATTGCAAATATAGGTTTTCCGTTCGCCTTTTCCACTTACAATCGCAAAATCTGTCACCACATCGACATTCATTTTTTGTTAATAACATCGGTATAAAAAAATTGCGAATTTGACTTCAATTTTTTTTTTTTGTCAAAAGAAAATTCTCAGAAAAATGAAATTAAAACTTCTTTGCGCATCATTGTGCTTGTTTGTTTGTGTAGGCACGTTTGCCCAAGTGAAAGGCGGCCATAACGCAAAACTCTCAAAACTCTATACATCAGGTAAATACGAGGTCTGTCTGTTCAAGGCGGAAGACCTTTGCGAGGACCCGGCCGCTGGTCGCGAAGCTGAACCGCACTTGTATGCGGCAATGTGCTACGTTAAGCTGTACGAGTCGTCGGACCCGGAGATTGCCGCCGATTACAAAGACGGTATGCGCCAGGCTGTCAAGTACACGCAAAAGTTTGTCCGTAAGGATGTTGAAGGCGAGCTGTATGCACAAAACACCGATTTCATCGACCAGATTAAGAAACACGTGAAGGCCGAGATGAAAACCAATTTTGACAAGGGCAACTACTCCAAGGCCGCTTCTTCCGCCAAAAACTACGAAAAACTCTATCGCACTCCCGATTATCTGTTTATGTACTTCTCGGGAATGCTAAAATGTATGTCGAACAACGAGACACAGGGCGCTCACGAGATGGACGAGGCCCGCACCAAACTTTCGGAGCAGATTGTGAACAATGAGACCATCAAGCCGGACCCGATTGTGAAAAGTCTGATTGTTGACGGCATTATGAAATACACCCAGGACCTTCTGAACGAGAAGCGCAAGAAGGATGCGGAGGCGGTTATCACGCTGGCTAACAAGATTTTCCCGAACGACGGTTATATCAAAGTTCAGTACAATATGATTGTCGGGAAAAACTGATTTTCAGTAGTTTAAAATATAAAAGCGCGGCTGTTTGGTCGCGCTTTTTTTATGCTGATGCGGTTGTTCAGAATCCGATTTTTGCCGAGAACGATGTCTTTCCGTTGGCAAGTTCGCCCGAAACAACATAATTGTCGCCCGTTTGCTGGCACAAGAGCGTAACAATTTCGCCTTCAGGCATTTCGTGCTGAAAATTTATATCGACAGATTTTGCCGTGTGCGTGTTAAGATAATCGATGTTGATGCAGTCCATTGTCCAATCGAGATAGCGCATACTGGTCAGGTGCTTGTTCATATCAAGGTCGCTGAACATTACGCGGCGAGTGGTTTGGGCGGCCGTTTCGGCGTTGGCGGCCGGCACTTTTGCGGTGTTCACGTTCAGGTGTTCCTGCTCAAGGTTGAACTGTGCGATGCTCTCAACAATCGACTGCACATTGCACAGGCTGCGGTTCTCGAAACTCATTATCACCCAATCAGATGCACCTTCGGCAAGCAATGTTCCGGTTTCGTCGGCAATCTGAAAATAGCGGCGAGCGAACAATCGGTTATAGCCTGACGGCCAAGTGGTTACGGTTACTTTCTGATGCCATACCGGTGTTTGGTAAATATCGAAATGCACTTTCGACAGCGCCCAAAATGCGTTGTGATTGTCCTGCAGGCTCTTGTGCCCGATGCCGAGCCGTTCGGCGTGCATACTGGCCGCTTCAATGAAATAGGCGAACAGCGCGCCCGGTTTGGCCAATTTGCGCGAGTCGGCGTTGTTGGTATAAACCTGAAAAGTGGTTTTGAATTTGTCAGCCATTGTTTTTAGAATTTGCCAAGCCAATAGCAAATTTTATGCCGAAAAATGCTCAAACTCGCACAGAATTGCTTTTGCCGGGAACGCAGATGACGCAGATTGAACTGATTTACACAGATTAATATTGGATTCAATCCTTCAATCCTTCAGTCCTTCAATAAATGGTATGAATCAGCCTATAAGCAATCGAGCCAGGCTGCGGGCTTGCGGGGCAGTTGTCGCGGCTGAACCAGTCAGCGTCGGCAATCTCGTCTTTCTGCAGGCGGATTTCGCCGCTCTCGTAATCGGCTGTGTATCCGAGCATTAGTTGGTCGGGAAAGGGCCAACTCTGACTGCCGCGGTAGCGGATGTTCTTCACGCGGATGCCGATTTCTTCCTGCAACTCGCGCTCAACGGCGTGCTCGGGCGTCTCGCCGCCTTCAATGAATCCCGCAATGCAGGCGTAGATGTCCTGATTGCGCTGAACGTGGCGGGCAAGCAGAATCTTGTCGCCGCGGCTCACAAGCACAATCACGCACGGCTCGATGCGCGGAAAATGAATCTTGCCGCACTGCGGACACTCGCGCGCTGTAAACTGCTTGCTCTCAATGAGTTTTGCACCACACGTGCAGCAAAATTTCGTGCTCTGCCGCCAGTTGGCCACCGCCTTTGCCCGCGATGTGCGGAAAACGGTCGGCTCGTCGCTCTCGTTGAAGAACTGACGGATGGTTTTTGTGACGAAACGGTCGGGCAGTGGCTCGGCAGTCTCGAAGTTCAAAACACAAATGCCAAACTCTTGTTCTTCAAACAAATCGGCATTGCTATCTAAAGTTTTTATTTCAGTCAGGTCGGCCAGCGTAAGGGCGCTGCCGTCGGCTTTCAGCACAATGTTGCGCCCCGTTAGCGCAAAGCATTGGCAATTAGTTGTTTGCGGATTCTCTATTATCGGCATAGTCTGATTGTTTTCGCTTTTAAATGATATGGCAAAGTTGGGGAAAATTCGGCTCAAAACATAGGCAAGTAGGTTGTAAATTTAACAGAGAAACTATATTTCAACGCATAATTGTATTTTGTATGAGAAGAATAATTGTCTGAAAGACAATATTTTCATAACCGCGGGTAAGCGAAGCGTAACCCGTGGTATTGTACACTCAAGTTCTGCAGTCTGAAAGACTGAACCTTTGTATTGTTCACTCTTTCAGAGTGTTTCTTTTTTTGCTTTGGCAACCGGCGGCTGCGCTACGCTTGCGGCCGGTTATGCAAATTCAGTCCTTCGGACTGTTTTGTGTAAAAACGTATTCTTGCGAAAAATCTTCACTTTTTTCAAAAATTTTTCAAACCTCTGCTTCAATCTCGCACAGGTTGCTGTTTTATTTGCCCTCAAAATTGATTGTCTAACTTTAAAAAGTATTGATTATGAGAGCAAGAAGACAGTTTTTTATGGATTGCCACTTGGCAGGACGTAGGTATTACGATGCCGACTTGGTTTGGAACGAACTGAAGGTTGGAACCGAGTTGCAGTTGGAACTCGACCCCGACAATCGCCACGACCCGAACGCAGTGTCAGTGCTGTACAACAAACCAGGCGATGAAGAGCCGTATATGCTTGGCTACATTCCGCGTGCCGAAAACACGCCTTTGGCCCATTTGCTTGAAGCAGGTTGGAACAGTTTGTTCACTTGCCGAATCAGCCAGCTTGTGCCCGACACGCACCCCGAAAATCAGGTGTATCTCTCAATCACCGTCGCGCGCAACCCCGAAGCCAAATAAGGCCGAAAAAGTTGAGTGCCGAACTTGCAGACGGGCGTTGAGCCCGTTTGCTTTTTTGGGGGTGAGTTTGAAAGGGATAGATATTATTGTTAGATTTGGAAATGAAAAAACATAAAAATGGAAACCATACAAGAGTATAAAGACGGCGATGTTTACCGTTCTGATGTTGATATTAGCAAAGACGAATGGTTGGGATTCCTTAAAGACAAGGCAGTTAGCGATAATTACAAAGAAGCCGTGGCTTGCTTTTACTATTTGCCCGACCATAAGGGAAGTTGCGTTTCGGCAGGCAAACCGTTTGGCAAAAAGCCAGCGTCGCTCAATGCAAGTATTTGGCAGTTTGGACGTTACGTTCAAAATCGGCTGAATCGGTTTGAACTCATAGGAACTGATGGAAAAAGCACATTTTGGCCAGTGGCTATGGGGCAAGGCAAACCGTTGAAAGGTGCAGATGATGGTTCTTTCGAATGGCAGTTGCGCCCCGAATTGGCTGAAGCAGTGAAAGATTGGCTTTATTGGCGGATGCTTGAAACCTATAAAGCGCACCGCAGAGAAGTTGATTTCAATACTGAAGGCGCGTACGAAATATACAAATGGCAACTTATTACAGCAACGCAGGGGAAAAAGCCAATTGAAATAGTGCAGAATCATATTAAGCACCCTAACAATGCCACACAAGGTGGTTTCTGTAATTTATATGATGTTGTTAGAGACAACAATGTCTTGAAATATTTGGTTAACAATAAATTGTCGCAATTCGAGACTGTTTTAACCCAATTGGTTGACGAGTCTTTGTCGTTGACAGACAGGTTGGCTGCTTTCAAAACCCAAATGGCTGATTTGGTGTCTGATACAAACTATAATAGTAAAGCCAACGATGAACGAATGGCGGCAACAATTCTAACGTGCAGTAATCCACAGCGTTACACTATATACAAAGATGGTTTTTATAGAAAATTCTGTCAGTATTTGGGCGTAGCAACAGAAAGTGTGGGAAAGAAATACGGGCATTACTTGCAATTGCTTGAACCATTGGTTCATTTGATTGAAAACGATAGTGAATTGCACGAAATAATTGAAAACAGCAGTATTCACGGTCTTTTGCAAAGCAACCTTTTGCTTGCACAAGATGTGTGTTGGGAACTTTTTGAGAGTTTTCCGAAACTACTTGAAATAATTAAAAAAGAGACAGATACGAACTATTGGCTATTATCTTGGAATCCAGAAAATTGGGAATGGAAAAATTATGATGATTTTTGTCGCAAGACCAAAAGTGGCGGAACACACATAGAACCACATACTTGCCATAGCACAAAACCGCGTATTGGTGATGAAGTTTTTTTAATGAAAACAGGGAAAAAAGAACCTAAAGGAATCATTGCTCACGGAACTGTTGTTAAAGAATCATACACTGCACCACATTACGATAGTGATAAAGCAGAACAAGGCGTAACGAAAGCGTATATTGATGCTAGTTATGACTGCATATTAAATTATAAAACAGAACCTATTCTTGATATTAAAACATTGAAAGACAATCTTCCAAAACAAGATTGGAGCCCGCAAAGTTCAGGAATAGAGATAAAAGAAAATATTGAACAGTTGCTAAAATTATGGAATGAAACAATTGGAGGAACAAAAATGAAAAATGCTGACAAATACGTATCGCTTCTCAAATCCAACCACAACCTAATTCTGACAGGCGCCCCAGGCACAGGCAAAACCTATTTGGCAAAGCAGATAGCCCAGGCAATGGGTTGCACTGACAATGAAATCGGCTTTGTCCAATTCCACCCGTCGTACGACTACACCGATTTTGTCGAAGGCTTGCGGCCATTGGATGATGGTAACGGAAATGTCGGCTTCGAACGCAAAGACGGTGTTTTCAAAGAGTTTTGCGCAAAGGCACTTGAAAATTTGACTGATTCTCAAAAGAGTTTACAAACCTTGCAACAAGAAACTTCTGTGCGCGATTTGATAGATGATTTCGTTCAAGATGCAATTGATTCCGACTTAAAATTGGAGACTCAAGGCACCAAAAATGTGTTTCATATTATTGAAAATAAGGCGAAGCATATTACCATTGACATTCCTAAAAACGAAAAAACGAGAGTTATCGCCTTGCCAAAATCTGATTTGATAACGCTACTTGAAAACAAAGTTGACATTTCGGGCAGCAAAGACATTCAATTGTATTTTCAACGCAAATATCGCACGCAGCAAGACTCGTACACTTATGTTCTTTACGAGAAGTTAAAGAGTTTAGAATCAAAGACTAAAGTTGAAACAGTTTCGCTGATACCCAAAAAGAATTTTGTCTTCATTATCGACGAAATCAACCGCGGCGAAATCAACAAAATCTTCGGCGAGTTGTTCTTCTCAATTGACCCAGGCTATCGCGGCGAGAAGGGCCGAGTGCAGACGCAGTACCAGAATATGGTTGAAGATGGCGATGCTTTCAAAAAAGGCTTCTTCGTTCCCGAAAACGTCTATATCATTGGTACAATGAACGATATCGACCGCAGCGTTGAGAGTATGGATTTCGCTTTCCGCCGCAGGTTCGCGTTTAAGGAAGTGACTGCCGATGATTCGAAAGCAATGCTTGATGATTTTGAGTGGAAAGACGATGCTGTCAAGCGGATGGATAGTCTGAACGCCGCCATTGAAGAAATCGAAGGCCTTTCGTCGGCATACCACATTGGCGCAAGTTATTTCCTGAAACTGAAAAACTACAATGGCGATTTCGGCCAACTTTGGGATTGTCACCTAAAAGGACTTTTGTTTGAGTATCTGCGTGGAACACAGAGTGTTGACGAGAATATGCGGAAACTTGAGAAAGCCTACAATTTAAACAACACCGCAGCCGATGATTCGGATACCGACAACTGATAACTCAACTCGCACGCTGACAGACAGTGAGTTAGCCGCTAAATCCGACATTGAACTGATTTCTGACAAGAAAATCAGTGATTTGCTGTCGAGACAGAAGAACCTGCTTGTCTTTCCGCCCGATTTGAAACAGCACGGCGACGAAATCGGCGATGACCAGATTCTGTCGTTTTCCGACGGCAAAATCAGCACAGGCAACATAATGGGCTTTGTGGGCGTGAACCAGACGCAAATCGACATTCGCTCGCGTTTCGCCCAAACCGACGGCAACGACTATTTTCTGCACTATATGTTGCATAAAGTGTTAGCAATCAATCTGTTCGATTTGAAGCACGACACAAGCGCCGAGCGGATTTTCGATTTTCTGTTCTATCTGTTTCCCCATTTTCTGCGGAAGGCGGTTGCGCAGGGCGTTTTCAAGAAGTACCGCCGCTTTGAGCACAACGACGCCAACATTCGCGGACCCATTGATGTGAGCCGCCATATCCGTCAGAACATTCCGTTCCGCGGCACGGTGGCCTACACCACTCGCGAGCACACCTACGACAACGAACTCACGCAACTTGTCCGCCACACCATTGAGTTCATTCGCAGCAAGGAGCAGGGGCAGGCAATTCTGAACAACGATGCCGACACCAAAACGGCTGTCAGCCAGATTGTTATGGCCACGCCAACCTACAACGCCCGCGAGCGCGCCAAAATCGTCAGCCAGAACCTTCGGCCCGTGCGGCACCCGTACTTTTCGGCCTACACCGACTTGCAGCGGCTCTGCCTGCAAATCCTTCGTCACGAGGAGCTCAAATACGGCCGCCAGAAAGACCAAATCTACGGCATTCTGTTCGACGGCGCTTGGCTTTGGGAGGAGTATTTGAATAAGATTTTGAAAAGTTGCGGGTTCAAACATCCAGAAAATAAAAAACATACAGGTGGTATCAGAATGTTTGAGAATGACAAATATGATGTTGAGATTGCCAAAAACAGCCGTCGTCTATATCCCGATTTTTGGAAAGAAAACTTCATTCTCGATGCTAAATACAAGCGTTTAGACAATGGAGTAGGCCGCGAAGATTTGTATCAGGTCGTAACCTATATGCATTGTATGAAGGCTGATAACGGCGGTTTTGTGTATCCTGTTGAATCCGAGTCTAAAACGGGGAAATATGGTCTTGCAGGCCACGGAGGCACAATGAGGCTGATTGGCTTGCAAGTTCAGTGCCAGTGTCGTTCATATACTGATTATGTTGCGGCAATGAAAGGAGTAGAGAGCAAATTGTTGGAGTATTTGAAGCATACCTGAAAACCAATGTGTATATTTGGCCATAATGAAGACCGATTGGAAAGCATATTGGGAGAGAAAGCGAAAAGCGGAAGGTTTGGAAAAGCCAAACAGCGTATATCGTCCGCACACCAAGTGGTACAATTACAAAGGTGTGGGTGTTTATATGATAACAATTGTCACCTACAATCGAAAGCCGATACTTGGTGAATTGAATAACGACACCAGCAATCCGCGAGTCGAACTATCCGCACTCGGAAAATATGTTGAGCAGCAATGGTTGCAGATACCAGCCGTTCAAGCCTTGCACAAACGCCGCGTCAGTCTGCTTGGTCACCAGGTTATGCCCGACCATTTTCACGGTATACTGCGTGTGGATGCGGAGTTGGATGTGTCAATGGGAGAGATAATCCGTGGATTCAAGATAAGTTGCACAAAAGAGTGGCGTCAAAAATATCAGACATATATGTCTGATATAGAATTGGAAAAGAAGAAGAACCACCTTTCACACATATCACAAAAGAAACGCCAGGCGTATTATGCAACCCACCCCGAAATGGCGCCGCTTTTTACCGATGGTTACGACGACACCATTTGCTTTCACGAAGGCCAACTCAACAATGTTATCAACTACGTTCGCGATAATCCGCGTCGCGCCATACTCAAACGAGCGAACCCGCAGTTGTTTGTGCTGAATCAAAACATAGACGTTGCATGCTTTCGATGCACAACACTCGGCAAGCAGTTTTTGCTCGATTATCCGCAAAAGGCCGCATTGCAATGCTCTCGCTCGCTGACGCAAGAACAGATTGATAAGCAGAAAGAGCAATGTTTGGCCGATGCCGAGCGAGGAACAGTTTGGGTTAGCGCCTGTATATCAGAAGGCGAGAAGCAAATTAGCAAAGCCTTGCGCGAGGCAGGTTTCCCGATTATCATTCTGCTCAAAGATGGCTTTCCAAAACCCGATAGTCCGCACTATAAGTATTTCAAGCCGCAGGGGGCATATTTTGAAGCTTGCGCCGATGGTCGGTTATTGCTTGTCGAACCAACCTTGCAATTATTCGATGACCGAACAATCGATGCCAGTGTATCTCAAAAAGCAGGAATGCTACCGCACGACACATTGCGGTATAAATTTTTAGCACTCAATGTCTTCGCTCAACTAATAAGCAACCAAACGCTTTGTGTTAGCAACCGTTCTTGAATGACCGATTTTTCCTTTCCACCCATTCCCCAAACTTCCGTGCCAGCCAATGGAACAGGAATCTATAAAATATCGGAATTTGAGTAGTAAAATATGTGGTTAGCAGTGTCACTGCACCGATTTTCGATTCACAAACTCATTGAAAATATCCTTGTACTTGTCGGCCACGGCAATAGGTTGGTCGTTGATAATCACGCAGTTGCGCTCAATAGATTTTATCGCGTCAAGCGCGATGATGTAGGAGCGGTGCACACGCATAAAGCGGTCTTCGGGCAGCGTCTCCTCAAGCGATTTGAGGCTCATCAGTGTCAGAATGGGGCGCGGGCGCGATTTGAGCCAGATTTTCACGTAGTCTTTCAGCCCCTCGAAGTAGTAGATGTCGTCGTAGTCAATCTTAATTTGCTTGTAATCGGCTTTCACAAACATATAGTTGTTGCTCACAACAGGCTGCTTGCTCGACCTTTGCAGCGAGAACCACTCCAGAGCCTTGTTTGCGGCTGTCAGGAACTCGTTGTAGTCGAACGGTTTGAGCAGATAGTCGAGCGCCTCCACCTTGAAGCCGTCGAGCGCGTACTTGTCGAACGCCGTGGTGAAGATGACACGGTTCTTCTTGCGCAGAGTTTTCGACAGCTCCAGGCCGTTGAGTCCGGGCATCTGAATGTCGAGAAACAGCAGGTCGATTTGCTCGCGCGCCAGCAGGTCGAGAACCTCGAATCCGTTGATGCACTTGCCCTTCAGCTCAAGAAAAGGGGTCTTGTTCACATAGCTTTCAATCAGTTCGAGCGCCATTGGCTCGTCGTCGGCAATCAGGCAGGTTATTTTTTGTTCCATATAGTTTGTGGTTTAAATAGTATCAATCGATAGGTATGTGTAGTATTTCTCGTTCTCCACGCTGGTAATGAACTCCGATTTCCCATTGTAGAGCAGTTCGAGCCGCTTGCGTATGTTCTCAAGTCCGATTGATGAGCCGCCCGAAAGGTCGGGTCCGGTTTTCTCGAAATAGGGGTTCTCGGTGGTGAAAATCACCTTTGTGCCGTCGATTTTCATTTCGAATTTCAGCTCCGACGTGCCAATGGGCTTGATGCCGTGCTTGAATGAGTTTTCGATGAGCGATATGAACAGGAGCGGGGCCACCATTATTCCGAAGGTGTTCTCGGGGAACGTGTATTCGACTTTTGTGTTGGCCGACGTGCGCAGCTTCATCAGCTCAATGTATTTCGACATAAATGCGATTTCGCCGTCGAGCGGAACAAGCGCCGAGTTGGTCTCGTAGAGCAGATATCGCATCAGCTTGCTCAGGTTGTGGATGGTTTCTTTGGCGCGCTCGGGCGAGATGTCAACCAGCGAGTAGATGTTGTTGAGCGAGTTGAAGAAGAAGTGCGGTTGTATCTGATACTCAAGATGTTTCAGCTCGGTTTGCAGTTGCGCGTTGGCGCTTTCCTGCTGCTTGCGCTCCATTGCCTGCCAGCGCTCGTAGATTTTGAAGGCGATGGCCAGCACCAACGGCAGCACCATTGTCAGCATATCCATCATTATTCCATACACGAAGAACATCGGACGGTACGGAATCTGCCACATAAAGTGGTGGAAAAGATAGGGTTTCAGCGTCTGGTCGAGATAGGCGAGGACCAATAGCAGGATGGCGTTGCTAACAAAGAACAGCCATTTCTTTTTGGTCAGAAACACGCGGTCCACCAGCACTATGTAGTTGACATAGAAGACAATGAAACACAGGAAAATGGGAATCCACGAGTGTTCGAGAATGAAGACGAACCTGAAGTTGTTGTGCAGCGACAGCAGCACTGGCAGCATCAGTATGAAAATACAAACCGATGCGTGCACAAGCACCTTGTACAGAGCGGTGTTGTTCTCGATTTTTTCGTTGTTCATAGCATTGCGTTTTATCTTGATAAACCAAATTGTAATATTATGAAGAAAAAACATAAACGCAAAACAAAAACGTAACCCCGCTTTTGTCTCTTATTCCTAGTGTTTTAAGCCTTAATTCGTGCCTTCGCTTTTCTTTCCGAATCGCATAAAAATGCCAGCCAGAATGGTGCCCGAAATTGAGTGCCAGGCGCACGATATGGCGCACGGAACAACGGCCAGCGGGTTAGTAGCCATAAAGAAATTGGTGGCCAGATTGGTGGCCAGTCCGGCGTTCTGCATACCCACTTCGATGCTGATGGTGCGCTTTTTGGCTGTGTTGAATTTGAACAGTGTACCTGTCAGGAAACCAAGCAGATAGCCGATGGTATTGTGGCAGAAAACCACGCCGAATGTCAGAAGGAACATTGTCAAGCCGTTGGCAATCAGTTGGTTGTGAACAGCCGAGATGACGCCGCCCACAATGCACGCCAGGCAGATGACGCTCACACCGGGCATCACGCCCTGAATGGTTTTGAACTGCTCTTTGTGACCGAGCCAAAGGTTTAGCAGGAAGCCAAGCGTTACGGGTATAATGGTGACAATCAGTATGTTTAAGAACATTCCCACAGCATCAACATCTACGCTCTGACCAGCCAGCCACAGCACCAGCAGCGGCGTAATAATAGGCGCCAGCAGGGTGGAAGCGGTGGTCATCCCGACGGAAAACGCCACATCGCCCTTGCACAGGAAACTCATAATGTTGCTCGACACGCCGCCCGGGCAGCATCCAACCAGAATAATGCCGATGGCCATCGGGGTATCGAGATTGAATATCCGCGTCAGCGACCACGCCACCAGCGGCATAATGGTGAACTGCGCGCACGCCCCGATGAAAATATCGCCCGGCCGCGAGAAAAGCACCCGAAAGTCCTGCGTGGTGAGTGTCAGACCCATTGTGAGCATTATTATGCCCAGAATGACCGTCTGCGTGTAGCCCGAAACCCAACGGAACGCCCCCGGCACAAAAAACGTGAACACCGCCGTGGCAATCACAAACCACGAAGCCTTGCTCGATAGTAACTGACTGATTTTTTGTAACATTGATTAACTGATTAATTGAAGGATTGAATGACTGAAGGATTGAATGTTAAGATGGTTATAATTTGTAACCGGTTCGTATTAAATCCCTAAATTCTGAATCCTAAATCCTAAATTACATCGCCAATTCCATTCCCTTCTTAACCTTCTCAACAGTGGCTTCGTTGGTGAGAGCGGCAAGCAGTTCAAGGCCGAAATCGATTGACAGTCCGGCGCCTACAGCGGTTATCAGGTTGCGGTCGCAGACCACATCGCCGCCAACATAGTTGTAGCGGGCTTCCATAGTCTCAACGGCGCAACTGTGGCACGTAACCGTTGCGCCTTCGGCAACGCCATTGGCTGCCAAAACGGTTGGTGCGGCGCAGATGGCACCCACAAGTTTTCCCTTGCTGTAGAACTCTTTCAGCACTTTGCCCACAGCCGTCGATTCGCCCAAATTCTTGTATCCGGGGTAACCGCCAGGCAGAATCAGCGCGTCGCCGTTCTCAAAATCTGCCTTGCCGATGGTGGTGTCTGCCTTCATTGGTATGCCGTGCGACGATTCAACGTCAGTCGATTCGGTTATCGATACGGTTTTCACGTCAACGCCGCCGCGGCGCAAAATGTCGATGGGTGCAACGGCTTCAATATCTTCAAAACCATTGGCGAGTAATACAAATGTTTTCATTGTTTTAAGTTTAGTGTTTAGAAGTTTAGTTTTTAGACTTAAGACTACGGACAACGGACCGCAGTCCTTAAGCACAGTTCTCGTTGTTAATTATTAATTGTTCATTGTTAATTATTTACATTTTCCTTATGCCTTTCCTTCAATCTATCTGATAAAATTCGTCCAGACTTTTTGCTCAGTCGCGGGTGCGGGCACGCCGGCTGATTTTCCGGCTTCGATGCACTTCAGCAGCCAGGCCATATTGTTGCCCAGAATGCGCATTGTCTGCATTCCCTCAAGGTCTTTCAGCACATCTTCGGGTTTGCTGCCGTGAACCATATTCCAATAGTTCGACGAAACAACTGGCATACAGTTGATTGAGAAATACTTGTTCAGTTGGTCGAGGGCGGCCGTTGCACCACCGCGGCGGCAGCTGACAACGGCAGCGGCGGGTTTGTTGCGCATCTTGCCCGAAGCGGCATAGAAAGCGCGGTCCATAAACGATGTGATGGCACCGTCGGCCGAGGCGTAGTGCACGGGCGAGCCGAAAACGTAGCCGTCGAACTGGTCGGCCACGTCAACAAACTGGTTTACAACGTCGCCGCGGAAGCAGTTGCCCTTTGTGCGGCACTGACCACAACCAATGCATCCCGCAATCGGCTGTACGCCAAGTTGCATCAGTTCGGTTTCAATTCCGTTGGCTTTCAAGGCCGAAGCCACTTCGCAGAGTGCGGTGTAGGTGCAGCCCTTCGGATGCGGGCTTGCGTTTATAAGAAGTACTTTCATTGCTTTATAGTTTAATGTGTGCCAAAAGTACGCAATTGTGAGAATTGAGCAAGGATTAATCGGGGTGGGTGATGTGCGAAATCGGCACTTGTCATCGCAACAGGGTGTCTTCGCATCTTGCGAGAGCATTTTTTTGCGACTCGGTTTCCTCAAAAAAAGCCGGTTACCCAATCGGATAACCGGCTTTCCAACTATTAAATACCAATTTCAATTATTTCACTTTGAATGTCTCAACATCGGCTGTGTCAGTCTCCTTAATGAAGATTGCGCGCTGTGCGTTCTGCGTGCGGGCAAATTTCAGGAAGATTTCGGCCGAGCGGCGGAACATTGCGTCGCGGTTGGCGTCGAGCATCAGCAGGTAGGCCATAATGGTGTAGCCTGCCATCTCAACCATACGGCGGGCGTGCAGTTCGATGAACTCCTGCGACTCTTTGCCCATAACATAGGCCACCGTTTCCTCGTATTCGGCTGTCATACGGTCAAGAACGTCGTGCATCGGCTTCAAATCGTCGGCAACGGGCTGTGCGGCGTAGTCTTTCATCATCGAAAGATAGAAACCTGTGGTGGCATAGCGTGTTGCGGCAACAACCTGAAGTTGTGTGGTGCCCTCGTAAATGCTTGTGATACGGGCGTCGCGGTAAAGGCGCTCGCAGGTGTAGTCCTTCATAAAGCCCGAGCCGCCGTGAACCTGAATGCAGTCGTAGGCGTTCTGATTGGCGAACTCGCTGCCCAGGCCTTTTGCCAGCGGGGTGAAGGCGTCGGCCATACGGTTGTAGCGCTTGCACTCGTCGCGCTCTTCGGGTGTCAGTTTGCGCTCCTTCGATATGTCTTCCAAAGTCTTGTACATATCAACGAAACGTGCTGTCTCATAAAGGATTGTGCGGTTTGCATCGAGTTTCGCCTTCATTGTTGCCAGCAATTCGGCAACGGCGCTGAACTCGATAATCGGGTGACCGAACTGCTGACGGTCGCGGGCGTAAGAGAGCGCCTCGTTGTAGGCGGCCTGCGACAGGCCAACCGACTGTGCGGCAATGCCCAGACGGGCGCCGTTCATCAGCGACATCACATATTTGATAAGGCCCAACTTGCGGCTTCCGCAGAGTTCGGCTTTGGCGTTGCGGAACACGAGTTCGCAGGTCGGCGAGCCCTTGATACCCATCTTGTTCTCAATGCGGCGCACGGTTACTCCGCCGTTGCGCTTGTCGTAGATAAACATCGACAGACCGCGGCCGTCGTGAGTGCCTTCTTCAGAACGTGCAAGCACAAGGTGAATGTCGGCATCGCCATTGGTAATGAATCGTTTAACGCCGTTCAGATACCAGCAGTTGTCAGCCTCGCTGAAAGTTGCCTTCAGCATCACCGATTGCAGGTCGGAACCAGCATCGGGCTCGGTCAGGTCCATCGACATTGTCTCGCCCTCGCAAATGCGCGGAATGTAGCGCTGCTTCTGGTCGTCGTCGGCAAACTCGTAGATTGTCTCGGCGCAGTCCTGCAGGCCCCAAAGGTTCTCAAAACCTGCGTCGGCGCGCGACACCATATCGGCGGCCATCAGGTAGGGAACGGTCGGGAAGTTCAGTCCGCCGTAGCGGTACGGCATATTCACGCCGCAGAGTCCTGCCTTGCGTGTTGCGTCAAGGTTGGCCGACGTGCCGCTTGCGTAGGTTACGCGGCCGTTGGCGCAGACGGGGCCTTCGTGGTCCACGCCTTCAGCGTTCGGGGCGATAATCTCGCCGCAAATCTCGCCAACAACATCGAGCACTTTATCGTAACTGTCCATTGCGTCGTCGAAGTCGGCAGGCGCGAAATCGAACTGGCCCGCATTGGCATAGTTGCGTTCTTTCAACTCAACAATGCGCTTCATCAGCGGGTGGTTCAAATGAAATTTGAGTTCGGGGGTGTCTGTATAAAAATTAGCCATAATTGTCTGATTTATTTAGAGTTCTGTTTGTAATACTTAATCAATTTCGGCAGAACGTCCTCAATGGTGCCTGTAATCACGTAGTCGGCAATTTTGTTGATTGGGGCGTTGGGGTCGCTGTTGATTGAGATAATCATACTCGACTCCTGCATTCCTGCAATGTGCTGGATTTGGCCCGATATGCCGCAGGCAATGTAGAGTTTCGGACGAACGGTTACGCCTGTCTGGCCAATCTGGCGCTCGTGCTCAACCCAACCAGCGTCAACGGCTGCGCGGCTTGCGCCCACTTCGGCATTGATTAGCGACGCGAAATCGAACAGCAGTTGGAAGTTCTCTTTCGAGCCCACTCCGTAGCCGCCCGACACGATTATCGGCGAGCCTTTAATGTTGATTTTCGATTTTTCAATCTGGCGGTCGATAATGCTGACTGCAAAATCAGTGGCGCTAACGTATTTGTTTACATCGAGTTTGACAACCTCGCCCTTGTAGTCGGCTTTGAAAATCTCTTTTTTCATCACGCCTTCGCGAACGGTGGCCATCTGCGGGCGGCACTCGGGGTTGACGATTGTGGCGATAATGTTGCCGCCAAATGCGGGACGAATCTGATAGAGAAGGTCCTCGTAACTCTTGCCTGTCTTCACATCGGTGTGCGGACCGATTTCAAGGTTGGTGCAGTCGGCAGTCAGGCCGCTGTGCAGTTTCGACGACACGCGCGGGCCAAGGTCGCGGCCAACGGTGGTTGCGCCCATAAAGGCGATTTGCGGTTTCTGCTCCTCAAACAGTTTGCAGACGATTGACGTGTGGGGCAGTGTCTGATAGTGCTCCAGACGCTTGTCGGCAGCCAGATAGACTGTGTCGACGCCGTAGGGGAACACCTGTTTCTCAACGCCGTCAAGGTTTGCTCCGATAATGAGTGCCTCGAGTTTGCAGTTGAGTTTGTTGGCCAGTTTGCGGCCTTTGGTAAGCAGTTCAAGGCTTACGTCGGCAACGCGGCCATCTTCAAATTCGCAATATACTATAATGTTGTTCATCTGTTTTTGTGTTTACTGATTCTTAAATATCATTGATTGCCAACGCATTAACCAATGGTGTGGTTTGCAATCAGTTCTTTCATCAGGTCGTCGATTTCAGCGTCGCTGTTGCCCAAGACTTTGGCTTCTTTGGCCTGGAAGACAATGTTCTCGATTTGTTTCACTTTGGTTGGCGAGCCTGCCAGACCGAGTTGGTTCACATCGCACTCAATGTCGTTCACTGTCCACTCGTTAATGTCGAGATAAGGTTTTGCGGCAACCAGTTTCTCGAGAGCCTCGTTGTTGGCGCGCTCGCTCTTGCCTGTGGCCTTTTTGTACTTCATCAGGCGTTTTGCGTTGCGCGGGCGGCAGGGTGCGGCCGAGCCGTTCACCGTAACCAGCACGGGATATTGGCACTCAACGGTCTCAACACCGCGCTCAAGACGGCGCTTAACGCGGATTTTCTTGTCGTCGGCAGCCACAATCTCCTCGGCGTATGTGATTTGCGGAATATTAAGTTTCTCGGCAACCTGCGGGCCAACCTGTGCGGTGTCGCCGTCGATAGCCTGGCGTCCGCAAATGATAACGTCGAAATCCTTAATGCGGCGAATGGCGCACGACAGAGCGTAAGAAGTTGCAAGCGTGTCGGCACCTGCAAAAGCGCGGTCGGTGAGCAGAATTCCGTCGTCGGCACCGCGGTAGATACCTTCGCGCAGAATCTCGTTTGCACGTCCCGGGCCCATAGTCAGCATAGTGATTTCGGTTCCGGGGAACTGGTCTTTCAGCCGCAGAGCCTGCTCAAGAGCGTTCAGGTCTTCGGGGTTGAAAATAGCCGGTAGGGCGGCACGGTTCACAGTTCCGTCCTCTTTCATAGCGTCTTTGCCAATGTTGCGGGTGTCGGGCACCTGTTTGGCCAAGACAATGATTTTTAGTCCTTTCATATATTTATTATTATGTGATTCAATGTTTTGCCGCGACGGCGGAATGCAGCCGCAGCATACTAATCAGCCGGTTTTCGGAACCGACGGCGCAATGTTGTACAAAAAGCGTGCAAAACGCAAAGTGGTAGTGATTTTTTTCAAACAGTAGGTTGATATAATAGAGAAAGAAATAGGCGAGGGGGAACTAATAATATTATCTTGACCTGTTTGCCGATATGTTTTTTAATACTTCGATTGGTAGAATTGTTATTATTGTGATATGTTTTTTCAGAATCGGATACAATTATGAAAACACTTGCAAACTTCATTTCGGTAATTTTGTTGCTTACGCTGAATGTCGGCTATGCCTATGCGCAGCAGGAACACGAATACGTTGACCTTGGATTGCCTTCGGGTACGTTATGGGCAACTTGCAATGTGGGTGCAGAAAATCCTTGGGATTATGGCGATTACTTTGCTTGGGGCGAGACCACCACAAAATCAAATTATGATTGGTCAACCTACAAGTATGCCAATGACGATTACAGAAAAATCACCAAATATTGCGGTTTGTCCGTATTTGGCGACAATGGTTATACTGACACTCTCACCATACTCGAATGCTCCGATGACGCTGCCTTCGTCAATTGGGGCAGCGATTGGTGTATGCCTACGGAGCTACAGTTCCGGGAGTTGAATGATAATTGTACCTGGATTTTGTGGACAATACCAAATGGCAAGGATGGCTATGAAGTAAAGGGCTTTGAAGTAAAGGGGAAGAACGGCAATTCTATATTTCTCCCTGCCACCGGTTACCGCAACGGTACGGTCCTCTACGACGCGAGCAAAAGTGGTGACTACTGGTCATCGTCGCTCAGTACGGGCGACCCGGAAAACGCGCGCCACCTCTATTTTAACTCCGGCGGCGGGAATCCTGACCATGGGGGCTGGCGTCGATGCGGTATGTCGGTTCGTCCGGTGCGGAGCAATCCGTAATCCACAAATCAACCATTATTTTCTCATTCCTTCCACCTTCGATTTCAGGGCGCGGTAGGTTACGTCTTCCTGAATGCACATTGTGCGCATAATCTGCTCTTTTTCAAAGCCTTTTGCCTGAAGGATTTTGAAGAATGTCTGGCGCGGGTTGAGCGAGTTGTATTCTTCTTCGATTTGTGCCAAAAGACTCAAATCCAATGTTTTGTAGTATTCAAGGAAACGCTCGTAGTCGCGTTTGTTCCACTGACCGCTGTTGCCGCCGCGGGCGAAAATCTCTTCGTAGAGTTGCTTGCCCTGGCTGTAGATTTCGGCGTAGCGGCTCTCAATTTCGTTGATTTTGCGCTGCAGACGGGCTATTTCGCGCTCATTGTCAACCGATTCGCCTGCTGTGCGCAACTCTTCAATCTTGTCGTGCGACTCTTTCAGAATCTGGCGGTTTTGAGCCAATTCGCGCTCGTAGCGGCGGCGCTGGCGGACAAATATAACCGTCAGCAGGGCAATCAGCGCGGCAAAACCCAACACCAAGGAAAAAACAATGCGCTGCGTGCGGTTCTGGTTGGCAAGTCGCAGTAAATCAAAGTCGTAATTGGTGCTGGCAGTATATACGCGGCTGCTTACGGTGGCACTCTGAAAAATTTTATGGACTAACGGTCTCAGTTCGGCAGCCGTGCGGTCGGCTTCGGCTAGCATACCGTGGCGGTGATAATAATCGAAGAAATATTCAAGAACAAGTGCCCGATTAGCGTCACCAATTGAGCTGCTCTGATAAAAATCAATGGCATCCTGCAAGCGGTTCAAGCAAAGATAACTCTTTATGCGTGACATTTTTGCGACGTCGTTCCACGGATTAATCTCGGACGCCTTGAGCGCATAGCGAAGCGACTTTTCGGGTTCTTCTTCGGCGAAAATGAGTCCGTATTCGGACAAAAATCCATAATTGGTGGTGTCGATTTTCTCACTTTCGCGTATATAATATATCGCGCTGTCCATCAATCCGTTAAAAAAGAAAATATCGGTCTTTATGGCGAGATAGTGAGCCTTTTGGTCGGTGCTGCGGGCATATGGCCTTATTTTCTCGACAAGTCCCAACCCGCGCACGCCCAAATCGAACGTACTGCCTTCGGAATAGAACCGCCAAAATGTGATATGGAACTTCAACTCATTGTTTGTGAGCGTTTTGGCAACATCTTCAGCCTGACGCAAAACCACAACGCCCGTGGCATAGTTGCCCGAAAACATATTCTTGACCGATTTCAGATAAAGCGCCCACGCAAGTTTCTCTGAATCAGACGTTTTGCGGTAAAAATCGATACAATAGTTAAGCCGCGCAGTGTCGGCAATTCCATTGAAATCAAACAGCGTGAATTTGCCTTTGTAGAGTGATTTCAAGAGCGTTAGATAGACGCTGTCGGCATCGGAAAGCGGCTGTTTGAGGTCGGACTCGTGGTTTTTCAGATACTCTTCGGACATTTCGTACTCGCCATCGCTGAAAAGCGCGTAGGCACGGTCGAAAATAGGTTGGTTTTCAGACTCTTGAGTGCAACCGAACAGGACAGTGGCAAGAGTTATCGACAATAATAGTTTGAGTTTCATATAGTTATTGATTTGACGCAAAAGTATTATTTTCTTTTAATTTTGCCCTGCATTATTTTTTTGCCAAACAGATTGTTTTTCGTATTCTTGCTAAACAAATTGGTTTTTATGCAAACAGCAATAAATTATCAGGATATGTCGGCGGTTGAAGCACTATGGACGCTCTACCAACAGCAGTCGGAGCGTGTGCGCAAGGCCTTCCGCAGCCGCATAGCGCAGGAAGAGACCGAGGAAATGCCGTGCATCAGCGAGGCGGAAGCCAAAGCATTGACTTTGCAGCGCGGACGCGACATCAAGGCTGGACGCTCGAAACTAATTGCCCACGATACGGTTATGCACGAAATGGAGCAAATGATTTCCAACTATGGAAATTGAGTGGAGTGAGCAATCGCGTGACGACCTGCGCAATATACTGTTGTATGTTGCCGAAAACTTTGGTCGCCGCACGGCCGAAGCGGTGTTGGCCGATATTCGTAGCCGTGCCAATTTGCTGAAAGACTTCCCAATGTCGGGACGTGTTTTTGTAAAAGACCCCGAACAAGGTATCATCTACCGTTCAATCACCACCAAACTTAACAAAATAGTATATTTTATTGACGGCGAGACGATAGTTATTGTCACAGTGTGGCAGAACCGCCGCGACATTGGTCGTCTAAAGAAACAATTAACACAATAGAGAATGGTAAAAAACAGGACCGAAATCCTGTTTTTTTGTGCTTCCAATTCTGCACTTTCCCATACTTTCCTTGAAAAATCCGCCGCCGCCCGCCGAAAAGCACCGTTCCCGAACCGAAAACACGGCTTTGTAAAACACTGATTATCACCGGTGTTGAGAATGTTGCGGTTTCGGTACATCTTAATAATCAGCAAATTAGCAAAAAAGGCGGTTTTTCGGGCGTTTTTCGGACACAATTTTCAGCAAAAAATCAAAAAAAATACAATCGCTTGAATCGGGATTATAATCCTGAATATCAGTGTGTAACAATACGGCAACGCTGTTAAGATTTTGCCGTTTGAAACCACTTATCGGCTTGAATATCAGTGATATAAATGGCAACGTGCGCGCGAAAACACTGAACATCAATCGGTTAACTGCTATAGATTTGTCAGTGAAGTCAGTTGACAATTGACAATTGAAAATTGACAGTTGAAGGAATTAGTGAACAAACATTAAATAACAATTAAAAACTAAAAAAATGAAAAGATTAGTTTCAGCAGTTTTGGCGACCTTGTTTGGCGCGCAGATTGCAACCGCACAACAGACAATCAACGGACGCATCACCGACGGTGAGGCTCAACCTGTTGAATTTGCAAACATTATTCTAATGGCCGCCGACTCGGCATTCTTGGGCGGCACAGTGTCGGACCTTGACGGGCGCTTCACGCTTGCGCAACCCGCCAACGCACACTATATTAGTATATCGAGCATCGGCTACGAGCGTTTCTTGAAACCGATTGCTGAAGTGTCTGATTTTCAGAACATCACGCTGAACGCGGAATCGACCGAACTTGGCGAGGTGACGGTGAAGGCCATCGCGCCGAAGACGCAACTGAAAGACGGCGCAATGGTGACAACCGTGCAGGGCACCACGCTTTCGCGGACAGCCAGCACCACGCGAATGCTGTCGAACATTCCAGGAATCATCAACCGCAACGGAAATCTTGAAGTCATCGGCCGCGGCACACCCGAAATTTACATCAACAACCGCAAGGTGCGCGATTGGAACGAGTTGGAAACGCTGTCGCCCGAAAACATTAAGAATGTGGAAGTTATATCGTCGCCAGGGGCACGCTACGACGCTTCGGTGACATCGGTGGTGCGCATCACAACCATCGCGCCCACGGGCGAAGGCTTCGGTTTCTCGCTTGAGTCGAATTTCGGCCAGGGCTTCCGCGACTACACGCGCTGCTATCAGGAAAAGGCCAATTTCAACTATCGCAAAAACGGGTTCGACCTGTTCGCCAACTTCCGCGCCGACATCAACCAGAAGACGGGCAATCGAATGGACATCTACACCCTTAACAATTCCGACCACCGTTGGGAAACCAACAACTCGATTAAGGGCACGCAGAAAAACCAGTATGTGCCGACCACCTTCGGGCTCAACTACCAGATTGACGAGCGCAACTCGGTGGGCGCGCAGTTCACCCACAAAACCGTTATGAATGAGAAAACCAACGCCCGAAACACGCTCGACGTTATGCGCGACGGCCAGTTTTTCGACCACATTCTGACGCAGACCGAAGAGCGCCGCACCCACGATTTTGAGAACGACCTGAACGCCTATTTCAACGGCGCGATTGGCAACTTCACAATCGATTTTAATGCCGATTTTGTTTACAATCCTACTGAAAAAGAAGGCGTTACACCCGAAGAGAGCGACAACTACGACGACCGCAACATTGTAACAACCAACAGCGTGCTGAACAAGTTGGCGGCCCAGAAACTTGTTGTGGGACACGAACTTATGGGCGGCCGCATCGACGTTGGCGCCGAGGCCACCTTCACCAACCGCACCGACGAGACTTCGAGCAACCTTGAAGAGTTTGTGCCGTCGGTGAGCAGCGAAGCACGGCAGAAGGCAATTGCGGGTTTTGCCGAGTACAAGCGCACTTTCGCCCAGAAATACAGCCTTACGGCGGGCCTGCGCTACGAGCATTTGAACCTTGACTTCTACAACAACGGCCAATTTGACAGCGAGGCTTCGACGGTCTATAGCGAACTGTTCCCGTCGGTGTCGTTCAGCGGACAATTCGGCAAATACATTCAGTTGCAATTCGCTTATAATGAGAAGATTTCGCGCCCGTCGTACTTCAGTATGAGCAACAACGTGACCTACGCGAGCCGCTACCTGCAGCAGAAGGGCAACCCTACGCTGAAACCGACCATCATCCGCTCGGCCGAACTGACGGCAACGCTTGTGGTGCTTCAGTTGAAGGCCATCTACACTCACAACAAGAACCACTACATACAGTATCAGGTTGTGAATGAGGAACATCCAGAGTCGGAAGTTCTGCATTGGATAAACCTTGACAAACCGACGCTGAACCTGCAGGTTGCCACCCAACTGCCATTGGGCATCTACAAGCCGACAATCGCCTATTTCGTTATGAAACAATGGATTGATGACATTGAGTCGGAAGGCAGAATGGTGTCGTGCAACAAGCCGATTCAGGGATTTATGTTCAACAACTCGGTTGAACTGAAGAGCGGTTGGCTTTTTGAGTTGAACACGCAGTTCCTTGGCAAGGGTGGCTGCCAGGATTTGGTTGAGTTGCGCAACCGCACTCTCGACGTCAACTTCTATGTTCATAAATCGTTCTTTAACAAGGCTTTGAACATTGAGGCGGGAATCAGCGACATCTTTGAGAAGGGCGACAACAAAGTCAAACTCTACAAGCAGTCGGGCTATCTTGAGCAGACAAACACCTACGACCGCCGCCGCTTTACGTTGAGCGTGAAGTACAACTTCAACCCCGCCAAGAGCAAGTATAAAGGCACGGGCGCAGGAAACGACGAGAAGAGCAGACTTAATTGAAGTCCCGATAGCTATCGGGATGAAGGATTGAATGAGAGAATAATTGAAGGATTGAATGAAAGAGAATTAATCATCATAAAGGTTTTTGCACGGTTGGAAGGGTTGGCAACCCCGACTCTTCCAACTTTATTCAAAAAAGACTGTAAAGCATCTGTAAACTCACTGTAAAGGACTTTACACGTTTTTACACTTTACAAAAATCAAACATTGCTGATTATCAATAAAATAAAGTTTTGGCACAAACGGTGTAATATCATTGGCACGAGAATGAACTTAAAATTTTAACTAATAAAACTTAAAACTATGATTATTACAGCAAATCGTTTGGAATCGTGGCGCAGAAGCAACCGCCGCAATCACTTGGCAAAGGCATCGGCACAAATTGCCAAAACAATCAAAAAGTAAAACATTAACAATTAAACACTTACAACTATGATTAATTCAGCAAACCGTTTGGAATCGTGGCGCAGAAGCAACCGCCGCAATCAATTGGCAAAAGCATCAGTTAGAACTTCAAAAAGACGTTAACAAAATGCGTAACCAAACAATGAAAAACACATTCACAATTATCGTAACAATAATCATCGGTGCAAGCCAAATGGCTAATGCACAAACCATTAACGGCACAATCCGTGACGAAAACGCCAATCCCGTGCCATTTGCCAACGTTATCCTGCTGAAGGGCGACTCGACATTTGTGACGGGTGCGGTGAGCAGTGACGACGGGCACTTTGCGGTTGAGCGCAAAGCCGGTGCGCAATTAATTAAAATAACGAGCGTCGGCTATGAGAGCTTCTGTCGCCAGATTGCTGACATTCAGGATTTCGACAACATTGTAATCAATAGTCAGACAACTGAGTTGAACGAAGTTACGGTGAAGGCGGCTCAGATAATTACTCAATTGAAAGGTACATCGTTGGTAACAAACGTTGCGGGAACTATTCTGTCGAGCAAAACAAGCACGATGCGTATGCTTGGCCAAATTCCCGGATTGTGTCCAGCTGCAGGCGGTACAGTCACCGTGCTTGGCAAAGGCGCGCCCATTTATTACATCAACAACCGAAAGGTGAGCGATCCTCGCGAACTTGACGAACTTTTGCCTGAGAACATCAAAGACGTTGAGGTCATTGCGTCGCCGGGCGCCAAATATCCGTCGGGAACGGGTGCGGTGGTACGCATTAACACGGTGAAGCTTACGGGCGAGGGCTTTGGTTTCTATGGACGCCACTACGCTGCCGCCAACTCGAAAAATCTCATTACCGATAATCTTTTGAATATCAAATACCGGAAAAAGAATCTCGATTTGTTCGTTTCGGGACGTTATCTGTACGACGACCATATCACCGATATGGAATCAGAGACACTCAACAACTCGAATCACAAATGGGTTACCAAAAGTGTGATCAGCGAGGACTACGAGCACGATTACGTTCCGCTAAGTGTCGGGTTCAACTATCAGATTAACAACAATCATTCGCTTGGTGCGAAGGCTACGGGAGCATTCTCGACTTTGAATCGGAAAAGATTCGAAAATACGCTCACATCGTACTGCGATGACGCAGAGTACGACAAACTTGACCTTAAAAAAAACGTTGAGTACCAATACCGTCCAAACTTGAATGATATGAACGCCTACTACAGCGGAAAAATCGGCGATTTGACTATAGATTTCAACACCGATTATGTGTCGACTAAAACGAAGGAGAAGTCGAACTGCAACGAATTGAGCGCAGACTACGATGACCGCGACATTGTCACCGAAAACGACAGACGGAGCACCCTTTTGGCCCACAAGATTGTATTTGGGCATCCGCTTGGCGGCGGTAAAATCGAGTTTGGCGGCGAAACGGTATTCACCGAATACACTGACAATATGAGTAGCCAAAGTCAGGAATTCGTGCCATCGTCTGAAAGCCATTCCGAGCAGAAAGATATCGCAGCGTTCATTGAGTATCAACGTAATATATCAAAAATGACACTTAATGCCGGCTTGCGTTACGAGTATGTCGATTACGATTTCTTTCATAACAATATCCGCAACGAAAACGCGTCTTGCGTCAATAATCAACTTTCACCAACGTTGTCTGTTTCGGGCGAATTGGGACCTGTCAGAATGTCGCTGACCTATAGTGACCGAATCCGTCGGCCATCGTATGGCAGTATGGGCAATTATCTGAATTACATTAGCCGATACTCTTACAGCAAGGGCAACCCGGACATCAAACCATCATTTTCACACGAATTTGCGCTGTCGTCGGCATATAAGTTCTTTCAGGCCGGCGCCACTTACACGCTGACAATAGATGATTTCAAGTCGTTTTCGATTGTCAATCCCGACAGCCCGGAATCGGTTGTGAGAACATCGTTCAACATTGGAACAACATCGAAACTTATGCTGTTTTTCTCAACGCAACCGTCGTTTGGCATTTACCGTCCAAGTCTTAATCTCAATTGCGGATTGCAATGGCTTGAAGTTGAATCGCAGGGTGTGACGGAAAAACTGCACAAACCGGCTTTTTGGGGCAGTTTCGCGAACAGGTTTGTATTAGAGTCGGGATGGAATTTCGAGATGAATATTTTTTTCCAAAGCAACGGACATAGTGGGTATAATCTTCAGAAAAGGATAGTTAGGGCGGATGCCAATATCAATAAGTCGTTTTTCAAGAACGCCCTGCGTGTTGAAGTGGGTCTTGATGACATTTTCCACAGTTACATTGCTAAGAATAAGGAATACAGCGAGTCGGGATTTGACGATACGCGCTTCGACTATAATCAACATATGATAAACGCAACTATCATATACAACATCAATCCGTCGCAGAACAAGTACAAAGGAACCGGCGCAGGAAACGCCGAGAAGAGCAGACTTTAACAGAAATTTGAAGACAACAAGTCATACTTTACGAGTAATCATAAAAACAAGAAAAACATATTATTATGAGACACAATCTATTAACAACAAGCATTTTGGCAGGGGCAATTATTTTTTCGGCTTGCGGCTGTAACGCAAGTGGCACTGCAAGTAAAAATCCATCGCAATTCGCCGGCAATTGGTACGGAACCATCGACGCCGGCGGGGTGAAGATTGATTTGACAATCTACATTGATGAGGCGGGGAAATCCATTCTGCTCGACATTCCGCAACAAAATGCGAATGATATTCCGCTAACAATTGATTATATGTCAACCGATTCGTTGGCGTTCAGTCTTGCCGAGGCAGGATTGAGTTATCGCGGACGGCTTACATCGGACAGCACTATCAACGGCACATTTGAGCAGCAGGGAATGAAATTCAAATTGGATTTTGCGAAGGGTGAACTTGGCGACAAACCAGGGCGCGTCAGTCCGCAAGAACCGCAACCGCCATTCAACTATGAGATGCGAGAGGTGTTTTTCGAGAACAAAGCCGCAAAAGTCGTTCTTGCGGGCACGCTTGTCTACCCCGAGGAATTTAAAAAAGGCCAGAAAGTGCCTGTTGTGCTGATGGTTACGGGCGGTGGCGACCTTGACCGCGGCAAGACAAAACCGTTCCGCGTGATTACTGATTATCTAGCCCGCAACGGCATCGCCAGTCTGCATTACGACAAGCGTGGATGCGGCCTGTCGACAGGCGATTTCGCTTCGGCTACAATATCCGATTTTGCCGAAGATGCCGCCTGTGGATTGGATTTTTTGAAAGCGTTAGGCGATTTTTCGCAAACGGGTGTCATCGGGCATTCTGAAGGCGGCAGTGTGGCCTACATATTGGGTGGCCGCGGCTTAACCGATTTTCTTGTCACTATGGCCGGCCCGGCAACGCGGATGGATACAATTCTGTCGTACCAAATAAACGCTATGATGCAGGCCAGCGGTGTCTCATCAAATCCGGCAATCAGTGTGGTCGAGGCGCGGCTGATGCTTCTTCAGCAGGATGATTCGCCTTACAACCGGCATATTATCGATTTTAATCCGGCAGCTGATGTGCGAAAGGTTGCGTGTCCGGTTTTTGCGTTGATTTGCGACAAAGATTTAAATGTCGACCCCAAAATGACACTTGAATCGCTGAATAAAAACTTGCAGCAAAATCCTAGAAATCAGATTAAAGTGTACGAGAATCTGAATCACATCTTCCAACACTGCAACCCCGACAATCCGCTTGAAACCACTGATGGCGATGAACTCATCAGTCCTGATGTTCCGGCGGATATTGCGAAATGGATTAATGAATTGTGTAATAATTAAACAGGCATTATAGTTCTTGAAATATGAAATTGTAAATTCGAAAACTTAAAAACTTTAAACAATGAAAAAATTATTCACCGCGCTATGTTGCGCAGCCGTCTGCACCGCTTGCAGCCAGCAGACAACCG
>CAMJCK010000008.1:0-92026 GCA_946404125.1 uncultured Bacteroidota bacterium | reverse complement strand
GGCAGAAAATAGACCTCGAGTTCGATGCAGGGCGAGAAGAACATTGCCACAACCATTGAGCCGATGACGGCGCGCTTGGTTTTTGCCTGCCGCGCACCGTCGAAATGGTCGTGATGGTGATGGCCGCGCCCGACAAAATCGGAAACAATGAAAATGACACCCAAAACGGCCAGAACGGCGGGCGCCACCCAGTGCGTCAGTTCGGCGTGGTTGCTCGATAGTTGGAATCCCGCAAGGCCAATCAGAATGCCGATAATCACAGTGCTTGCAATGTGTGCGGCGCCGATGAGCGCGGTGGCGTGCAGCGTCTCGCGCATTGTCCAGCGCTCGCTCTTACCAACGGCCACAATGGGCAGCCAATGGTTTGGAATGGCGGCGTGGACAAGGCTCAAAAGCAAACTACCCGATATTATCTGCCACATCAGCGGTTAAGGTTTAACAGGAAGTCAAATTCTTCGTCAGGCTCAATCTCAATGGGTTGACGACCGTTAATGAACAGACGCAGGCTCTGTTTGCCGATGAACTCGACGTGCTCGCCATTGATTTTCAGCATACAACCTTCACGCAAGCCCACAACAGTCGATTTTGGGTTGGCAGCCAGATACTCAAGAATGCGCTCCTCGCGAGTCTCGCCTCCGTGGCCTTCAATCTGCTTGTCGGTGTAGTGCGGATTAATTTGGAACGGCACCAGCCCGAAAGTGTCGAAGCCCAGAGGGTCAACCACGGGCATATCGTTGGTGGTCTGCATTGTCGGGCAGGCCACATTTGAGCCCGCGCTCCATCCAACGTATGGCGTTCCGGCCTGCACCTTGCGGCGCACCGGCTCAATCAGGCCGTTCTGATGCAGATGACGCACCAGATTCCAAGTGTTGCCGCCACCAACCACAATGGCATCGGCAGTCTCAACGGCTTCCACTTGATTTTCAAACCGATGTATCGATTTTACACTCAAACCAAAATCACGGAATCGGCGGTTGACCTTGGCCTCAAAATCGTCGAAACTGAACGTTACGGCAGCGTACGGAATGAAAACGATGTTCTGCCGCCCGCTCAAAAAGCGCGCAATCTCGTCTTTCGAATACTCCAGAAACGGCTCGCCCGCCATTGTTGAATTGCTTATCAGAAGAAGATGCATATCTATTTTTGATTTTTGTCCCGATAGCTATCGGGATTTGATTTATGATTTTGAACGTGAAAAAACTCATTGCTCTTTATACTCATATTTACAGCCTTTGAATGTATTCTCGCCTACACTCGTAACCGATTTTGGAATGCTGACATTCTTCAGTTTGTGGCAATTTTGAAACGCAGCATCACCAATGCTCATAACGCCTTCGGGGATAGTGATTGATGTAAGGCTTAAGCAACTAAAGAAAGCCGCATTGCCAATAGTTGTTACAGAATTTGGAATTGTAACCGAAGTCAGATTCTCGCATCCCCAAAACGTATGTGCATAAATTGTTGTAATGCCCTGTGGTATGGCTATCGATTTCAGGCTGACGCAACTGATAAATGCCAATGAATCGATTTGTGTAACGCTTGCAGGAATGCTGATTGATTTCAGGCTGCGGCAATTATCAAACGCGGCATAGCCGATGTGGGTAACACCTTCAGGAATAGATAGCGATACAAAACCACAAAAACTGAATGCAGTCGAGCCTATGCTTTTTACCGATTTAGGTATGTCGATTGATTTCAGGCTGCGGCAATCATCAAATACTCCGTAATTAATGATTGTAATGCCGTCGGGAATGTTAACTGATGTCAGGTTGGTGCAATGGGCGAACGCATCTTTCTCAATATTCGTAACTGTTTCAGGGACTTTGACCGATGCCAGACTGTGGCAACCGAAGAATAGTCCTTCACTGATGCTCGTGATTGAATTGGGAATAGAAACTGATGTCAGACCTTCACAATAACAAAACGCACTTTTGCCTAAAACTGTGACGGAATTGGGAATTACCATCGAAATCAAGCCTTTGCAACCATAAAAAGCGCAATCACCGATGCTTGTCACAGAATTCGGAATAGTTACTGATGTCAACCCTGTGCAACCATAGAACGCAAAGTGCCCGATTCGTGTGACAGAATATGTTTGTCCGTCATTGACAACAGTTTCAGGAATTGCCAAATCGCCTTTCGTTCCGTTAAAGCCAGAATAATAGTCGCCTATGAGTTTTGAAGGCGGAACAATTTCAACAGTGTAAGGTTCACTGTCGTTAGTAATATGATAATACACAGTCACTTCTCCTGCCTTTGCTTCAAAATCGAACGCTTCGGGTTGTTGCTTCCACGGCTGCGCCCACGCCTGCCCCGCAAACGCAACAGCGGCAAAAAGTGTAATTAGTCTTTTCATAACATCTTGATTTCTGTTTGTAAAAATACAAATAATTCTGCTCGGTCTATTGTGGATGCGGCTTCCTTCAATGCTTCAAAAATGCCACCTTATTGCAACGCGTTTATTTTTAACAAATTATAACCAATTATTACATTTTTATTGGGGAATAATCGGCTAAATAGCACACTTTTTTTGGGGAATAACACGCAAATTCAACGATTCACCTGTTTTCTTAACGCGTACGCGATGAATCGCGTCCCTACATTTCAACCAACTAACTCTTAAACGATTCACCGATTCACCAGTTGACCGATTCACCCTCACCTCACAATCTCCATTTTAATCGTCACCGCCTCAAGCGGCCAGTCGCCGTTGTCGGTTTTCACGGCGGCAATCTTATCGATAACTTCCAATCCCTCAACCACTTCACCAAACACCGTGTGCTGACCGTCAAGGTAGGCGCAGCCGCCAACCGATTTGTACACGGCGCGAGCTTCGGGGCCGATTTTCACGTTGTAGTTGAACTCGGTGCCGTTCAGTTCGCCGTCGGTGTAGGTGGTGCCCTGAACAATGAAAAACTCAAACGGCGACGAGCGTTTCTCGGGGTTGTTCTCATACTCACGCACCATCGACAGGGCTCCGCGCTTGTGGATGTTGCCCTCGCGGAACTCCGCAGGCAGCGTGTATTTGCCGATTTTCTCCTTCACCGCGCGCCGCTCGTAGCCATCGGTGTCGCCGCCCTGAATCATAAAATTATTGATGACGCGGTAAAACTCCGTGCCGTCGTAGTAGTGCTCCTTGATAAGGTGGATGAAATTGGCGCGGTGCAGCGGCGTGTTCTCGTACAACTCCACCACCATTGTGCCCTTCGACGTGACGATTTTCACCCTCCGTTCGGGATTCTCGCGGCCGTATTTGGTGAGTTCCTCAACCACGTTGTCCTCCGTCAGTCGGACTTTTTTGGGCTTGGCCGCCTTTTTGGTGCCTTTCGGCGATGCCGTCTTCGGTTTCGGTTTTTCGGTCTGCGCCGATGCCGTTTCCGTTTGCTGCTGTGGTTGGTCTTTCGGCGATGGCTGGCCGCCGCAGGCGCATAGCACCGCGGCCAACACCGTGCTAATCAACACCTTGCCGATATTTATCCTCGTCCTCATCGTTCAGTAGGCTTAAATAACTGTTGTAGCGGCTTTGCGCGATGCGACCTTCGGCAACAGCCTGTTTCACAGCGCATTTCGGCTCGTGAGTATGCGTGCAGTTGTAGAATTGGCAGTTGGCCGACTCGGCGAACATTTCGGGGAAATAGTGCGCCATTTCGTCCTTCATTTCGATGGTACCAAAGCCCTTAATTCCAGGTGAATCAATAATATAGCCGCCGTTGAGCAGCGGGTGCATTTCGGGATAGGTGGTGGTGTGCATTCCGCTGCCGTGCGAGTCGGAAATGGCCGACGTGCGCAGTTCAAGGTTGGGATTCAAGCGGTTGGCGATAGTCGATTTGCCAACACCCGAATGGCCCGCCAGCAGCGATAATTTGCCGCGCGTAAGTTCCTCAATGCGGTCGATGCCGATGTTTTGCACCGTCGATGTCTTAACACACTCATAACCAATCTTTTCGTAAACGGCAATCAGTTCGTCCATTTCGGCGGTCTGCTGCTCGTTGTATAAATCTATCTTATTGAAAACCAAAATCGAAGGAATGTTGTAAGCCTCCGCCGACGCCAGAAAGCGGTCGATGAACTGCGTGAACGTGCGCGGACTCACGAGCGTCACCACCAGAATGGCTTGGTCGATGTTGGCGGCCATTATCTGCGCCTCCTTCGACAGGTTTATCGACTTGCGGATGATATAGTTTCGGCGGTCGTCAATGCTGTGTATCAAGCCCTTACCTGTTTCGGCGTCAACGTCAAACTCCACCACGTCGCCCACCGCCACAGGATTGGTTGTGCGCAGCCCCTTGGTGCGGAACTTCCCGCGAATGCGGCACTCCACCACGCTCCCATCGGCCTTCCGAACCAGATACCAACTGCCTGTCGATTTTGTTACAACTCCTTTTTCCACAACAAGTTATTCAATGCGTTTGCGCTGTTAGACGTATCTAATTTCTATTCGACTGCTGTCTCTCTATATTCCTGATATTCACTACCCTAACCCCTTTGTAGTAGAAGTTGATGATGTCGAGAAACGAATAGTTGCGGCGGGCCATCTCCATTGCGCCCTCCTGCGAAAGGCCGACGCCGTGGCCGTAGCCGTAGCCAGTGAAATCGAGCACCTTGCCGCCAGGTCGGGGGCTGATTGAGAACCAGGCCGACTTGAAACCAAAATCGGCGCGGATTTTCTTGAGTGGAATGGTGTCCGTCATATAGCGGTAGCAGCGGTCGCGGCTAGTGGGCGAATAAACCAGATTCGCCGCGCGCGACTTGCCGTCAACAATCTTTATCCCGTTGTTTTGCAAGTATTTAATCCATCGGTCAACCGAGACTGTGTCGCGCCAGATTGAGTTGTGCTGACGGATGCTGAACGTGTCGATGACCGATTTCAGGTAGGGCAGCGACGAGAGCCACACATCCTCCGAATTGGCCGTCTGACCGCCTGAATTTGAATGAAATACGGCGGTTATCGGGGTGTTGGTGGAATCAACAATAATAAGGTCGGTGGTGTGCGAAACGGCCTGACGGATAAGGCTGTTGCGGTGGCAGCGGTTCAGGTAAACTTGATGGCTCACATCGTCCATCAGACTGTATTTCTCAACACCTTCGCGCCAGATTTTCTCATAAAGATAAGTGCGGCTAATAATTGCCTGCGTCTTGTAATATTCGTAAGGCGCTTTCGGCCCCGCTTCGCTCTCCACAACGCCTGACAGATAATCATTTACATCGACGTAATTCTCAATTTTCAGATTTCCGCCATCGGTTGTAACCTTCAAATCGCCGTCGTAGAGACGTGGCTTGAGTGCGGGCACGGCAGGCTCCACTTTGAAAATGCTCTTGCGCGTTGACGCCGTCAGATAGAGTTCGCTGAAGATGCCCAAATGCTCGTCTTGGTCCCAAACGCTGATGCCCTTACCCACGATTGTGAAGTAGATTATCGCGTTCTTTTTCAGCCTCATAAGCATTCGGTTGTCGGCCACAAGACTGTATTTGCCCTCGTCGGTAGTGAAGACTAGCGTTTTGATTTTGCTTTGACTGAAGATGTTGACACGCACAGTTTCGGCTCGTGCGCCCAACGCCGCAAACGCCAACAGAAAAACCAAAACCAAATATCTATTTCTCACTGATTTGCAATTATTTGCACTCCGCAATTCAATAGCAGAGCCAATGCCAAATGTAAATGAATTTCAACAAAGTTTGGCGGCAGTTTCTGCATTTTGCAAACACAGTGCGGTTAAATTACGCCGACACAAACTTAATCACCGCCTGCGCTGCCCGTTGCGACGCTCCAGCGCTGCCCATACGCTGCCGAAGTTCGGCGTAATTGCGCTGAAATTCAGCGTCATACTGCTTATCATCAAGAATTTTGCGCAACTCATCGGCAATGGTGCGCGGGTTGCAGTCCATCTGCACAAGTTCGCGGATAATCTCGCGGCCGACAATAAGGTTCGCCAGCGATATCCATTTCACTTTCAGCCATCTGCGACCGATGCGATAGAGAAAATCGGGGGCGGTGATTTTATAGAGAACCGCTTCGGGAACACCAAACAGCGCCGTTTCGAGCGTGGCCGTGCCCGAAGTCACCAACGCTGCACGGCTGAATTTGAGCAAGTTATATGTCTGACCAAAGACAATCGGAATGTTGCAGTCGGCACCAATCACTTTGGTGTAATAGTCGCGGTCGAGACCAGGGGCTCCCGATATAACAAACTGATATTCGGGAAATTGGCGGCTGACTTCAATCATCACGGGCAGCATAAAATCAACTTCCTGCTTGCGGCTTCCTGCCAAAAGTCCGATTATCGGCTTATCAGTCAGGTTGTTGGCCTTGCGGAAATCGGCTTCGGTTTGGTTATCATCCGACCGAAATTCTTCGATTGCGTCCAAAATCGGATTGCCGACATACTCCACGGGATAGTCGAAAAGGGCGTAGAACTCCGTCTCGAACGGCAAGATTGTCAGCATTTTATCGATATACTTCTTTATCTTTTTTATGCGGTTCTGCTTCCAGGCCCAGATTTTCGGTGAAATGTAGAAAACGGTTTTCAGCCCAAGGCTTTTGGCAAATTCGGCAATGCGCAAATTGAATCCTGCAAAGTCAATCAAGATAACCACATCAGGCTTAAAATCAATAATTTCGGCCTTACATTGCTCCATATTACGGCCGATTTTGCGCAGATTCATCAGCACGCGCACAAAGCCCATAAAGGCCATCTCGCTGTAGTGCTTGACGGGCGGCACGCCAGCCTGCGCGGCCATCAGGTCACCGCCGAAAAAGCGGAAATGCGCCTGCGGGTCCTGCAACTTCAGTTCCCGCACTAGATTCGACCCGTGAAGGTCGCCACTCGCCTCGCCTGCTATCAGAAAGTAACGCATTGGTTATTTAGGATTTAGGAATTAGGATTTTTGATTTTTGAATTACGACTCCTGAAATTTAAACTTGTTATCCCGATAACTATCGGAACCGATTAACTTTAAACTAAACCTCTCAACACTAAACTCTTCCCCCTCACCATTAAACAAAATAAATCGCCAATATTGCCACGCCATACAGCAAGCACATTGCCAGCACGCCGCGGGCAAGGCTCAGACGGTTTTGGCGAGTCCACCAGAAAAACAATCCCGCATTGGGCATAAGGCTCAGACTCACAATCTTATACAGCACGCCGAACCTTTGGAAATGGCGGACACATTCGGCCACCGAATCGTAACCTTTGCCATAGGCCACCAATGGCAGAAAAATCGCCAGACAAATGATGGGCAAAACGGCTCCAATCACAATTCCAACTATCGGTTTATCAGTCACTTTCATATCAGATAATCGATTTTTTTGAGCCGTGTGTAGTCGGTCGAGTCAAGGTTGATGGGCACAATCGACGCGTAGCCGTGCGCCAACGCCCACTCGTCGGTGTCGGCGGAATCGGGTTCGTTATTGATAAACTCGCCTGACAACCAATA
Source organism: uncultured Bacteroidota bacterium (assembly GCA_946404125.1). GTDB lineage: Bacteria > Bacteroidota > Bacteroidia > Bacteroidales > SZUA-534 > RUG13583. The sequence continues at coordinate 84,589 of CAMJCK010000008.1, read as the reverse complement.
AAATGGGCGGCCCGACGGGTCTTGATATTCAATAAAATCCTCCTTCCAAAGGCCATCAGCCTGACGGCAAATCTTCATTCCGCGGAAATCGGTTTCGGGAATATCGGGGAAGTTGATATTCAGGCAGAGATTCTTGTCGGTATTGGTGGCCAAAAGGCGTTTAAGTATTGGTTCTGTGTGTTTTACAACAACCGAGAAATCAGCGTCCATATCGAAACTGCAAAGCGAAACGCCAACCGACGGAATGCCGTTCATCGCGCCTTCGGTGGCCGCGCCCAAAGTACCTGAATAAAAGGCACATACGGTTGAATTTGTGCCGTGATTGATACCCGACAGAAGAAGGTCGGGTTGGCGGTCGAGCAAGCGGTTGATAGCCATCTTCACGCAATCCACAGGCGTGCCAGTTACCGAATAAACCTTAAGATTTGGCTCATCGGTTATGATTTTCACGCGGATATAATTGCTGAAAGTTATGGCGTGCGACTTTCCCGACTGTGCCGCATCGGGCGCCACAACCACCACATCGCCAATGCGTTGCGCCATTGCAATGAGTTCGGTTATGCCTTTCGACGAATAGCCGTCGTCGTTGGTCACGAGAATGAGCGGACGGTTGTTTTCCATATCAATACTGCTCGTTTTCGTTGGGGAAATCGCCCTGTTTGACATCGGTAATGTACTGACCTACAGCATCGGTGACAACCGTGTTCAGGTCGGCATAGCGGCGCAGGAAACGCGGGCTGAAACCTTGCGTCAGGCCGAGCATATCGGCAAAAACCAGCACTTGGCCATCCACCTGACCGCCAGCGCCAATGCCGATTACAGGGATTCTCAGTTCTGAAGCCACACGTGCGGCCAACTTGGCGGGTATTTTTTCAAGCACCACGGCAAAGCAGCCTGCTTCTTCGAGCAAATGCGCGTCGCTGACAAGTTTTTCGGCCTCGGCCTCATCTTTCGCACGCACGGCGTATGTACCGAAAGCGTTGATACTCTGCGGTGTAAGTCCCAAATGGCCCATCACAGGAATGCCAGCGTCGATAATCTTTTTCACCATCGGAATAATTTCCAGACCGCCCTCAAGTTTGAGCGAGTCGGCGCCCGTTTCCTGCATAATGCGAATGGCGTTCTGCACGGCCGAAGTGGGGTCAACCTGATAGGTGCCGAACGGCATATCAACCACCACCAGCGCGCGTTTGACGGCTTTGGCCACCGCCCCAGCAAACACAATCATCTTGTCGAGCGTCATCGGAACTGTGGTTTCGTTGCCCAGCATCACGTTCGACGCGCTGTCGCCGACCAGAATAACATCGAGCCCCGCCGCATCAAAAATTTTTGCGGTTGTATAATCGTAGGCGGTGAGCATCGAAATCTTCTCACCCTGTTTCTTCATCTCAATCAGCCGCAGAGTGGTCACCTTGCGGTTGTCGCTACATAAATATGCTGCCATTTTGTTAGTTTTAAAATCGCGCAAAATTACTATTTATCGTTGAGAATTGTGCTTTTTATTCCCCTCCTACTCGCCCAGAAGCTGCGCCGAGTGGTTCTTGGTGTTCACTTTCGCTATCGCGTCAATGATAACGCCATCAGCATCAATCACATACGTAGTCCTGATGGTGCCGACAGTCTCCTTGCCATACATTTTTTTCACGCCCCAAGCCTCGTAAGCCTTCAAAATAGTGCAATCGGGGTCGGAAATAAGGTGGAAGGGCAACTCATATTTTGCGATGAATTTCTGGTGCGATGCCGCCGAATCCTTGCTCACGCCAAGCACCTCATAGCCAAGCGACAGAAAACGATGGTAGTTGTCGCGCAGGTCGCAGGCCTCGGCCGTACAACCGGGTGTGCTGTCTTTTGGGTAGAAATAGAGCACAAGTTTGCGTCCGGCAAAATCGCTCAGTTTCACTGTTTTACCATTTTCATCGATGCCCTCGAAAGCGGGAGCCTTTGTTCCAATCTGTAACATATCGGTATCTTAAAAAATTTATCTGTCAAAAAAAATTACGCTTGGGCGCGATGTTTTTCGGCACGGGCCGCTATAACAATGCCCAACTCATACAGCAAATAGATGGGCAGCGACACCACGCTCAGCGTGAACACGTCGGCGGTGGGGGTTATGACTGCGGCCACCACCAAGATGGCCACCACGGCGTGACGGCGATAGCGGCGCATAAAACCGGCGCTCACAAAGCCCATTCGCGCCAGCAGCCACGACAGCACCGGCAGCTCGAACATCAAGCCCATTGCAAGACTGAGCATCAGCAAGGTTGACATATACGAGTCGAGCGAGATGAGATTCGGCACATCGGCGCTGACCTGATATGTGCCCAGAAATCGGAATGTGAGCGGGAAAATCAGAAAATAGTTGAGCGCCACGCCCATCATAAACATCACGTAACCGCCGCCCACAAGCCTCACGGCCACGCGCCGCTCGCTGCGGTAGAGCGCCGGCGACACAAAACTGTAGAGCACGTGCAGAATGTAGGGCGACGCCACCAGAAAACCGACAGCAAAGGCCGCCTTCAGATGCACCATAAACTGTTGCGCCAGACCGGTGTTAATCATATGAACCTTGAAGTCGCCACCGGCCACACCCACCACACGCTCAAGCAGCCGGTAGGTCAGGAAACTGCTGTTTTTGGGGGCGAGCAGAACATTGAACAACGGCTCTTTAAAGGCAAAAGCCACAAAGCCCAGCGCCATCACAGCGGACAAAATGCGGAACAGACTGCCGCGCAATTGGTCGAGATGGTCCCAAAAAGTGAGTTGGCTGTTATTTGCCGTTTTCTGCGCCATCGGTCTGGTTCTTTGGCTCACCGTCGGCTTTGTCGTTCAGGCCATCCTTAAAACTGCGGACTCCCTTGCCTAATCCACGCATCAACTCCGGAATTTTCTTGCCGCCGAACAGCAGCAACACCACTATGGCAATAATGACAATTTCGCCGCCACCTATGCCACCAAGAAAAAGCATTGTCTTCATATCTGTCAGATTTTATACGCCAAAAATAGTTTTTTCAGTTGAATATCAGCAACCGGCCATCAATTCAATTTGCCATCAGCACAAAATAAAAAAGCCACCTGCAAGCAGATGGCTCTTTATTTGTAAGTTAACAATAATTATTCAGGCTTTCCAGGTAAATCGTAACCTTTGCCTTTTGCCCATTCGAAGAAATCCTGTACGTCGGAATTGAAATCGAATGATTCAATTTTTTCGGTTACCTCGTCATTAAATTCTGTTCTAACCCTAATGCCTTCATATACATATATTTTTATATCAAAATCTTGCTGCCCATCAGCAGTATACAATTTTGTTCGAAGACCATTTATTTCACCACCATCTGCGGCGTAATCCTCATCGCCAGCGAAATAATAAAATGGTTCACTACGTTCCGCTTCCATAGTATAATATGCCCACTCCTTATTTTCAGGAAGGTAAATATATTCTTTAGTATTATCAGAAGGTTCTGCTTCCCAATCAGTATAATAAATCATTGTATTTCCATCTTCGTTTTCGTAAGTGAAGTATTCCTTTTTGCCGTAGTCAAGAAAGTAGTAATCAAATTGATGGGTCTCGCCATTTTCAAACGTATTAACAATCATATGTCCCTTTTCAACTCCGTAGAATCCTCCTTGTACTTGAGACTGATTACCGCCCTGGCCTTGACCCTGGCTCTGATTTTCAGAAACAATCATAACCTTCTTGAATACAAAAGACTCTTGTACATTATCCTGGCTCCTTGTCCAAGTCAGACCGAACACAGCTGTAAAGTTCTTGATATCCTTCTGCAACGGATTGACAACAACGGAACCATCCCAAGTGGTACGTACAGAAACAACAGCGCTCTTCTTGTTGGTGGTGGCATAACCTCTTGCGTCGAACATCAAGCTATCCCACTCATAAACTGGAACATAAGAGTTATCGGTGATACGCAGTAAGGCATACATACCATATTCACCGTCAACCAAGGCGCCATCCGGGTCAATCGTATCAATAGTTGTAATAACCTGTTCGTTGCCAACAAGGTTGATGGTGAAGATTGAGTCGCTAATTGCCTCAGCGTCAACAACCTTGCCAACCTCACCTGTCATCAACAAGTCAGAGTTAACCTGCACGTTACCTTGCTTGATGGCAAACACGCTCTCAGATGTTGTCTTGTCGGATACGTTGAACGATGAAATACTTACGTTGACTGCGTCGCTGGTAACCTTGAAGTAGTCGCTGTCCGAATCTTTGGTGGCCGAGCGGCCTGTTACTACGAAACCGCTGCGTTTTGCCTTGCTCTCGTCGGTTTCATCGATGAATACCTGAGTGCCCAAACCGTCAACTACAAATACGTCGAGTTCCTCGTCTTTGGTGGCTGAGCGGCCTGTAACTACGAAACCGCTGCGTTTTGCCTTATCATCAGTAACATCGGTATTAACATAAACCTGAGTACCGTTGCCGTTGATTGCCAGATAGTCGGCTGCATCGGAATCTTTGGTGGCCGAGCGGCCTGTTACTACGAAGCCGCTGCGTTTTGCCTTGCCGGTTACGCTGTCGTCGATGAAGACCTGAGTGCCTGCGCCATCGATTTTGAGCACGTCGGCGTTAGCATCTTTGGTGGCTGAGCGGCCTGTTACTACAAAACCGCTGCGTTTTGCCTTGTCTTCTGCCGGGTCGTCAACATAAACCTGGGTACCATTGCCGTTGACTGCCAGATAGTCGGCATTTTCACCGCCTTTGGTGGCCGAGCGGCCTGTTACTACGAAACCGCTGCGTTTTGCCTTGCTGGTTGCGGTGTCGTCAATGAACACCTGAGTACCTTCGGCGTTAACTGCAAAATAGTCGGCACTCTCGCCGTCTTTGGTGGCCGAGCGGCCTGTAACAACAAAGCCGCTGCGTTTTGCCTTGGTCACATCGGTGTCGTCAACATAAACCTTAACTCCATCGGGGTACACGGCAAATACAAGGTTGCCGTCTTTGTCCTTAACCTCGAAAATAGGCTCGTTAACCGATGATGACTTCTGTGTGGCCTCAACCTTGCCGGCTGTCTGGGCATACATTGCGTATGGCACCGACAACAGCTGTGTCTGTCCCAACTCGGTATAGTTGGTTCCGCCTTTGGCATCAACCTCAATCTTGAGCATCAGATTCATCTTGCTCCAAGGAACATTCATAAAATCTCCGCTCTCTTTGGTGCCACTGCCAATCATTACCGAGATGTTGCCAAACTCGTTGGTAGTGGGGGTATGAACCTCGCTGTAGTATGAGGTTCCGTCGCTCAGTAAAGTGAATCGCATTCCAACTTTCTGGTTGCTGACTACTTTTCCGTCGGCAGTGCGGATAACCGCCTGATAGGCGAAACTGCCTTGTGCCATTGTTGCGGCTGCTGTGGTGAACAACAACGCTATGGCTGCCATAAGTCTGATAGTAATTCTTTTCATATAAGTTATTTTTTATGTATTGTCGAATTCAAAGACACACAAATCGGTGATACTCAAGCGTGTGAGAAAAGCCCCGGCTTGCGGCCTCCCGGCTTTAGTACTTCATAATCTTACGGTTGACTACCGCACGGTCGTCAACAAAAATCTTCACAAAGTATGCTCCCTGCGGCAGAGCCTCAACATCGAGCGACACACGAACATCGCCGTTGAAGTTGTTCTCGCCAACCAAACGGCCTGTCATATCGAAAAGACGCGCCGTGCACTCACCTGCCGGAGCCTCATCCATAGCTACATACAGTGTTTTGCTAACCGGGTTCGGGTAGATGGTGACGTTGTTGGCCCACTCGTCGGCAACGCTAACATCCTGCTTAACAGTATAACCCTGTTGGAAACCTTGCACAACAATCAAATCACCAGCCTTTAGCGTTCCGGCTACAGGTTCGCCAATGGTGTAGCTGATTGAAAAATTGGCATTGGCCTCAAATCCACCAGCAGAAGCCACAACTTCGCTCTGTTTGAACTGAGAAAATGCGGGTACTGAAACAAACAGCAAAGCCGCAATGGTTAATTTTCTTTTCATAGAATTAATTTTTGAATTAATCTTATTTTTCAAAACGCAAATATATACATTATTGATTGAATGGCAAATTATTTAGCAATTTGTTTTCAACAGATTAATAAATAAGTGCGGGTGCAATGTTTCTTTTCATCTCTCCTCTGCCAACCATCTTCCAATCTGGTTCAGCGCCACAAAACGGTAGCGCTGCGAATCGCCGGCAAGCCCGGAATAACTGGTGTGGCGGGCCTCCGATTTCTGAAGGAGTGCGCGGTTGGTGGCCTCAACAATGGCCGGCGTCTGAAACACCGCCTCCGACGGCTCCAAAAGTAGCAACCGTCCATCGGCGCAAGCCTCAAAATATGGGCCGCCGGGCTTGAAATAGCGCGCCTCGGGCAAATCGGCGGCCGGGAAGCCATCGCAAAGAAGAATAACCAGCGGAAAACCCTGCTCGCGCAAGGTGCAGGCAATCAGCTTCTCGCCCTGACTGATGGCCGCCGTGTAGGTCACCGCCCCGCTGCGGGCCTCCGCCCAAACCTCCTGCAGCCGCTCCTCAATCTGCTCCTCGCTGGCGCTGCGCGACATCTCCACCAACTGCCTGACCGGCCAGTCGAGCAGGAAATGGTTGCCCAGCGAGGTGAACGTCAGTCCGCGCACCTCGGTCTGCCGGTGCAGCCTGAAAAGCTCCGGATTATGCCTCTTCAGCCACAGCCGGCGCGGGTTGTCGCGAACGTAGTTTATCATATTTTGGAGCTGGCCTTTTCCGAAAAGAATGCGCTCGTGATAGCCGGCCGGTATCTTCTCCCAGATGCTACCGCCATTCGCCTCAAAAACCGGAACAAAACCGGCAAGCACTGGCGGCGTATGCTCTGGCTGTTGGGCGTTTTCGGCACATTTGGCATACGTGCGCCTGAAAAGAGAGGAGCAACCGCTCTTGAAACCTCGAACTACGTTCCCGATAGGTTTGGGCAACCGCGACTTTGCGAAAATAACAAAGTGCAGATGGTCGGGCATAACTTTCAGGGCAAGGAGTTGCAGAGAGTACCCTTTGGGCGCGTAGAATTGCGGTGTGCCGTACAGTTTCCGATAAACCCGAACCCCAAATTCATTGAGCTCTATCCGGGCAGTATCGGCACTGTCGCCCACCAACTCGCCGAACAAGTGCCGCCGCCCGGCAACGGCAAGCGTAATATGGTAAATGGCGCGGTTGCAGTAATCCCAGTCGTTCATTCGGTGATGGCGGCTTGTGTCGGTGGGGTTCCAAAACTTAGGTCTGTTGTGTTCTGTATTGTCCGCCATTTTTGCTATGCCTCTTGCTTGTGAAAGTGTGTTTTGCCAGCGCGGTTTCGTTCGCGTGGCTTTGTCCGCGTGGCTTTGTCCGCGACGACGCGGACAAACATTACAAATGTAGCACTTTTCTAACTAAATGAACCACTTCCCCTCTGATTGTCCCTTTGAATTGCGTCATCGCAATTCAAAAACTGCCCCAGCCTTGCACCCTAACGCCACCCGCCCCGCAGAAGGATCTCCCCAGCCGCCCTGCAAAAAAAAACGCCCAGCCTTGCGCCCTAGCGCCCCGCCCGCGCCCCCCCCCAACAAAAAAAGCCCCCAAGGCACCAACCCCGGAGGCTATTTTCGTTTTTCAAAGCAACAAAACTTCTGCCTGCACTATGGCCTCTTCACCGGACGAACCGAGAAACCCGTGCGGCGGGGATAGCCATAACCATATTGAGTTAAGCTTGACCCAACTTGCATAAGTTGTGCGTCAGAACCACCCGGGGAAGCCGTCATGAAGAAACCGATGGATGGGTCTACCACAGTTTTGAAAGTGAAACGACCCGCCGCTGGAAGGAAAATGTGCGCGTCGGTTGATGGTGAATAGGTATGACCAGAGTCGTGTTTTCGCGAAGATACTTTCTGGTTGCTGATTTCATTATAGTCCTTACTCTTGTCAACTGATTTGTAAACAATGTAACCCGCAACGCCCGTACCATTGTAATTGGTTGTCCACTCCCAATAGCACTCTTTTTCAAGTTCACAAGCTTCGGCGGGTGTAGGTGTTGCCCAACCGCTGCCCCAGTTGACGGTGGCGGCATCATCTTCAGGGTCGAGGATGGTTTTGCCATCGGTGCTATTATATTTGGTAAAGTTTTCACTATCTCCATCTGATAATGTGAAGTTTACCCACGAATAACCCGAAGTATCCTTGTCTGCTCTCCAAGTAAGCGGGTCTAGTGTTGCGTAGAGCGGCTCCGTCTCGCTCCAAGCAATGTAATCGCCGTAATCCTGCGGATTTGTTGCACCCACGTTGGTTGTTGCCCAAAGGGTGCCGCTTGTAAGGCCTAAATCAACATATTGGTGGCCGTTCTCGCTGACGGCCCAGCGCTTAACCGTGAAGCTTGCGCTTGAGTTTGTTTTGGCAGCATTGAAGAACTCGGTAATATCGCTGTAGGTTGTTTCGCCAACTGTGCCGGTGAACGTGCAGCCATCGGCAACCTTGAAGTTTATAGTGCCCGATCCGGGTTCAAGATAGAAAGCGTTGTTGCTGGCATCGGTTACTGAGAGCGAAAGTGTGCCACCGGTGGCTGAGGTGGCATCGAATATCAGTTCGGCATTGCCAGCTCCCCCATAGAAAAGGGGTGCTCTGTCGTTGTTTTGGATGGAATTATCGCCCTCGAGCGTGATATGATAGTAGAACTTTACGCCAGAGTTATAGTTGTACATACTAAAACTACTGTGATATCGTGGCGAAACCCGCTTGTAGCCATCCAATGTTACGTAGTAGCTGAGTGAGGTTGTGACGCCTGAAACATCTTTAGCGATATAAACCTCGGGGTGACCGGCAGCATCGGAAGAAATTTTATATTCCGAGTCGTAAGTGAGGACATACGGGTGGGCGGCATCGTTCGGCACATTGATGCGGCACTGGTCTTTGCTAATCTTACCTCCACCATTGGTGTACCAGTAGTATGTTTTGCCACCGCGCTGCTCGGGTGTCACTTTGAACTTGACGCCCTGCTTGCCGTCAACGCCGTCGGCAAAAGCAAATACCGGAAGCTCCGTTGTGTAGCTCTCAGGGTAACTCTGCGGGGTGATGGTGCCCGCATACATATTATCGAGTACGCTGGCAATGGTGATAACCGTACCTTCGCACAGATAAACATCGTTATCACTGGCTATCTGTGCATTGCCGCCCATAATAAAGGTGCCTCCCTCTTCTCCTGCTTGAGCACCGAACACAAAAACACCTTTACCACTACCTTCATAACCGCCTTCGTCCCTGCCATTTTCAACTATATTGCCACTAATTGTTCCGGCATTCATACTAAACGTTGCACTTGGAAAAACCATAACACCGCCGCCGCTTCCCCCAAGATATATGCCTCCTTTAGATGTATTGTTGATTATCTCGCCTCCATCCATAGTGAATGTACCACCTCTGTAAATACAAACACCAGCGCCATAATTGCTACCAAAACCAGTGCCGGCAGCTATATTACCACTGATTATGCCGTCTGTCATTCTAACATAGCCACCATTGCCAACATAAACACCACCGCCTAAAGCGTCGCCACCGCCGTCTCCATCTGCTATATTATTGGCAATCAACGTTCCGTCGCCGATAGTTACATTGGCATTATCAACATAAACACCGGCGCCCTTTGCTGCCTTCCCGCCGGTGATTTTTAAGTTGCGAATTTCAACTGGCACAGAGGTGGCAACGGTAAGCACTATGCCGACGTTGTTTCCATAGAGGCTGTCGACTGTATTGCCTGTAACGCCCTCCAGCACAATCCGCCTCGCCTTGCCGTTGAGCGTATCGCCAATGGATTGTTGGCCAGTGAGGCCACCGCTAATTTTGAGAAAGTATGTGATGCCATCCGAACCTTCACCGCTTATTCTTGCAAGTGCCGAATCGATATTTGGCAGAGCCTGCTCGGCTGTGAGGCCGGTATGGCCGGTGTAATCGTCCAAACCCGGGGTGATGTAGTAGTAGCTAATGGGCTTGATGGTGAAGTAACCCTCATTACCCTCACCGCCGTCAATGCGGGCGCGGGTGGCATCAATGGCACTGCTATTGAATGTGGTGCCGCTGCCGCCTACTAGCTTCGAGCAATCTTTGAACATATCACCCGACACAAAATACGGGTCGTCGCTTACACCCCAATTGGCTTCGCTTGCGGCGTAGATGGTTTTGAGTTCCGTGCAACCAGTGAACATACCGCTTAAATTATAGACTTTTGCGGTGTTGAAGCTACTCAAATCGAGCGTGGTAAGTTTTTCGCACCAGATGAACATAGCACTCATTAATTCAACCTTCTCGGTGTTGAAACTGCTCAAATCGACAGCTTCGAGAGACGAACAATACCTGAACATATCGTTCATATCGGTCACATTGCTTGTGTTGAAGTTACTCAAATCAAGCTTGGTGATGGCTTCGCAAACATCGAACATATCAGACATTGTTCTCACATTGCTTGTGTTGAAACCGCTCACATCGAGAGTGGCAAGAGCCCGGCAACCATCGAACATAAAGCTCATATCCTCGACATATTCAGTATTGAAGCCCCGCAAATCGGCCGATACAAGTTTCGAGCAATTTTGGAACATATCCTTGCAATCATCACCCTCAAGCACAATGTTGGCTCCCTCTGGCACCACAAGAGTTACTCCAATTTGGCTTTGAATGTATTTGATTGCATAGATGATGGTGTTCGGCTCATCTGCCTTGCCCAAATCGGCAGCTGTTACCGCGCTGTAGAGCTCTATAGTATCATTTTTGTAAATCTGACTGATGGCTGAAATGGTCGATTCCTTGTCGTAATAGAGTGTGCCGCCCACTTTGGCGTAGTATTGCCCCCACTTGGCGTAGATGGTTGTGTCGGAAGTGATTGCGCCGGCAAAATCGAACGGTTTAGTGTAATCCGCGGTGCCGTACCAGCCAAGGAATACATAGCCCTCGCGGGTTGGTGTGGCGGGTTTCGAGAGGATGTAGCCTTTCCAAACTGTCTGGCTGGCTATTGCTGAGCCGTTCATAGCATTGATGCTAACGGTGTGCGTGGTGGCCGAAACATTGGTGCGAACCACGCGGAGGCCGAGGTAGTCACCACTGTTGAATGGCGACAGATTGTCGCGGAACGACACTTCGCAACGGTCATCCTCATTTTGTTTTGCACCGCCACGCGTAACGCGGTAAGTGCCATACGATGCACCTGTGGCAGCCGTATCCTTCGATATATTGCCGAACCAATCCCAGCACCACTCATAAACGTTTCCGCTCATATCGTAGATGCCTAAGGCGTTGGCTTTCTTGAGTCTACCCTCGTGTGTCTTGCTACTGCTGTTGTCAGTGTACCAAGCAACACTGTCAGCCGAATTGCTTCCGCTGTAAGTGGTCTGGCCGCTGTTGGTGAGATTGCCGCCGCGGGCCAGATACTCCCACTCAGCCTCGGTGGGCAGGCGGTAGCCGTTGGCCTCAAAGTCGCAGGTTACCGCGTTCCAAGTATCGTTGTTTGAAGTCGGAACTTCTCCCCAATTGGCTGTGGCGGTGTCACCATTAATCTTGTAGCAGGCAGTAAGCCCTTCGGCTTGGCTACGGCGGTTGCAGTAAACAATGGCATCGTACCAGCTGACAGTCTCAACCGGGCGATAAGCCTGAATTTCGCCAACAGAAGGCTCAAGACCTTCCGTGCCGTTGAAATGGCTTGGGTTTACACCCATAACAGCCTCATATTCAGTCTGTGTTACCTCGTGAGTGCCTGCCACAAGGTTCTGAATGGCAAACTCGCGGCCGCTGATGAAGACGCTGGAGCCTTCAACGGCTGTGCTGTCAAAGTGGGTTCCGCCAACCTCTACAAAATCCTGTCTCCACTTGGCGTAAAGCGTTGTGTCACGAATTATTGCGCCGGCAAAGTCGAATGCTTCAGTGCAAGCTTCGTCGCCGTACCAGCCGAGCAATGTGTAGTCCTCGCGGGTTATGGCAGGCTCTGTCGCGCAAGCGCCCCTTTCAACCATCTGCTTGGCAATAACGGTGTCGCAGTTGGTGACAAAATTCACCTCAAAATCGGCCTCAAGACAGAGGGCTGGAACAACGCCATATTGGGTTGAGTTGACAGCTTTTGTGTGACCATCGCCCCAGCCAACAAGCGATATGTCAACAATATACATATTTGTGGTGCCCGATGGCGAGCGTAGCATCCAACTGCCATTTGGTTTGTAATTGGCACTTATATACACATTTGTAGCCTTTCCATAATCGGTGGTCGATTTTGCTCCCGATGCCTCGTCGTTGTTGAGCAGGAACAGCTTGTCGCTCAATGTGTCGTCAACGTTCGTTGTGAGTATCTGGGCTTGCAACGCGGGTGTGAAGGCTGTCTGGAAGAAGCCCTGGCCGTTGTAGGTCTGCGGCTGGGTGTCGCCCTCCTCGTAGCTGCCGTTCAGGTAGGCGCGGACGGTTGAATACTTGTAGTTGTTGGCATTCACCGTGGTGCCGTCAATGGTGCGGCTTTCAGTTTGAACGTAGTATGGAATGTTGCCTGTGAGCATCTGTTGCGCAAGCATCATCTTGGCTCCGCTGTAGTTGTTTGTGCGGATGTCCCACTTGATTGGCTCAACCTTGAAGTATTGGTAACGTGTACCGCCCTGTGCCGGCTGAACTCCGTTGCTGTATTTGTAATGACTATCTGAACTAAATGCGTTTTCCGCCTCTTTCACATACCACTCGCCATCGCTGCCAAGATAGTAGGTGAGGTAGCCGCGCTGCAAGGCTACGCGCTCGTTCACGGTTACATCGGCGGCCTTGATGGTCTGCGGCCAGTCGCCAAACTGTACTGTGCTGCCGGTCTTGCTGTAGCTTGTGCCGGTGAACTCTGCTTTCTGCAGCTTGCCTTCGGCGTCAATGTACCACACTGTCAGGTCGGTGGTGTCGGTGTCGGAAACGCGGAACTTGCCAACCTCGGCCGCAAGGGTGGTTGTGGTGACAGTGTCGGCAAGGGCAAGCAGCTGATTACCATTTTCATAATTTCGTGGAGTGATGTTTGCCACAATGCCGTTGCTACAAGCCGCAGATGGTGTAATAGCCCCTACAACTGTAATTGAACCCCAGTTTTGCAAGACATCGTTGCAACCTAATCCGGTCTTGAACGTTCCGTTTATTGTTGCCCCCGACGGGATGTAAGCGGAATCGCTTATTGTTATATAGCCACTGCCTATAGCGGCAATTCCTCCGCCCGACCGGCCTGCTATTTCACTATAATTACCGCTGATTGTGCCACCGCTCAGGGCAAGCAAACCAGAGGAATTTCTTATGCCGCCACCTTCGTAAACCGAATGGTTGCCGCTGATTACAGCAGTGCCGCTGATGGAAAGTGTCTTGCCGCCAGTATAATAAATTCCGCCGCTGCCGCCATCGCTACCAACCGAGTTTCCGGAAATTGTTCCGCCGCTTATGGTCATCACATCGGGGCAGGTGCCCAAAATATAGATTCCGCCAGCACCATTGCTGCTGTTATTATTGCATACCTCGCCGCCGGTCATTGCGAATGCAGAACCGTTTAATACGATACCGCCGCCACCATTAAGGTTGACTTTCGCGCCATCCTCTATTGTGAGCGAGCCTCCGCTACTGAAGATTCCGCCTCCATTATCGCTATAATTATAAATTACTGCAGATCCGTTTTTCAGAATGAGCGTTCCCTCGCTATAAACGCCACCCCCCTGCTGCGCATAGTTTGCACAAGCCGAGTTGCTGCTTGCTGCTGCAGTGCCGGCTGTTCCGCCAATCAGAGCTCCGCTTTCAAGCGTAACTGTGGCTCCTGAAGCCACTATGATGCCGCCGCCTTTCACGGCGTTTCCGCCCGAAATCTTCAGGTTCTTAACCGTTACCGGAACTGTTGTGCTATCGATAAGCACCGTGCCCGCGTTGTTGCCATAGAGACTGTCGGCGGTGTTGCCCGTGAGGCCGCAGAGGGTGATGCTCTTGGCCCGGCCGTTCAATGTGTTGGCAAGTTTCTGTGTGCCGGCAATCTTTCCGCTGATGCGGATGGTGTAGTTGGCGGTGTCGCTGTTCATCGCCGCCGCAGCATCGGCAATCGAGCCAAACGGTTTATCGGCCGTTCCGAGTGCCGGCGAGCCAGCCTCCGGAGCCACATAAAGCGTGGTGAGCAGCTTCCATACTGCATAATATGTTACATCGGTATCGGGCATTGTTGCGGCCACGGTCACTGCTTCGGTGGCATCAGCCGTGGTTGCCCAGCCAAGGAACTGGTAGCCCGCGCGTGTGGGTGCGTCGGGAGCGCTAATTGACTCGCCGAATGGCAACCTACCGATGGTGTACGAGCCGGTCAAATCGCTGCCGCCGTTGGCATCCCAGCTGAGCGCGTACATAATGGGCTCAAAGGTGGCTTCCAGCGTGGTGTCTTTCGTCACCGTGAAGCTGGCTGTTGGGCCACCCAACTCGATGTTGCCGTTCCAGCTCACAAACTGGTAGTGTGCATCGGGTGTGGCCGTAATGGTCACTTCGGTGCCATAGTCGTATGTTCCCGCGCCCGTAACGGTGCCGTTGTAGGCATCGGGTGTGATCACTGTGTACTTGTTGATAGCCCAAACGGCTGTCAGGGTTGTGTTCTCAGCCGGCATTGTGGTCAGAGTGTCGCTCCAGCCTTTGAAGGTGTAGCCCGTCTTCTTGGGCGCCGTCTTAGGCATCTCCACATTAGCCCCATAAGCCACGGTAGCAACCGAATCCGCCTTGCCACTCTCAAACTTGCCGCCGTTGGCGTCCCAGGTCAGTTTGTAGCTGTTGCGCAAGTAGTAAACCTCAAGTTGCGTATCTCCGTCACCGCTGATGGTCACTGGCTCGGACGGGTTCAGCGTGAAGCCGGTAAACTTCTCCTCGTAATTGACTTCGGTGCCGGTGGTGCCGGTCATCTGCAGAGTTTCTGCATCGTAGCCGCTGCCGTCAACTTTCTGCTTATACACCACAACCGAGTACGGAGTGTTGGTGTTGGCTGTCCACTTGGCGTAGAATGTGGTACTGCTGAGAATCCAGGTGTCAGCATTGTCTTTTTCATAGAGGTTGGCCTTATCGGCAAAAACAGGTTCACCACCCTCCTCGAGTGCCCAGCCTGCGAATGTATAGCCCGGCCTTTCAAAATTGTTCTGTTTCAGAGTTGTGGCGGTGCCGTAAGTAATACTCATTTCGTCAGGCTCGTCGTCAGTGCCATTGTTTGCAACCAGAGTTATGTCGTAAATATCGGGCGCGAACGCTGCCACATATTCAACATCATCACTCACTGTCACTGTACGCTCGCTATAGCTGTAGGCGTCGTTCCAGCCGTGGAAGTGATAGTGCGCCACCGGTGTGGCGGTGAGTGTCACCTCGGTGCCGTAGTCAACTTTGCTGCCGCTGGCAATGGTTTTGCCGTTGGCTTTTGCGGCAACTGTGCCCAGTGTTTCGTCGGTCGAGCCGAAGGTCAAGGTAAATTGGTCGATGGCAAAGTTGGCCGTGAGCGCGCTGTCTTTCGTGACTGTAAAACTGGTTTCCGCATCTTTCAGTTCGTCCTTGCCGTTCCAGTTCACAAAGTGATAACCAGTGGCCGGTGTGGCGGTAATCGCAATGGTTGAGCCGTACTCGTATTTGCCGTTAACCGCCGTGCCTGAAATAGTTACCGAGCCTTCCGCCTCATTGGCCGAGGCTGTTACCGTAAAGGTCTTTTTGGTGAAGTTGGCAACATAGCTTGCCGCTCCCGTGATGTTAACGGTGCGTTGTTCGGTTGTAACGCCGTCGTCCCAACCGATAAAGTCATAACCAGTAGCTGGAGTGGCTTTAAGAGTGGCTGTTCCGTCGTAATCGTAAGAGCCGCCGCCTGTTGCTGTTCCGCCCTCAGCGGGGGTGGCCGTAACGGTTATAGTGTACGATATTGGCGACCAAGTAGCTGTGAATGTGCGGTTTCCAGTTGAGCCTTTGGCAATGGTAACCTCTGTTGTCGCCTCGCTCAAACCAGTGCCGGTCCAACCTGCAAAGGTGTAGCCCGTGCGGGTCGGGTTGTTGAGGGTAATATCCTCGCTTACAACGGTGTAGTCCCCGGCGTTGGCTGTTGCAACTGTGCCACCATCCAAATCATAGGTGATGGTGTATTGGTTGATTGCCCAAACGGCGTAGTATGTTGCGCCGCCAACCGGCATTTTGCTTGCGATTGTCACAACATCGTCAGCCGTTGCGGTTGCCGTGGTTGCCCAACCCTTGAAGGTGTAGCCCTCACGTGTCGGGTTGGCCGGAGCAGTAACATCAGCATCGTAATCGGCTGTGATTGCGTCAACTGCGCTGCCACCATTCGATTCGAATGCGATGGTGTATTGGTTGATTTCCCAAACGGCTGTCAGTGTGGTGCTTGCGGCCGGCATTGTGGTCAGAGTGTCGCTCCAGCCTTTGAAAGTGTAACCGTCAAGGGTGAGCGAGCTGTGCATTGTCACTACGGCCTCAAACCTAATGTGCTCGGTGTCAATAGTTTCATCGCCATCCTTCCAAGTCAGGTCGTAGCTGTTGCGGGTGTAGACGATTTCGATTGTTGTGGTGTCGCTGCCCGGGCGGATTGTCTGCTGCTGAATGCTGGCAAACTCGGGAGCCGTGAATCCGGTACGCGGCTGCGGCTGAGCCGTTGTCGTGCTGCCGGTCAAGCCCGAAAGACGCTCAGTTTCAACAGTGTAGCCTGTGGTAAGATTTTCATATTTGTGCAGAACCTTGTATAAGGTTACATCGGCGTTCCAATTGGCTTTCAGCTCAATGCGGCCTGTATCGTTCAAGATAACAATATCCTTGGTGGCTGTTGTCCACTTGCCGCCAGTCCAGCCCTGGAAGGTGTAACCTGCTTTCTCAGGATTCTCGATTACGATTGTGTCGTTGACGGTGTACGCCGTCGGGTTTGCCATCGCGAATGTGCTGCCCGCGGTATCCTTGAAGGTGATGCTGTAGGTCAGCGTATCCCACTTGGCGCTGAAGGTGGTGTCCCTGGCCGGCATTTGGGCCGGAACTTCCGGCGTCCAGCTGCTGAACGAGTAGCCCTTGCGTACCAGATTGGTAGGCTTGCTTATGGTTGCACCATATATAACCGGCACTGTGTCAGCCTCTTTGCCATCGATGGTTCCGCCGTTGGCGTCCCAGATCACGTAATAGCTGTTGCGGGTGTAGAGGATTTCAACCACTGTCGAGCCGTCGGCCTTGATTGTCTGCTGGCCGATGCTTGCAGGTGCGGTAAAGCCCGGGAACTCTTTCGGTGCGGCTTTTGTCTGCTCGCCGGTCGTTCCGGTTTTCGTATTCTGCTCAATGATGGTGTATTCGCCGTTTACTCCCTCGCCTTTGTGCTCAATGGTGTAGATAACCTCGCCTGCGCCCCACAAGGCCATAACCGAGAGGTTTTTGGCTGGCATAGTCTCAACTTCCAGACCGGCCCAGCCGCTGCACTCGTAGCCTGTGCGCTCAACTGTCGGAGCAACTATCGGCGCCCCAAACAGAAGTGTCTGGGTGCTGTCGCTCTTGCCGTCGATGGTTCCGCCGTTGGCGTCCCAAGTCAGTGTGTAGCTCAGGCGCTTGTAGTTGATGACAACCGTTGTCTCAAAGTCGGTGGTTCCAATCTCAATGTTGCTGAATGTCTGGGCCTCGAAGCCGGTGAACGATTCAGCCTTGGCGTCGGTCTGGGCGCCTGCCTTGCCTGTAAGCGTATCGCGCTGTGCCAGAATGGTGTACTCGCCGCTCAGGTCAGCCTGCAGGTGCTCAACAACATAGACGATGTCGTTTGCCGACCACGTGCCGGTGAACAAGACATCGCTGTCGGGCATTGTCTCCGGCAGTTTCTCCTTGCCGTCATACTTCCATCCGATGAAGGTGTAGCCCTCCCTTTCGGGACCATCAAACGGCTTAATCTCAGTTCCGTAAACCACGTTCTTTTCGGTTACATAGACTTCGCCGTCAATTGTGTATGTGATTGTGTGCTTGTTGATTTCCCACTTCGCCGTGACGGTTACGTTCGAAGCCGGCATTGTTGCCAGTGTGTCGCTCCAGCCCGCGAAGGTGTAGCCCTCCCTGGTCGGACTCTTCGGCATTGCAACCTTCGCTCCGTAGGCGAGCGTGTCAAACACCATTGTCGTGCCTTCCTCAAACTGGCCGCCGTTGGCGCCCCAGTTCATCTCATAGCTGATGCGGTTGTAGTAGACGTAAATCTTCGTCGAGCCGTCGCCGCTGATTTCTTTCTGCGAAACATCCGCCCCGAAGCCCTCGCGCTCCTCCGGCTCATAGTTGGTCATAGTGCCGGTGGTGCCGTAGTAGGTCTCGCTGCTTTCCGGCAGCTCGCCATACTCCTTGTTGTCGGCGTTCTGAACATAGACAATCACCGTGTACTCGGTCTTGTCGCTTGCCGTCCACTTGCCGCTGAGCACAACAGTGCAGTCGGGCATTGTCTTCGGCATCTCGTCCTCGCCGTTGAGCATCCAGCCGCTGAAGTCGTAGCCCGGCTTGCTGGCAATCGTAACAGGCTCAATCTCAGTGCCGTATGCCACATCCTTTATGGTTGCATAGACTGTGTCTTCAACCATATATATAATATTGTGTGAGTTCAGGCTCCATTGTGCCGTGCAGATTGTCAGCTCGGCTGGCATTGTGGCCGGTATCTCCGGCTTCCAACCGGCAAAGGTGTAGCCCTCTTTGGTCGGATTCTCAGGTGCTGTAACCGACGCGCCGTAATTCATCTTTATGCTGTCAACCTCGGTTCCGCCGTCGGTCTCAAACTTGATGGTGTACTGGTTCACAGTCCATTGCGCCGTGTAGGTCGCTCCGTTTACAGGCATCGTCTCGGGCAGCTCGGGATCCCATCCCGCGAAGGTGTAGCCCTCTTTGGTCGGATTCTCCGGCGCGGCAATCTTCTCACCGTAGTCCATTGTTATGCTGTCAACCTTGCTTCCGCCGTCGGTCTCAAACTTGATGGTGTACTGGTTAACGCTCCAGGTGGCCTTGAAGGTGGCGTCCTCGGCCGGCATTGTGGCCGGTACCTCAGGTGTCCAGCCTGCGAAGGTGTAGCCCACTTTGGTCGGGTTCTCCGGCATCTTAACCTTCTCGCCGTAGTTGCCGGCAATCACAATCGGGTTCTCGCCGTTCTCATCTGTGAACGTGAGCGTTACAGAGCCCGCGGTGAACCATCCGCTGATGGTGACGGTGCTGTCGGGCATCGTCGCAGGCACATTCTGCCATCCGCTAAACACGTAGCCGGTCCTTTCGGGTGCGTCAATCGGCTCAATATCATCGCCATAGTTCACGCTGTCGATGGTGGCATAAACGGTGTCGTCAACCACATATATAATATTGTGTGCGTTCAGGCTCCACTGTGCAGTGCAGACTGTCAGCTCGGCAGGCATTGTGGCCGGAAGCTCTGGCTTCCAACCGGCAAAGGTGTAGCCCTCTTTGGTCGGATTCTCAGGTGCTGTAACCTTCGCTCCGTAATCCATTGTTATGCTGTCAACCTTGCTTCCGCCGTCGGTCTCGAACTTGATGGTGTACTGGTTAACCGTGAAGCCGCCGGTAATGGTGATGTCGCTGTCGGGCATTGTCTTCGGCAGCTCATCCTTGCCGTTGAACTTCCATCCGCTGAAGGTGTAGCCGGTCCTTTCGGGTGCGTCTATCGGCTCAATCTCATCGCCGTAGTTCACGCTGTCGATGGTGGCATAAACGGTGTCGTCAACCACATATATAATATTGTGTGCGTTCAGGCTCCACTGTGCAGTGCAGACTGTCAGCTCGGCAGGCATTGTGGCCGGAAGCTCTGGCTTCCAACCGGCAAAGGTGTAGCCCTCCTTGGTCGGATTCTCAGGTGCGGCAATCTTGGTGCCGTAGTCCGTTGTTATGCTGTCAACCTTGCTGCCGCCGTCGGTATCGAACTTGATGGTGTACTGGTTAACAGTCCACAACGCCTTGATTCTCAAGTCGCGCGCCGGCATCACGGCCGGTATGCTGTCGCTCCAGCCTGCGAAGGTGTGGCCCTCTCTGGTCGGGGCCTCCGGGGTTGTGACGGCCTCGCCGTAGTTGGCGTCTATAATGTCAACCGGGGTGCCGCCGTCGGTGTCGAACGTGATCAGGTACTGCTTGACGCTCCACGTAGCCTTCACGGTCAGGTCCTCCGCAGGCATCTCTTTCGGAAGCCGCGGCTCCCAATCCAGGAAGCGGTAGCCCTCTCTCTGCGGCTCGGCGGGCGCGGTCACCTTGTCCTGGTAGTACACAACGGCCGGCTCTATCTCGCTGCCGCCGTCGGTGTCGAATGTTATGGTGTACTGCTTCACGCCGAAGTGCGCTATCAGCTTCAGTTTCGATGTCACCTCCAGCGCAAGGCTGCTGCTCTGCTGGCTGTCGCCAAGCTCCGCGCCGCTCCAGTTGCTGAAGTAGTAGCCCGTAGCCGGCTCCGCCTCAACTCTAAGCGTGTCGCCGTGCCAGTAGGTGCCCGAGCCGCTGCCGGTAACCGTTCCGTACAGCTCGTTGTCGGATTTAACAGCGACAACGTAGCTCATACGCTCGAACTCGGCCGATATCTCGAAGTCGTCGAGGATGGTGAAGGTGCGTTTGGCCCTCGTGCTTCCGTCGCTCCAGCGAACGAACTTGTAGCCGGTCATCGGCACAGGCTCGAAGGTCGGCTGGTCGCCGTAGGCCACGGTGCCGTCTATGACAATCTGGCCGCCGTAGTTGCTGCTCGTCCTAACCTTGTACGGAACTCCGGCCGAAGCCTCTATCTCGGCCTCAACCTTGACGTACTGGTACGGCTCGACGGCGTTCTTCTTCATCAGGCCGAAGCTGATGGTCTGGCTTGTCGCCTTCAGAGGCCTGATGTATATCTGCGTGTCGCCCTCGGGCATAAGAACTGCCACGGTGGCGTTTCTCTGGCGTTTTATCACGTTGCCGTCGGCGTCGAAGAGTATGACTTTGTTCTTGCGCGAGTCGGTGGCTGTGATTTTCGCCAACGATCCGTTAATGTAGATTCCAAGCAGGGTGTATCCCTCGCTGTCGCTGTCGTTGCCATAGATGAACGGCTTGTACGGGGCGCAGCTGATGGTGTCGGCGCGGTCAACAATCTTCGCTATCTGCGGGAACTCGGCCTCTACGGTGTCAACACTGATGGTGTCGGCCTCGATCGTCTTGGCGACGTCGCCCATCATAACCATCTCGGTGCCCACCTGAACGTTTCCGCTGCTGATGGTGAACAGGCTCTTCGGCTTCGGTATGACCGGGGCCGGGGCTGGTGTCCCGGTGGTGTCGCCGGGCTGCGGCTGCACGGCCGCGGTGTCCGTCTCCTCCGTCTCCTCCGGCGTGTCGTTCACGGTGAAGTCGTTGGTCAGAATATCCAAGTTGCCGTCACCGCTCACGTTGAAGATATTGGTGGCTGAGGTGTCTTTTGAGGCGGTGCGGCCTGTCACAACAAATCCGCTCCTCTTGGCCTTGTCCTCATCCTCGTCGTTGATGTACACGCGGGTGTATCCGCCCTCGATGGCGAACAGCGTGTCCTCCTCGGCCTTGCTAGCCGAGCGCCCTGTAACCACAAAGCCGCTTCTCTTGGCCTTGTCGGAGTCCAGTCCGTCAACGTACACCTGTGTGCCGCTGCCGTCGATTGACATATAGTCGTCGGCGTCGCCGCCCTTGGTGGCCGAGCGGCCCGTCACTACGAAGCCGCTGCGTTTGGCCTTGTCGGCCGAGGTGTCGTCAACATACACTGTCGTTCCTTCTGTTGTGGCCGTGAAGTACTGCGGCTCGTCGCCGTCCTTGGTGGCCGAGCGGCCTGTCACCACAAAGCCGCTGCGTTTGGCTTTCGACGAGTCGTCGTCGATGAATATCGTGGTGCCCTCGCCGCCCACCTTGAGGTAGTCGGCTGCGTCGCCGTCCTTGGTGGCCGAGCGGCCCGTGACTACGAAGCCGCTGCGCTTGGCCTTGTCGGCCACGTCGTCAACGTATATCTGTGTGCCCTCGGCTGTTACCGAGAAGTATTCTGTCGTGCTCTCCCCCTTCGTGGCCGAGCGTCCGGTAACCACAAAGCCGCTGCGTTTGGCTTTGGCTGTCTCGGTGTCGTCAACATACACCACAATGCCGTCGGCGTAAACGGCGAACACGGGGTTGCCGCTGGCGTCGTTAACGGCGAACAGAGCGTCGCCGTCCTTGGTGTTGGCATTCTTCGACGTGATGCCTCCGGCCTTCTGCGCGTGCATCGCGTACGGCGCTCCCTGCACCGGTACCTCGCCGAGGGTTGTGTGCTTGCCGTCAATCTCCACGGACACCTCCATCTTGATGTCGAAGGTGCTCCACGGCACGCTGGCGAAGTCGCCGTCGAGCTTCTCTCCCTCGCCCACGACAACCTGGATGTTGCCGTACTCGTTGGTCCTCACCTCCTGCTTCTCGGAGTAGTAGACGGTGCCGTCGTGCTTCAGGCTGAACGTGACCTCAACCTGCCTGCCGGTGACCAGCACGCCCTCCGAGTCGCGGATGACCGCCTGATAAGTGAAACCGTTTTGTCCGAAAACTGACACAGCAGTACCTATGGCCATAGCCATAACTGCGAAAAACTTGGCAAATAGTTTTTTCATCGTATTATGTATGAAGTAGTTAACTAATCATAACGGGGCGCTACACCCACTTTTTCAAAGTCTTACAAAGATATTCTTTTTTATTATAGGTATGCAATAATTCGCTGAATAAAAAACACCGCTGTTTGCAAAAAAAATCATCATTTTCATTTTTTTATGCAAAATTCATACGCTCCGTACTCACCCTCAAAACCGTAATTATCGCTTAAATTTTTCCCTATATCTTCCCTATATGTTTCCTTAATGTTCCCTTAATGATGCCTTAATGATAGCTTAATGATAACATTCCCCATTCTTACACTTTTCAACTTTCAACTTTCAATTTTTCACCTTTCACCAATTCCAAACTCTGTTTCCAAAAAAAATCTATCTTGCCCACACAAAAAATCAAAAACGATGAGCATTCTATCACTCCTCACCCTGCTGACTGTCTTGGCCACAAATCCGGCCATCGAGTACAGCGGACGAATCGATTTCAGCCAACCTGAAGCGCCAACATTCTCATATTCAGGCGTGTCAATCAGGGCAAGCGTCAACGCATCGGCGGCAAGCGTCATCCTCAACGACGATCGCGGCGAGAACTATTTCGCGATTGTCATCGATGATGTTTATACTGGCAAAATCAAGACGCGGAAGGGCGAGGCCACCTACCCTCTTGCTCAGTTCGCCACCAAGGGTGTGCACGATGTCGAGATTGTCCGCATCACCGAGGAGCAGTTCGGCAAAACGTCGTTCATCGGCTTTGAGCTAAACACTGACGGCACCATCATCGACATTCAGAACCCGCGTCAACACTCCATTGAGTTTGTGGGCAACTCCATAACCTGCGGCTACGGCAACGAAGGGCACATCGGCGAGCGGTTTGGCGCATCCACCGAGAACCACTACCTCACCTACGCCGCCATTGCAGCACGCAGCCTGAACGCGCGCACCATTGTGGCCGCCAAATCGGGCATCGGCATCTACCGCAACTACGCCGGACCCTCGAGCGGCGACCCCGACAATATGACCAACTTCTACGACCGCACGTTCCTCTATGATGCCGAGCCGAAATACGACTTCCGCCAGCAACCCGACCTTGTCTGCATCAACCTGGGAACCAACGATATGAGCACTCCAGGCTACGACACCACCCTGTTCATCAGCAACTATCTGCGGCTGATTGAGCAGATTCAGTCGCACTACACCAATCCTGACATTCTGTGTCTGCTTGGCACAATGCTCGACGATCCTGTCCTCGACACCGCCCGGCACTGCATTTGCGAAGTGGTGCGCCGCGCCAACGCCCGTGACAAAGGCCGCGTAAGCTTTTTCGAGATGACTCCGCAGAACATCCCTGAAAACGGCCTCGGCATCGATTGGCATCCAACTGTGAAACAGCACATTGTGAGTGCACGCGAGCTGATCGCCCACATCAGCCAGCTTAAAGGTTGGGATGTGGTGCCGCAGATTGTCTGGGCAAAAATCACTGCCGACAACCAGATAACGCTCTACGCTAACAG
Organism: uncultured Bacteroidota bacterium; assembly: GCA_946404125.1. Lineage (GTDB taxonomy): Bacteria > Bacteroidota > Bacteroidia > Bacteroidales > SZUA-534 > RUG13583. Next base: position 60,511 of record CAMJCK010000008.1, on the reverse strand, counting down.
CGCCGAGTGCCTGAGCCCCGAACTCTCATCGGCCATTGAAATTGTTGCCGATGGGAAAGTGCATAAGACCACCTCCATCACCACCGACGAGGCCCGGGCAACCATCACCATCGCGGTAAAAGGAAATCTTGCAAAGGCCGATAAAATAGAACTTCGCGGCTCGTCCGAGTTCCAAAAAATGATGCGCTGTGTGGTCGAAAAAGCGAAAGCAACCGGCGGCAACTAAAAAAATCAAGAAAAAAAGCATCAGCATAAATGATTATTTGTTAATTTGCTTTGCTTTTTATGAGTCAAAGTATGCTAATAGACAAAGAATACAACTGGCGCGGCAAAACAATACTGATTGCCGAGGATGAAGATGTAAACTATATGTTCGTTGAACGCGTCTTACTGTCAACAAATGTCACTCTGATACGCGCCAACAACGGCCAAAACGCCATCGACATTGTAAACAGCAACCCCAACATCAACCTGGTACTGATGGACATCCGAATGCCAGATGTCAACGGCATCGAGGCCACCGAAGCCATCAAAAAAATCAGGCCGGCACTTCCGGTGGTGGCGCAAACTTGCTACGAAAAAGACTTGATTTTAGACGATTACCCCAAAGCCCATTTCGACGGATTCATTTGCAAACCCGTCAATATCAACAAATTGTTCGAGATAATCGACCACCTGATTTGATGTGGCTAAAGAAGAATTTTGATAGCAAAATTCAGTGAGTAATGCGCTCACGGCGAATCATCACCGCACAACCCCCACTAAATTCCACATTTTAAGCCACTTTTGCCTTTTGGCTTATTGCCTAACCGTTAAAACGCAGCCAACAACAGATTAATGTCGTGCGATTGCATTCCCAATCGACTGCCTATCAGCTCGTTAGTCAAGATTCCGTTGTAAACGTAGGCTCCTGCCCTAACTCCGGCATTGTCCTTGATGAGTTGATTTATGCCACCGGCCTCGCCAAGTTCAATAAGCACCTGACCGAGTATGTTGCTAAGTACGTAAGTTGCTGTGCGCGAAACTCTTGACGGAATGTTCGGCACGCAATAGTGAATCACTCCGTGCTTTTCATAAACCGGCTCGGCAAACGATGTGGGCTCCGATGTTTCGAAGCATCCACCCTGCGTCATACACAAATCCACAATCACCGAGTGGCTCTTCATCTGGCTCACAGCATCCTCACTCACAATGAAATCGCGGCGGCAGTTGTTCTCGTAGAGCGCACCCACAACCACATCGGCCGAACGAATGGCCTTGAGCAGAACCATCGGCTGCAAAACTGATGTAAATATGTGCATTCCAAGACGTTGCTGAAGATCGCGCAAGCGATTGATTGACTTGTCGAAAACCTTGACCGAAGCACCAAGACCGAGAGCCGTACGCGCGGCGCACTCAGCGGCCGTTCCGGCACCCAAGACAACCACATCGGTCGGACTGATGCCGCTGATGCCGCCCAGCATTTCGCCCTTGCCTCCGTGCGCGTCGCTCAAATATTCGGCGGCAATGAGCATTGATGTTGTGCCGGATATCTCACTGAAACTCTGCACTATGGGATAAACTTCGCAAGTGGCGTCCTTGAAAAATTCAAACCCGATGGCAGTGATTTTCAACTCCTGAAGTTTCTCAATGTACTGTTTGGTCTGCGAATAGATGTCGTAACTGCTGAAAAGCACCTGATGGCCTTTCATCATCGCCAACTCCTCCTCGTTTGGCGGTAACACCTTCATAATCACGTCGCAAGAGTAGATATTGCTGCGGCAAGGCTCAATAACGGCACCCTGCTCGGCGTATTTCTGGTCGGCAAAATGAGCCTTCTCGCCTGCCCCTGATTCAACATAAACATCGTGCCCAAGCCCCACCAAAAATCCAACGGCGTGCGGCGCCATCGCAACACGGTTCTCGTTTTGCGCAGATTCCTTTGCAACAGCTATACGCATTTTTTTGCGCTTGCGCGATATCTCAAGCGTCTCCTCGCACGGTAGCAGATTCGTCTTGCCGAATCCATAATCAGAAATACTCATACTTACCAAACATTTAAGGCACAGCACATTGCAATGCCGCACCATTTATATTTACGACAATCGAAAAATAGCAGAAAACGCACACAACCGCAAAACCTCAACGAATTGTTATCAACACGTTATGCTTATGCCGGTGGCCAAAAAATGGATTTTTGCATCAATTGCGGCACGCATATTGCTAAAATCCAAGCATCGGAAAAATGACAAAAATCTTATTAAAATCGACGAAATGCAGCATTCGATGTAAACAACATCTGCAACAAATTTGTACTTTTGCAACCGACTCAGAAACCGAAGTATTATGGAAGAATACGAGATTAAATGCTTGATTGAGAGAGTTAAAAATGCCAAATGCAAACAACTTGACCTATCTAACAAAGACATTGACACGCTCCCAGAAGAGATTGGCGAGCTAACCGACATCGAGAGCCTTGACCTTAGTTTCAACCACATCAAGAAGCTGCCCGAGTCGATTACCAATATGACCAACCTGAAGGAACTTTTCCTGATGCGCAACGGCATTACCGAGTTGCCTGAAAACATTGGTAAACTGCACAATCTCAATTCGTTGGATGTCAGTTACAATCCGATCCAGAAACTGCCTTCACAAATGGGTCAGCTAAGCAATCTGCAAACTTTCGACGCAAGCTTCTGCCTGCTTCACACGATTCCGACCGAGATGGTTAAATTGCAGAAAATCACCCGCATACACTTTGACGAGAACCCGATTGACTGTCCGCCGCTGAAGGTTATCCGCCGTGGTTGGAACGCCATTAAATATTTCCTCACCGAACGCGGAAAGGAAGATTTCTCAACAACACTGCTCCAAAGCTGACAATAAGCGCTAAGGCGATTACTGCTCAGTAGAAAATCACAAATGACTGATTGTTAGAGTCCGGCAATCTCTATAATGCGCTGGTCGCTATCGTCAACAGTTATTTTGACGATTGTAAAATGCTCCGGCATAAGCTCTTCAACCTTTTCGGGCCATTCAACAAAGCAATAGTCGTTGCCGAAGAAGTAGTCCTCATAACCAAGATTGAAGGCCTCTTCAAGATTCTTGATGCGGTAAAAATCGAAATGGAAAATGCGCCCAGCGGCAGAGTTGTACTCGTTGATGATTGCAAACGAAGGACTTGAAACCGTATCGGTTGTGCCAAGTTGCTCGCACACGGCCTTGATGAATGTTGTCTTGCCGGCACCCATCGGGCCGTAGAACGCAAAATGCCGCTTATCGCCTACCGCTGCAAGAAATTCTTTCACCGCAGACTCAATATCGCCCAGATTTTTTATCTTGATTATCATTGGTTTAGGTGTTAGGTGTTAGTCACATTCAATCCTTCACGCATTCAATTAATCAATCCTTGCCTATCGGCTCAACTGTCACAACGCGCTCAAAATCACGGTTAAGTACCATATCTTCAATAATTTTCGGATAGAATTTATATTCGAGAGCGTGAACTTTCTGAGCCACTTTTTCGGCGTTGTCGAGAGGTTCCACCTTGATTTTTGCCTGAAACACGGTTGTACCCTCGTCGTAGTTGGCGTCAATCTTATGGATGGTAATACCCGACTCCTTCTCGTGCGCCGCAACCACAGCCTCGTGAACCTTGTCGCCGTACATTCCCTTGCCGCCAAACTTCGGCAGCAGCGACGGGTGAATGTTCAGAATCTTGCCATCGTACTCGTTTACAATGCTTTCGGGCAGCAGGACCAGGAATCCGGCCAGAATCACCCAATCGGTTTTCAACTCGCGCAGCAGATTGAGCAGTTTGTCGGTGCCAACCATATCGGCGCGGCTCATCACATACGACGGAACACGCAGATATTTAGCACGTTCCAGCACGTAGGCATCGGCTTTGTTCGAGATTATTGCGGCAACCTCAACCGCATCGGAATGCGAGAAGTATTTCACTATGTTTTCAGCGTTCGAGCCTGAACCCGAAGCCAGAATTGCAAGACGTATCATAAATTTAAAGTATTGTCGTTCTGTTGGTTTATGTAACCTTCGTCGATGAGCGTGGGCGCGGCGGCGGCTGTGGTTGCCAGCTGGTCGCAGCGCTCGTTGAGCGGAATGCCGTCGTGGCCCTTAACCCACCTGAAAACCACATTGTGCTGCTTGTAAACGCGCCAAAAGCGCATCCAGAGGTCGGGGTTTTTCTTGCCTTTGAAGCCTTTCTGTATCCAGCCTTCGAGCCAGTGCTTCTCAACGGCGTCAACCACATAGCGCGAGTCGGAATAAATCACCACATCGCAGCCATCGGTTTTCAGCGCCTCCAGACCTTTGATGACGGCCAGCAGTTCCATCCGGTTGTTCGTCGTCAGGCGGAAACCCTCCGAAAGCTCCTTGCGGTGCGGCCCGCAGGTGAGCACAACGCCGTAGCCTCCCGGTCCGGGATTGCCTGAAGCGGCGCCATCGGTGTAGATAATAATCTGCTGCATCGGTCTGTTTTTAAAGCGCCGCAAAGATAAACGGAAAACGGAAACTGATACGCACAAAAAAAGCGACACTCACGCATCGCCTTTTTGAATTATTAATCGATTGACAGATTACTCTGCAATTGTGCTGTCATCGCAAGCTGGTACTTCCGCAGCAGCCGGTGCGGGCGCCTCTGTGCACGCTTCAACCTTTTCGGCGCAAGCCTTTTTACCATACGGCAGACCGAAACACTCCAGCTTGTTGGTGAAATAGAGCCCGGCAAAAATCGCGGCAAGCAGAATGATTATCCAAAAGATTCGCTTCCAAACAACGCCTTTCTCGGCAAACGGGTCTTTCAGTCGCACCTTCGGATATTTGGCAATTTTGGTCAGCGTGGCGCCAAAGATGATGTTCACCAGAATGTCGGCGTTCACCGCCCAGCCGTTGGCGTTGAGCACCTGCGCCAGATTGCGCTTGCGAAGCTTGAGCCAGGCCATAATCATCGACGGGCCCGAAATAATGACTATAATTCCCAGGAAAATAGCAAGATACTGATACCAATGGAGGCCTTTGAGCTCGTCGGCCACATTCACAAGCGCGGTACCAATCATACCTAAAGCCATACCGATGGCGGCAAAAATACCGGCGAATTTTGCGATGTCGAACGGTGGCGTGACGGCCGGCTTCTCGCCATCGGCGGCAGTTTTGGCGGCCAATTTGGCGGTGGTTTCCTCCATCATTTTCGCATCTTTCTCGGCTGCACGCTTGTTTATCATATTCTCAACCCAAACCGACATACGGCGGTAGGGCGACCAGAAAGCCTGGCGGATGCTTATCGGGTTTTCGATGATTTTCACCACGGTGGCGTCCCAATCCAATCCGCTACGGTCGTAGAAAACAGCGTTTTTGCCCACCGTCAGGTTGTTCACCTCTCCGTTGGTCATCACGGCCACAATCTTCATTGTTGTGCCTTTGGTTTTCGAAACGCAATCGCAGTAAATCAGGAACATACCGCTGAAACTTGCCATCGCGTTGTGTTTGTCCATATCGCTGACTTTGATGCAAAGGTCGCAGCTGCGCTGGTCGATATAGAGCGTTCCGGCCTGGAAAATGGCCTTCACACCAGTGTCTTTAGAGTAGAAATCGGTGAGGGTGACAAAGTTTTTGAGCAGCGTGTAGAAATCGCGGCAAAGATGAAGCAGTTTGTCAACCTCGCTGATGCTGTTGGCCTCGCTCTCAAGCGCCTTATCTTGCTCAACAATCGCCAGAAGGTCTGACTTGCGATTGTTTTTCAATATTTTATCAATCATTTCAACACCCAAAGACTCAACATCGGCGCCTTTTTTGCTATCGAGCCAGGCCACAAACGGCGCCAGCTTCTGTCCCACACTCTGCCAATCGGCCTCGCTGATGGCGTCTTTCTTTGCGAAATCGGCATCGAAAACTATGCTTTTGAGTGTGCCGAAAGCTGCCTGCCAAGCAGGATTGATGGCCTCAATTTTGAGTGTGAGCCTGCCTTTGGTGTCGATTTTTGAAAGCGGATACTCGGCAATCTCATCGCCGCACTCAGTCAGGTTCTTGTCGCTGATGGCCTCAAACTGGCTCTGCGCAACGTTTAGCGGCACCTCTGCTCCCGAATCGAACGCCGACAGTTTGCATCGCAGAAAATAGTCGTCCACCTTCGGTTTGATGCTCTGCCAGGCGGCAAGTGCGGCTGCTGTGCCGTCGCCGTAAGGCAAAACGGCGGCTTTCTGCCAGACATCGTAGTCGGCGCAAGCAGTGTAGAAAGCCTCAATCTGCTCAGCCGTGACACCGGCATCGCCGCTGCGGTCGGCAGTCGAGCCGACGGTCTTGATGCAAGCCTCAATCACCGATTTCAAATCTGCATCGTCGGTCGAGTTGGCGGTTATCACACCGTCGCCATTGAACTTTGTTTTTGCAAAAATGGCCATACTGTCGGCGGTGTCGGCAATGGTGAGCGTATCGCCATCTTTGCCCAAATTGTTGAGAATCCGCTTGGCCGACGCCAGAACACGCTTGCCGTTGTCGGTAGTTTCATCAATATCCGACAATCGGATTTCGCCCTTCTGCGCAAATAGCAAATTGTTGGTTTTCAGTACCGATGTCAACCATTCAGCTGTTTCCACAACTTCCGGAACGCGAATTTTACCATCATTGTCATAGTCCATCATTGCCAACGTACGCTCGTCGAGCTCAAGTCCTTTGACGGGGCAACTCAGAACGGTCCAAAGTTTCTGGTCGAGTTCGCCCAAATGAGCAATATCTTCGCCTTTGACAATATTAACACGCGTCACTCCGCCCACTCCGGCAAAGCTCCACTTGTAACCTTTGTTTTTTTCCATATGCCAAATTTTAATGTGCCAATTTACTAATAAATAGGTATGGTGGCGACAATTGTTTTTTTGATTTTTAGTCGCCATCAACGCTTTCAGTTCACATATTTTTCTTTTCTATAGTCAGATAAGTGTACTTGAAATCGGTTTTCTCATCGTTGTCGATGTCGGTTCGCTCAACCTCACGCCATTTTGAGAAATCAATTTCGGGGAAAAATGTGTCGGCCTCAAACTTTTTGTGAATGAGTGTCAAATAAAGTTTCGTGGCCAGCGGGAACATCTGCTTGTAGATGCTTGCGCCACCAATTACAAACGACTCTTCGCCATCGGGCAGCAAGGCCACTGCTTCGTCGATTGAGCGGGCCAGCACAGCACCTTCAAATTCAGCACCGGTGCGGCTGGTAATCACAATGTTGCGGCGTTCAGGCAGCGGACGGCGCGGCAACGACAGCCACGTGTTGCTACCCATTATAATATTGTGTCCGGTGGTGATGGCCTTAAACCGCTTCAAATCGGCGGGAATGTAAGCCAAAAGATTGTTTTTAAGCCCGATGCCGCCGTTCTCATCAATGGCGACAATCATCGAAATCTGCTTGTCAGTCATACATATTATATTATGGGTGCAAGGTAGAAATTTTGAAGGATTGATGAATCTGTTTTTTCTCGTCCCGACGGATAATGGCGCACGAATTGCTTTCTGGCCCGCAAAAATCATTTTCATTTCACAATGAACATTTGTATTTTTGCAAGAAACACAACAATATGACAACAGCACAACTTAGCACTGAAATCTGGCATAGTATGAGCATTATTGCTGATGACGAAGGACTTATGCGCCGTGCCGCAAAGTATTTGCGCAATCTGGCTGCCGAAAAAACGGCTGACCCGACAGAAATGAGCCGCGAAGATTTTTTTGCGCGCGTTGACAAAGCCGAAAAACAAATTGCCAATGGACAATGCCGTAGTTTCAGCAATGCCAAAGAAATGAACGAATGGTTAGCCGCACTTTGATATGTACTCAATCTCATATTCTGCCGAAGCCGAAGCCGACCTTGCAAAACTGAAAAGGAATGAACCCAAAAGTTTTGAAAAGGCCGTTAAGTTGCTCAATGAGATTGTTTTACATCCCAAGACAGGCACTGGCCACCCCGAACCGCTTAAAGGTAAACCCGAAAACCGCTGGAGTCGGCAAATAACCAAAAAACACCGCATTGTTTATCGGATTTTTGAAACTGAAATCCACATTGATGTTCTCACCGCCTACGGCCATTACGGCGACAAATAGCCCCATTCTGAAATCAACAATCATCGATTTGGTGTTTTTTGACGATTTAAACAACAGGGTGTTTGATTATTCAAAAAAATACCGATATTTGCGGTTCGAAATTCGAAAGGAAATATTAACAGATTTATAAAAAAATAGATATGTATCTAACAGCAGAAAAAAAACAAGAGTTTTTCTCAACTTACGGAAAATCAGCAAAAGACACCGGTTCGACTGAAGGCCAGATTGCAATGTTCAGCTACAAAATCAACCACTTGACTGAACATATGAAGAACAACAAGAAAGACGTTGGCACACAACGCTCACTGCTTCAGATGGTTGGTAAACGTCGCAATTTGCTGGCATACCTTAAAAAACAGGATATTGAAAAATATCGTGAACTAATTAAGGCTCTGAACTTGAGGAAGTAACAAAAAGAGGCACTTCGGTTGCCTTTTTTTGTTTATTACAAGTGCAAAGGTTTGCAATAAATTGTATAGTGCGTTTTTAATGCACAAAATCTTGTAAATCATTGCATTTGTAAAATAAGTGGCGTATTTTACGTCCAATAACCCATCGAAAACTTCGGTTTAAAACAATAATATGAATTTGTCTGCCGGACGAAAGATGAAACCGACAGACGCAAAAAGAAGCTTTTATGAACATAGTAAAGAAAGAAATCAAATTGCCCGACGGTAGGGTGATTGAAATTGAAACCGGCAAGCTGGCCAAACAGGCCGACGGAGCCGTTATGGTAAAATGCGGCAGCACAATGCTGCTTGCAACAGTTTGCTCGGCGCAAGATGCAGTACCCGGCACCGACTTTATGCCGCTGACCGTTGAGTACAAAGAGAAATTCGCATCGAACGGCCGCTTCCCCGGCGGATTCACACGCCGCGAGGGCAAAGCATCGGACTACGAGATTCTGATTGCCCGACTCATTGACCGCGCCCTGCGCCCACTCTTCCCGTCGAACTATCACGCTGAAACATTTGTAAACGTAACACTTTACTCATCGGACGGCATCGATATGCCCGACAACTTCGCCGGTCTTGCAGCTTCGGCCGCACTGGCAGTGTCTGACATTCCGTTCGAAGGCCCGATTTCAGAGGTCCGCGTGGCTCGCGTGAATGGCGAGTTCATCATCGACCCGACATTCGAGCAAGCAGAAAACGCTGATATCGAGTTGGTTGTAGCAGCAACCCTCGACAACATAATGATGGTTGAAGGCGAAATGAACGAGGTTAGCGAGCACGATATGCTCGAGGCCATCAAAGCCGCTCACGAGGCCATCAAACCGCAATGCCAGGCTCAGCTTGAACTGATGGAAGCCGCTGGCAAGACCGTTAAACGCGAATATTGCCACGAGGAGAACGACGAGGAGCTTCGCCAGCAGGTTCACGATGCCTGCTACGCAAAAGCATACGCTCAGGCAACCGCCGCCGACACCGACAAACATCACCGCGAGGCAATGTTCACCGCTATCCGCGACGAGTTCAAGGCACAGTTCACCGAAGAAGAGCTTGAAACTAAAGGCGCTCTCATCGACCGTTACTATCACGATGTAGAGAAAGAGGCTATGCGCCGCGCCGTTTTGGACGAAGGCAAACGTCTCGATGGCCGCAAAACCAACGAAATCCGCCCGATCTGGTCGGAGGTTGGTTACCTGCCTGGTCCTCACGGTTCATCAATCTTTACCCGCGGTGAGACACAATCGCTCTGCACCGTTACTCTGGGAACAAAACTCGACGAGAAGATTGTCGATGAGGCTCTTATCCAAGGCCGCGACAGATTCCTTCTCCACTATAACTTCCCGCCGTTCTCGACTGGCGAGGCAAAAGCACAACGTGGTGTAGGCCGCCGCGAGATTGGTCACGGAAACCTTGCCTGCCGCGCATTGAAGAAAATGGTTCCGGCAGACTACCCGTATGTTGTTCGTGTTGTTTCTGACATTCTTGAATCGAACGGTTCATCGTCAATGGCAACAGTTTGCGCTGGTACTCTGGCACTTATGGACGCTGGCGTTAAGATTAAGAAACCAGTTTCGGGTATTGCAATGGGTCTGATTTCGGAGAACAAGGGTACCAACTACGCTGTTCTGTCCGACATTCTTGGTGATGAGGACCACCTTGGCGATATGGACTTCAAGACCACCGGTACACGCGACGGTTTGACCGCTTGCCAGATGGATATCAAGGTTGACGGTCTGTCGTACGAGATTCTTGAAAACGCACTTGCACAGGCTCACGAGGGCCGTATGTATATCTTGGACAAGATTCAGGAGACAATCGCCGAGCCACGCGCCGACCTGAAACCGCACGCACCGCGCATCGTTACAATGTCGATTCCGAAAGATTGCATTGGAGCAGTTATCGGCCCTGGTGGAAAGATTATTCAGGAAATCCAAGCTTCAACTGGTACTATCATTACAATCGATGAGGTTGACAACGAGGGTAAGGTTGAGGTTGTTGCAGCCAACAAGGATTCTATCGATGCAGCAATCGCACGCATCAAGGGAATTGTTGCTGTTCCTGAAGTAGGCGAGATTTACAAAGGCAAAATCAAATCGGTAGTTCAGTTCGGCGTATTTGTTGAGATTCTGCCTGGCAAAGAAGGTCTGCTGCACATTTCGGAAATCGAATGGCGCCGTCTTGAGAAGATTGAGGATGCCGGTCTGAAGGAAGGTGATGAGATTGAGGTCAAGCTGCTCGAGATTGACAAGGCAGGTAAACTTCGTTTGTCGCACAAAGTGCTGATTCCAAAACCGGAAGGCTATGTTGAGCGCGAACGCCCCGAGCGCGGTGAGCGTCCTGAGCGCGGCGACCGTCGTGAAGGCGGCGACCGTCATCGTGACAACCGTCACGGCGGACATTTCCATCGTGGAAACCGCAACGAAGGCGGTGAAGCTCCAACTCAAGAATAAGGTTTAAGAGTTATATAGTTTGATAAACGGGTTCTGAAAAGAGCCCGTTTTTTATTGCACTATACTAATGCGCATAAAAAAAGCCACTCAAAAGAGTGGCTTTCTATTTGACAAATTGTCTGTTTATTCTTTCTCGTCGGCTGCAGCCTCTTCGTCCTTCTCGTCGAGAACGTCGAGCATATTGCAACGCTGCAACTGGTTGTACCACGTCAGCACTTTCTTGATGTGCGAAACGTAAACGCGCTCGCGGTCGTAGTTTGGCAACACTTCGGCAAAATATGCTTTGAGCGCCTCGTTGTCAGCCTTTTTCGGATCGATGGCGGCCTTTGCGCTCTCTTTGGTGCTGATGTTCTTCAAAACTTCAATCAGCGACACTTCCTCACCGTCTTCTTTAAAAATGGCAATGTCGCGCAGCGAGCTAACCTTTGAAGTGGTGTAGGCCGGCAGACGTTTTTTTGTCTCAATGTCTTCAACAATGATTCCGTTTTTTGTGCTCGAAATCAGCTTGAAAAGTCCTGAATATCCAGAGATTGATAAGATTTCCTTCATTGTTTTTTCATTTAGAATTATGGTGCAAATATAGGTGAGTTCTACGAAAACAAAGGTATTATGAGGGAAAAAGTTGCGGAATGTTTAGTGTTCGTAAAGTAAAGATGAAAAGCAATGATGAGATGGCGGCAACATCTGCAAAACCTCACCCCTATAAACAAAAAAAGGATTTCGTCTATCGAATCCTCATTCTCTGTAGAGTGCGAACCCCAATGGTTCGCCTCTGTTTTTCTGTGTTTTAATGTTGATTACTGCTTGTTGTAATCGAATTTGTAGTCGTCACCTTCTACATCAACCAGCACGGTGTAAACGCCTGACGCAACTTTGCCGAACTCAAAGTTCTTGTTGACTTGTCTTTTCTCGACAGTTGAATAAAGCTCCTCGCCTTTCGAATCCAAAATCTTGACAACAACCTCTTTGCCTTGCTCGTTGAGCAGCTCGATGATTGCGCGTGTGCCGACAACTTTGAAAATCGGGTCGATGGTAACGTGTCCGCCATAAATCAGCTCACCGTCCTTGATTGTGAATGCGCGCTCCAAAGTGTTACCGCGTTTCTTAGCAATGACTTTGTAAGTGCCGTCCTCAAGGTTCATAAAATCGAACACGCGAGCGCTCTTGCCTTTGCTGCGGATGTTTTCGCTGTAAAGCACGTCACCGTTCAGTGTTTCGATGCTGAGATTGCAACGGCTGTCGTCGCTCGATTTGTAGATAATGGCGGCGCGGGTGCAAGTCACATAGCGGAAACCAAGAGTATCCTCAATTTTTACCATTGCAGGAATCGCGCTTTCGTTGTTTTTGCTTTTTGCCGACATTAACAATGGCAACATAATCAACGCTGCTGTAAGCAAGCTAACCAAAACTGCGAAGTAGTCTGATTTCATCAAACGATCTTCATTAATGTTTAAAAGTTTCATCTTTTCGTCTTTTAAATGTTCTTTTATTCTCTTTTCACACCGCAAAAGTATGTTGTACTTTTTATCGATTGTACAGACAAAATTTAATGCAACGTTTGCATAAAATCGGAGTAGCATTTTATCAGTTTTATATTTTATTGATTTACTAATATTTACATCAATGCAAACGATATGCATAGATTTTTGAATTCGAGGGTTAAAAATCGTCAAATTAAGATATAGCAAAGGATTCAGCCGACAACCTAAAACGTTTGCACTGCATCGCAACTTTGTGCAAAACGCGCGTTTTTGTCACTTTTTAATGCAAAAAAGCGGGCAGTGTTGCATAAAAACAACGCTGCCCGCGCAAATTTGCATTGAATTGCATCAATATTTATTGATTGATATCGCGGTCGCGGAAGCCGAGGAAATAGAGAATTGAATCAAGACCGCCGGCCGAAATTGAATGCATAGCCGACTCTTTCACCTTTGGCTTGGCGTGGAAGGCAATACCCAAACCGGCCAGTTGCAACATCGGCAGGTCGTTGGCGCCATCGCCCACGGCAATCACCTGCTCAAGATGGATGTCCTCTTTGAAGGCCAACAGTTTCAGAATCTCGGCCTTGCGTGCGCCATCGACAATATCGCCCACATTGTTACCTGTAAGTTTGCCGTTGACAATCTCAAGCTCGTTGGCAAACACATAGTCAATATCGAGCTTGTTTTTCAAATAGTTACCAAAATATGTGAAGCCGCCCGACAAAATAGCCGTACGGTAACCGTAACGTTTCAAGGTTTTGAACAAACGCTCGGCGCCCTCTGTAATCGGCAGATTCTCGGCAATCTCTTTCATCACACTCTCGTCCAGTCCTTTGAGCAGCGAGATGCGCTTCAGGAAACTCTGGCGGAAATCAATCTCGCCACGCATCGCGGAAGCGGTAATGGCGCTCACCTGCTCGCCTACTCCAGCGCGACGCGCAAGTTCATCGATAACTTCGGTCTGAATAAGCGTCGAATCCATATCGAAACAAATCAGGCGGCGGTTGCGGCGGAACACGTTATCCTCCTGGAAAGCGATGTCGAGGCTGCTGTCGGCCGAAATGCGCATAAAATCGGACTTCATCTTTTTCAAGTCGACGGGGTTGCCGCGCACCGAAATTTCGACCACGGCCTTCGACTGCGGCTCAATGTCCTCAATCGGCGGACGGCCCGACAGACGGCTGATGGCATCGATGTTGAGGCCCTGTTCGGCAATGACCGACGTAACCTTGGCCAAATGCGCAGCCTTGAGTCTGTGCGAGATTATGGTGACAATGTAGCGCGCTTTGCCCTGTTGCGCCACCCACTCGGTGTATTGCTTGGCCGGAATGACCGTGAATTTCACATCGACGCCCAACTCGTACGCCGTGAACAAAATATCCTTCAGAACCGGCGATGACCCTGCCTCGTCTGGCACCTCGAACATAATTCCAAGATTCAAACCATCGTGGATAACCGACTGGCCAATGTCGAGAATGTTGACATCGTACTGCATCAAAATGTTTGTCAATGAGGCGGTTTGTCCTGGTTTGTCAGGACCCGACACGTTCATCAGGATTATTTCTTTCGTTTTTTTCATATTGGTAATCAAAACATTAGCGAACGGTAACGTGTATGCATTTGGTTTGCGTTTCGAGAATCACATAGCAGCGGCCCTCGTCCTGCATCTCGATGAGCGTACGCAGCAACAGGTTTCGCAAACGATATGAATAGACCGGCTCGCTCTCACCCTTTGGATAAAAACAAGTCTGGGCAATGTCGAACGAGAGGCCGAAATAGTGCGAAGTCTTGTTCTGAGTGGCGTTCACGTTGTTTTTGCGCAAGCCGTGCTGGTCGGCCTCGGTGCGCAACGCCGATGATAGTTGGAATCTATATTCTTGAACGTCAATATCTTTCAAAGCCTTAAAAAAGCGGCGGCCCACTTCATCGAGAAAATCGACGGCCTCTTTTTTCAAATATGGCATCGAATAAGTGTAGGCCGGCACCTCGTAATATTTGCAGTCGTGCACCTCGCGCAAGCCGTAACGCACAATGTTGCCGTACTTGTCGTCGAGCATTTCCTTATGGTTTTTGAACGGACGCTCGAGACCCTTGGCGCGCGAAATCTCAAGGTGATATTCGTTATTGTATCGGCGCAAAGCCCTCACCTCTTTCGCTGACAACTCTGACACGGCCACCTCGTCAATCGATTTGCGATGATGAAAGGCATCGGGCAACTTCTTGATTGCCAGCACAATCAAAAGCGGAACAAGCACGATGGGCAGCACCCGCCGCCAGGCTATGCGTCTTTTTTTCGTCGATTTCGGTTTTGCTGACATACTATTTTTATTTAGGCGCAAAGATAAAAGGCGCACCATATAATTAACAATGTTCCGACCGATTTAACTCACAATTTATTTTCGTTTGCCGATTATCGGATTAATGGGAATAAACGTCTCGTATTTTGTTGATTAATATCGATTTGTAAAAGGATGGACGGTTTGAGCGATTTTTTTGCTAATGAGCTTCGCGGTAACGGATGGTGCGGTACGAGAGCATTACCTTACCTGTGTAGTATGTCATAAAGAATTGAATGACAACCGCTAACGCTCCGAAACCGAAAATCATCGCCAGCAAGCCTCGGCGGGTAATCAGCAAACCCGTCAGCTGATACACATATGCAATGATGTTGGGCGAATCCTGCCAGATGAGCCAGCCGAAAATCAACTCGAAAACGAACAGAACCACCGTCACAAATCCGCTTATTATCAGCAGATTCTGCTTTAAACGCGATTTGCTCAAAACCGCGCCCTCATAACGCAGCGAGTAATAATTGCCTGCCATTATGCCCAATACCAAACTCGACACCGGCACGCCCATCATCACGCCTAACATTATGAAAGACAATAACATATAAACAATAATCAGTACTCGTTTGCGCGCCAGATAGAACGGCTTGTCGATTATGAGCGCGTAATCGAAAACGACACCGATGAAAACGCCTGCAACTCCGGCGCACAAAGCCAGCCGCCACGATACGAAAAACGAGGCGATGGCATACGACGTCAGCGCAAGCACAAGCGGAATGGGCAGTTTGTAGCAAACGAAACTGAAAACACTACCGTTGTAGCAGACCAAATCGAGCAGCAACCCGACGCCCAAACAGGCTATCGCGTAGGCGTAGGGATAGTCGGACTCGCCGATGAAAAAAGCGTAGTACCAGCCCGACACCGCGCCCACAACAGGCATCATCAGCGCAATGAGCGCAATTTGCACCTTCAAACGTGTGGTAATTTTCGATTTTTTCGATTTCATAATGCAAAAGTAGAAAAAGTTGGCGCAAAAAACTCCGCAAATGGCGCGACACCACATCAAAAGCAAAAAAGTATATTTGCAAAACAAAAAGACTAATAATATGACAACTGGAATGTTTTTTGCCCTGATTTTGGTCGGTATTGTAACTGGCGTTGTATCAGGAATTTTGGGTATTGGAGGCGGAATAATTATGGTTCCGGCAATGGTTTATCTGCTGGGATTCACCCAACAGCAATCGGTGGCCACAAGCCTCGCCGTTATGCTCCCGCCGGTCAGCATTTTCGCTGTAATCAACTACTACAAGGCCGGTTTTGTTGATGTGAAAGCCGCACTTATAATAATGTTCGCCTTTATGCTCGGCAGCTACATTTCGTCGAAAATCGCCATCGGCCTGCCCGAACACATTGTGAAAAAATGCTTTGCAGTGCTGCTTTTTGCTGTGGGAATCAAGATGATGTTTTTTGATAAGTAACTGACTGCCAACAAGTCAGTCAGTAAAAACCGAAACATCTGAAACAAAAAAAAGCGAGATGCCCAATAGCATACTCGCTAACAACTAATACCACGTAATAACCACTAAACTCTTTTGCTCCAGAGAACCGTTGTTTTGTTCCCTTTTGCGATGCAAATATACACTCATTGTACACAAGTGACTAAAAATCAATTTGATGACAACGTTTGCATAACGTCTATTTAACAATAATATGGATTAATAAAAGGCTGATTGTCAATCATTAATTTTATTGCAAACGTTGCGCACAAATTCCTGCAAAAAAGTTGTTTATTTGCGCAAACAATATCAAAACTATTATGGCATACGACATTCACGAGCTAAAAATGAAGGTCCGCGACTACGAATGCGATATGGAAGGCATCGTTAACAACGCGAACTACCAGCACTATTTTGAACACGCGCGCCACGAAATGTGCATCGAACGTGGCATCAGCTTCGCCGAACTCGTCGAGAAGAACATCTACGTGGTTGTGGCCCGAGTTGACATACGCTACAAACGCCCGCTGCGCAGCCGCGATGAGTTTGTTGTGACCACAACCGCCGAGCGCGACGGCTTTAAAATGCTGTTCCACCAGAAGATACTGCTCCTGCCCGAGCGCCAGGTCTGCGCCGACGCCACCATCACAACTGTGGTAACCGTTGACGGCAAACTCTCGCGCGCACCCGAACTCGACAAGTATTTCGACTGATGGCCGCGCCGTTTGTCAACATCCACACCCACTCCGTAACCGGCACAGGCATCGAACTCGTCAACATCGACAACCTTGATTCGGCGCCCAGTGCAACGTTTGCATCGGCTGGGTTGCACCCGTGGAATGTGGGCAGATGCGACCATCAACAAGCGCTTGCCGCGATAGAAACCTTGTGCCAAAACGGCAACGCGGCAGCCATTGGCGAGGCCGGCCTCGACCGCGCCATCAGCACCGATATCAGTCTGCAAATGAGCGTTCTAGAGCAGCAACTCGACATTGCAAACCGCCACCACCTGCCAATGATAATCCATTGCGTGAGAGCCTATTCCGATTTCTTGCAAATATTGCGGCACGAATCGTCGGTGAAAATGATTTTTCACGGATTCAACGGCAATGCGACAACCGCCAACCAGCTTTTACAACACGGCGCAATGCTGTCATTCGGGCATAATCTGCTATCAAACAATAAATTGCAAACAACATTCAAATCCATTCCAAACGATTGCATATTTCTTGAATCAGACACAAAAGACATCAGTATCAGTGATATTTATAACTTTGCGGCGGAGTTGAAAAACACAAGCGTAAACGAACTCAAACAAATAATTTTCAATAACTTAACACGCATTTTCGGCAACAGATGGGCGACAATTGGTTAGAACGGACCGAACTATTATTCGGCAGCGAAAAACTTGAACGGCTGCGAGGCAAACACGTGCTTGTGGTTGGACTGGGCGGTGTGGGCGCCTATGCGGCCGAAATGATTGCCCGCACCGGAGTCGGCCGTATGACCATTGTTGACGGCGACAAGGTGAGCGTCAGCAATATAAACCGCCAACTGCCCGCTTTGCACAGCAACATAGGCAAGCCTAAAGCCGAGATAATGGCCGCACGCCTGCGCGACATCAACCCCGACATCGACCTGACGGTGATAAACGATTTCGTGAAAGACGAGAGAATGGAGCAACTGCTTGATAACGAATATGATTACGTGGTTGATGCCATCGACACCATATCACCCAAACTATTTCTGATTCTGCACTGTCTGAACCGTAAACTGAAGATAGTGAGCAGTATGGGCGCCGGCGGCAAAACCGACCCATCAAAAATAGCCATTGCCGACATCAGCAAAACCTACAACTGCAAACTGGCAAAAGCCATACGCAAACGCTTGCACCGCAAAGGCGTGGACCGAGGCGTACCGGTGGTTTTCTCCTCGGAACTGACCGACAAAGCCGCCGTGCTTGAGGTTGACGACGAGGAAAACAAAAAATCGACTGTCGGCACCATTTCGTATATGCCGGCAATGTTCGGTATTTATTGCGCATCAAAGGTGATAAATGACTTAATTAAATTATAATATTATGAAAAACAAACACTTACTGACTTTTGTTCCAGTTTTTTTGGTTACGACTGCATTCAGTCAAAATCAAATTCCGTTAAACACAAACGAATTTGTTATCGGGAAAAATCTTGTCGATAATTCGGGCATAATCGGGCAAGAGTACATCTTCCCTAACCACATTTACAAAACGAATTTCGATACGATTACAAATTTGCTCACTGTACAGCTGAGAGACATCAAAGGAAATCGCTACCAGAACAAAGGAAAAATCGTGCAAGTAAACACAAACTGCGACACGATTCTTTGGAGCAGAGAAATAAAATACAGAAACACTAAAATACAACACTTTAACGGCATTTTAGTACAAACCAAAGGCGATGTCCGCCAAGCCATTGACCCCTATACCGGCAATCCGAAATATGACCTTAAAAACGACATTTATTTTGTTAATCCAAACCTCAACATCGGTGTTGGATACAAATCATACTCGGCTGCCAGCCAATCAAACACGTTAGAAGGAATAAACTTGCTGAATGGCGCCACACTTTGGACAAGAGACATAAATCGGGAATATGGTTGGAACGATTTTTTTTACATCAATAAGGACTCTGTAATAATTGTGTCGGCAGGCCTACATTCCGTCAATATTAAAAACGGAGGTGGCTGGTTCTATAACGCTGTTACCGGGGAGGATGATTATCGTGGCACCGTGGCAAAAAATGCTGCCGGAGTAGCTTTAGGGCTGTTAACCGGAACTTTCGTTATATCAACCGGATACAACGTTATAAGCGATTTGACATCAAACGTTCTGATAGACAGCAACTACATTTATTTCGCATCAAAAGAAGAAATTATAAAAATCGATAAAACAAATGCGGGAATCCATTGGCAAACGAAATTTGAATCGTTTACCGGACAATCCGTACTATGGATAGATAGTAGCAACGTTTATATGATCAACAAAGGTTCAGCGCTAAAAAATTTCTCGCAGCAGGTCTCATATAAAAAGCCTTTCTACGCTGCATTCAACAAAAAGACTGGACAACAAATATATAAAGTAACATTTGACGAAAAGGACAACCCGGTTTTAGGTTTTAAACTTAAAGATGATTACGCATATCTTCTTTTTAAAAACAAAATCGCTAAATACATTATCGCAACTGGAGAAAACAAAATCAAACCATACATTGCCCAGCAATTCGGTGATTTGAGTTTCTTTATCGGAAACCAAGTATTTGTCAAATGCGGGGATGATTCGGTGACAAACCTTATAGCCTCTGACACTACAAAGAATTTCATTTTCACAAAAAGTGGAACTGTATTATCAATCGACAACGATTTAAATATTTGTGATACAATTAGTAATGACAGTTTGCTTGTGAGCAGTGTAAATGGTTCAACGTTATCATTTTTCAACAGCCAAGACAAAACTTCTATAATCAACCCCGATGGCTACAAATGCGCTGAGTTATACGCCAATCTAAATAAATATAACTCATACCTCATTAAAAACACCTTGTACTATATTAATGATAACAAACTATATGTCATTAATTTAGACAACGCAAGCAAATAGTCATCTGTTGATTTGAGCTATATTTAAAAACAAATGAGGCTGCCCCGCCAGGACAGCCTCATTTGTTTAGGTTCGATAACTCGGAACCCGCTTAAACATACATCACCTTAGAAAGCGTGTATTTAATTATCAGATTTCCATTAACATATAACACGGAGTACGTCGGGAAAACAAAACCCTTGGTGCCTTCGGGGGCGGGACCGTGAACATCTTCGTCGTAATAATTGTCGCTGTTGGCGGTAAAGATATCGTTGTTTTCATTGAATTGCGAATAAACACCTTCGGTCTTAACCTTTTGAATGTATGCCGCAGCATCTTCTTTCGAAACATTTTCGATAACGACTTCTATCTCAACAACATCGTCGACATCGCAAGGATAGAGCCATACATAACCATCAGATGTTTTGCCTCCTTCAAACTCACGGTCAACACGCATATACTTGATATTGCCGCTGCCGGTGTACGGAATCACATATTTAGCCTGTTCCATAGCCGCCGGGTAGCGGTCGCTGAGCCATTGGCAGTCGAACTTGGTGTATTTCTGAATCATATCGGCCGGTACCACAATCGGGCCTGCCTTCTGCAACATCTTGGCAATTGTCTTATAGGTAGTTTCAAAATCACCGGCCTCGGCTATCTTGTTGTAATCGTCAAACGACATAAACGGCATCGTAAACTCTAGTTTTACAGCGTCAATTGAATAAAGGCCTGATGCAGGATATTCAGCCACTACAACCGTTCCAATTGTATCTTCGTAATGTGATGTAAACGCGTTACCATCATTATCGTTATAATAATCCATTGAGAAAGAGTAGATTGACGATTTTCCATCCCAAGCCTGGAAGCCTGCCGGATAGAACGGTTCGCAGTACATTGCCAGTGTGCTAAGGAATTGCGATGTGTCGTCAATCATAAACACACTGCCATCGGTGCCTTTGGCAACAAGTTCTCCTTCTGAATTAACATAGATGCCAGGCTCGGACTGCTCATATTTTTTCGTCGTGTTGAAGAAATCATCAATATTGCCTTGATTCTCGTCACCAGAGTTATTTTCAAGTTCCGAGCACTCATTATAGTCTTTTGCCGACGATTTTTCGTAGCTGACATCAAGTCCTGACTGTTGCAATCTGCCGACATACAACTTAACTTCTGCTTCCGTGTCCCACATATAAGAAACTTGCGGCAAAGTGCCCAAAACAGTAGTTGTAACCTTCCAACAGTAATTGCCGTTGGTACCGGCTACCGGATTATCCTCATTACCGGAATTGTCGTCATCACAAGCGGCAATCATCATTACGCTTGCCGCACAAATCATTGATAATAAATACTTTTTCATAAACGTGCCATTTTAGTTAAACATTTGGTAAATTCTCTCATTATTAATTCAATACACAAACATAGCGTATTTTTTTGTTAAATGTCGTTGTCTGAAACTTTTTATCCACCATCTTCAACTCCGCACGTTTACGTTGCATCAACGGAAATAAACCTTGCTATGAGCGTCAATGTCATTCATTTTTCATTGAAAATGTGAGTTTTCCGTCCATAACATAGGCTCCATCGGGAAGAGTAAATGTCAGATTGTCGAAATACAATTTTGCCTCATTTTCGGAATACTCCAGCAGATAAATCTTTCCTTTATAATTTGATGTAAAATAGTTTGAATTTGATGATGCGGGCATTCCAAAATCAATCTTGTTGATTTTAATTCTCTCGTTAGGCCTGTATTTGTCCAACCCATTGATATCCACCATTAAAGATATGACTTCATTCCAATAGAAGCCTTTGGTTGTCGCAAAAAGCGAATACTCGTTCCCATCTTTTGTGATTTGCAAGTATTCATCGTTAAACATTCTTGGTGCACCGTCAGGAACAATAATTGAACATTCCTTATTTGCATCGATTTCTAATGAATCATCCTTTAAATCATCGTTTTTGCAAGAAAAAAGGACAGTCGCAAGTGCGACGAGAACTGTGGTTTTTGAAATTACGCTGTTCATAATAGTTGTTTTTTTAGTTAAACATTAAGTAAATACTCTCATTCTTAAAGTAATACACAAATATAATGCATTTTTTTGTAAATGCAGTAAAATTTTATTCCACCACCTTCAACTCCGTGCGGCGGTTCGTTTCGCGGCCTTCGGCGGTTGAATTATCGCCAATTGGAACCTGCTTGCCGTAGCCTTTGAACGACAACTGCGACTGGCCAACGCCTTGCGAAATCAGATATTCGTAAACCGACTTGGCGCGTTTTTCAGAAAGTTGCTGATTATAAGCATCGTTGCCAACATTGTCGGTGTGGCCGCCAATCTCGAACTTCACGCCCGCGCTGTTTTTGATGAACACCGCCATCTGGTTCAACTCCACAAACGACTGTGGCATAAGTTCATACGAGTCAAATTTGAAGAAGATGTTGCGCAAGATGGTGTTCGCTCCAACTTGCGGTTTCTCAAGTTTGATATTGACTACGTAAGGCTTTGTGGCTGAATGAGTTTCGGTCAGATTGAAGTGCTGCGAGTTGAACAGATAACCTGGACTGGTGGCAAGCATCGCATATTGGCGGCCAATGGGCAGACTGACAAGAAAATCGCCGCCATCAGCACCCGTTGTTACTGACATCACCGTGTCGCCCTTGGGCAAATTGAGCAGTTGCACACGCGCGTTAAGCGGCAGGTTTGTCTGCGCATCTGTCACTAAACCACTGACATACGACACTGGTGTCGGCCGCACGGCTTCGGGAAGTTCAAATGTGTAGATATTTTTGGTGTCGCTGTTGATGTTCGACGAGAAATAGGCCGTAACGCCCTTATTATCAACCACAAGACCAATCTCGTCGCGGTGCGAGTTTATGGGATAGCCAAGGTTGACGGGGTCTGTCCAATGGCCTGCGCTGTCGAGCCGCGACATAAAAATATCTTTCTTGCCTAACCCTGGATGACCATCGGAACTGAAGTAAAGTGTCTGATTGTCAGGATGAATGAACGGGCAAATATCGTCACCTGGGGTGTTGATGGGCGCGCCCAAATTCTTCGGCTTACCCCAACGGCCGTTGGCGTCGAGTTCCGAAACCCAAATGTCCATCTTGCCCAAACCGCCCGCGCGGTCCGACGCAAAGTAGAGATAGCGACCATCGGGCGAAAGGCACGGCTGCTTGTCGGCCGACTTGCCATTCACCACATTTCCAGCATTATAGGGCCTGCCCCACTGCCCGTAAACATTTTTCCTGGCAAAATAGATATCACATTTGCCAAAACCATCGCGGCGGTTACAACCCGTGAAAACCAATGTGTTACCATCGGCCGAAATCTGTTGCGCGCCTTCGTTGCCAACGGTGTTGATTGGCGCACCAATGGGCACGGCAGGCTGCCACTGACCATCGATGAAGCGCGTCACATAGAAATCTTCCTGCATCAGAATCGAGCCATCGGGGAAAAAGCGAGTACTGTCGGGCAGCAACATTGTGAAAACCAACGTCTTACCATCAAGCGAAAGCGACGGCCAATACTGCTCGTATGGCTGTTCCAAGTCAGCGCCGAGCGACTTTGGCTCAAACGGCACTGGATTGTTCACTAAATCGATGGCAATCTGACATTTAGCCATATATTGTTCGGCCAATTCCTTCGATTTGGCGTTTGCCTTCGGATTAGTCAAAAACACTGAATAATAATGCTTTGACTCGGTGTACTGGCCATTGTCGTAAAGGGCGTTGGCGAGATTGTAGTCGAGATAGGTGTCGAAGGTGGAATCGATGGCGCGGGCGGCCAACAGCGCGTCAACAATGCACTCGCAGAAATCGCCGTAACTGCACATTTCGGCCTTCAGCAGATAGGCTTCAAGGAAACGCGGGTCGGCATCGATGGCTTTGTTAATCTCTACTTCGGCATTGGCCAAATCACGCTGATTCATAAACGATTTTGCGCGGAAATAGTACGATTTCGCCTTGCTCGACTTGGTGGTTGTCAGCGCCTCGTGCTGGGCATTGGCCGCCACGGCCGCAAAAAGCAGTGCGAAGGTTGCAAATATTTTAAGTAACTTATTCATAATCAAATATAATCACGGCGGATAATCAACCCTTTTTCTTCAAGAACAGCGGTTACTTTCTGAATCAAATCCACCTTCTCTTTCAAAGGCAGGAACGCCGACTTGAATCCGTTAATTATCAGATATTTAAGTTCGCTTGGCGTGAATCCGAACTTCTCAATCACAAGCATATACTCGTCGGTGAGAGTTGTGTTGGAAATCAGTCGGTTATCGGTGTTGATGGTGACGCGGATTCCCAAATCGAAATAGAACTTAACTGGGTGTTTTTCAATGCTATCGACGGCCTTGGTCTGCAGGTTCGACGTGACGCACATTTCGAGCGGAATGCGGTGGTCGTTCACATAGTTGAGCAGGTCGCCGTCCTCGCGCAGACGCGTGCCGTGGCCAATGCGGTTGGCGCTCACCATATGCAGCGCCTGGTGGATTGACTCGGGCCCGTAAGCCTCGCCCGCGTGCACCGTGGTGTTGATATTGTTATTGATAATCAAGTCGAAAGCCTCTTTGTGGTCCTTGGCGGGGAAACCGTCTTCGGCGCCCGCCAAATCGTAGCCCACCACCCCGCGGTTCTTGTATGCCACCGCCAACTCGGCCAACAGCAGCGACGTTTCGGGCGTTGAGTGGCGCAGTCCGCAGACAATTATGCCCACCTTGATATTGAAATCGCGCTCGGCACGGGCCTTGCCCTCGAGCACGGCGTCAATCACCTCTGTTAGTTTTAAACCTTTGTTAACGTGCAAGATAGGCGAAAAGCGAATCTCAAGATACCAAACATTTTCGGCGGCGCAGTCCTCGGCCAACTCGTATGTGGCGCGCACAAGCGACTCGTAAGTCTGTAGCACAGAGCAAGTTATATCGAACGCTTTCAGATAGACTTCCAAACTCGGGCAGTCCATACCCACTTTGAGCATCGACTCGAGTTTCGCAGGGTCGTCGGTTGGCAACTTAACGTTCTGTTCTTTAGCAAGTTCCAAAATAGTCGACAAGCGCATTGAGCCATCCAAGTGGCAGTGCAATTCGGCCTTTGGCAGGCTCTTGACAAATTCGCGGGTGAGTTCCATATTTTTGATTTTTGATTATCGATTATCGCACAGTCCCGATAACTATCGGGAACACAGATAACACTGATTTACACAAATTTATTGTTTTATGACTTCAGACATCGGACAACAAACAACAGCCTTACCATCTTCTATTGCCCTGCGCCTAATTCTAACTCCTAATTCCTAACTCCTAAATAATAACTACGCTAATATAGCAAAAATTGCTGGACGTTTGTGCAAATCGGGCTTATGTTTTGGCCATTCGGCGATGCGAAGGGTGAGCACAAACTCTGTTTCGAGCGTCAAATCAGCGGCGATGCACAGGCGCGTCTCGGGGTGCAGATTCTGCATAAAGTCCTCAAAGAGAGCCATATTGCGGTAGGGCGCCTCGATAAAAAGTTGCGTCTGGTGCTCGTTTTGCGAGCGTTTCTCGTAGTTGCGGATAGCGCGAATGCGTTCGGGCTGTTTGACAGGCAGATAGCCGTTAAAAGCGAAATTCTGGCCGTTGAGCCCCGAAGCCATCATTGCAAGAATTATCGACGACGGCCCCGACATTGGCACCACGCGGATGCCCTTTCGGTGAGCCATTGCCACCACCGCGTTTCCTGGGTCGGCAACGGCTGGTGCGCCCGCTTCCGACATCAGCCCCACGTGCTCGCCGCGTTCACAGGCGTCGAGATACTGCCCAATGGTTGTCAGGTCGGTATGCTCGTTAAGTTCCACAAAATCAGAGTCGTCTATTGGGAAACTGGGGTCGACGGCGCGCAGAAAACGACGGGCCGTGCGCGTGTTCTCGACCACAAAATGGCGCAACTGAGCCGCCACGCCCAACACCTTGGCTGGAATGACATCGGCTGGCTGCTGCTCGCCTAACGTTGTGGGTATCAGGTAAAGATTGCCTTTCATTGTTGTTGATTTGCTTTCGGACAAAGTTAGCAAATTATTGTAAGGGGGGTGAATGCTGTTTTTCTCGCACAGCCCCGATAGTTATCGGGGACACTGATTACACAGATTTATTTTGCTAAGGAAAAAACATTTATGTGATTAGGCCATTTTTACCAATAATTTGCAAGCCTACTTGAATGAATATATCCGCCTTTTTTATCGCTCCCTTCAACGTTAATTACTTCTTCCCACTTAGAACCATTTTCTGCACGTGATTTAATGATTGAACCGCTTTCAATCGTGTATAAAATTTTTGATTTGCCATCGGGACGCTCTCTTACATTTACATATCCGTCTTTGTCAACAATCATATGTTGCCCAATTTTAGTTATAGCCATTTCTTTTAATATGCCATCATCTTGCAAATAATAATCAATTTTTACATTCACAGAGTATCGGTTTTCTTCACAATTAATGCCCCCATTATCTGTAATTTTTGATTTTATGAATACACTATCAACGAATCTTTTGTCACCCTTAATATATCTTTCATCCTCATACAAATCAAGAAATGATATTATTCTTCCTTCCGTGTCAAATACATATAAGTCAATAAATGTATTCATAACGCTTTCTATTCGTGCAATGAAGATTTTATATTTTTTGTTTTCTATCTGACCGAGAGCGTATGTCTTTTCAAAAAACAATTCATCATTAACTGTCATACCTTCACAATCGGCAAGACCATATTTTGTAATTCTAAAATCCTCACCTTTAATTGTCCTTCTTTTGGCTCTTTCTTTTTGATTCTTTATAACAATGAAATTGTATAATTCGCAATCAATTACAGGACATTTTGAATAATCCACATTTAATAATTCTTCCGAATTATTAGGAAGGCTTATTGTATTTTTAAACAAATCAGCAAACTCTTTAAATGAAAATGTTTCAGTTGAGTTTTGTGCCATAGTTAGATTTGCGGTAAGTGCAACCGCAACTGTACTAATCGTTTGTACTATAAAATTCCGCATACTTTATTACTATTTTATTTGTTATTAAATCAGACCAAGTCCATTTGTTATTATCGCCCAAATTACTATCATTTTACCAATATTTCCATTATTGCATTGGGAACAGAATTATGGTATCAGGTAAAGATTGCCTTTCATTGTTTCAAATATTTCAATGCTAAAATAGAAAAGTTTTCAGATTTGCACCGCGTATTGCATTTTGAGAGTACAATGGCGCAATTATTTCAGCGGAAAAAGCCACTTTAATCACACCATTCGGCATCGGCAAATTCATCACAAAAACACCGAATGAATTACCACGAAAACGACGAATGAATTACCACAAAAACACCGAACAAATTACCGCGAAAACACCGAATGAATTACCACGAAAACACCGAATAAAAATGGGATATTAAATTATTATTCATATATTTGCAGCCTAAATATAAATACAATATTATGGAATACCTAGAGCGTATGGCCGACAGCCAAATACAAGAACGACTAAACGCCTTTGGTGCAGTGCTGATTGAAGGTCCGAAATGGTGCGGAAAAACCACATCGGCCGAACACATCGCGGCAAGCGTCATCAAATTGCAAGACACCGAAATGAGAGCGCAGTACATTGCCACTGCCGCAACCAACCCCGCGCTTCTGCTACGGGGCGCCACGCCACGTCTGATTGACGAATGGCAGGACATTCCCGCCTTGTGGGACGCCGTGCGCTCTACGGTTGACAGTCGCGGGCTGGAAGGCCAATTCATATTGACTGGGTCGAACACCGTAGACAAATCGCAGACGCTGCACTCTGGAAATGGACGCATATCGCAGATGGAAATGCTGCCGATGAGCCTGTGGGAATCGAAAGAGTCGAATGGCGAAATCAGTCTGAAAGACCTTTTCGACAATCCGCAAATGAACATCGAAGCGGTTTCCGACGTTGATATTGACCAACTTATCTTCATAACCTGCCGTGGCGGCTGGCCCGCGTCACTGCGGCTGCGCGACGACAAATCGAAACTTATGGTGGCGAAAAACTATTTCCGCACCGCCTGCAAAGAAGATGTGAGCAGGGTTGACGGTGTCTCGCGCGACGAGAAACTGGCTCGGATGATTCTGCGCTCGTATGCCCGCAACATCTCAACTCTGGCAAAGAAAACAACCTTGCTGGCCGATGTTTCGGCTTCCGAAGAGATTGACTGCTCAATGGACACCTTCACTTCGTATGTCAAAGCATTCGAGAAACTGTTTATCATTCAGGACATTGGCGCGTGGTGCCCCGCCGTGCGCAGCAAAGATGCCATCCGCAACACACCAAAGCGGTCTTTCTGCGACCCAAGCATCGCCGTGGCGGCCCTGCAAATGACGCCGAGTTCGTTCACCACGCAACTCAAAACGTTCGGGTTTATGTTCGAGCAGTTGTGCATTCGCGACCTGAAAGCCTACACTTCGGACATCGACACGCACGTTGGCTACTATCACGACCGCTACGGCCTTGAAGCCGATGTGGTTCTGCATCTTAACGACGGCCGTTACGCGCTCATTGAGTGCAAGTTGGGAAGTGGCGAGATTGAACTGGCCGCAAAGCATCTGCTGGAACTGAAACGACTGATTGTGGAACATAATAAAACCGAGAAACAGAACAAGATACACGAGCCCGACTTGCTTCTGATTCTGACAGGCGGAATGTACGGCTACCGCCGAGCCGACGGCGTGTATGTGGTTCCGCTCGCCTGCCTGAAGAATTGATTAGCAACGGATTTCGCTCGTGCGAGAAAAACTTTTTGCCGCCCGAGCCGCCGTTTGCAATATTGAAACTACATTAGCGCACAATTTCAGACTGAAATGAACGTAACTTTTTTAGGCACGGGGGCGTCGCACGGGATACCAATTGTGGGCTGTAAATGTGCAGTGTGTCAGTCGGTTAACCCGAAAGACAAGCGGCTGCGCAGTTCGGTTTACATTGAAACTGAAGGGCGCCATCTGCTCATCGACCCTGGGCCCGACCTGCGGCAATCGGCTCTGCGCGAAGGCTTTACGCAGATTGACGCCGTGCTAATAACCCACGAGCACAAAGACCACACCGCTGGCATCGACGACATACGAACCTTCAATTACATAATGCGCCGCGCCATTCCGTTCTATGCCCAACAGCGCGTCACCGACACCATCCGCCGCGAGTACGCCTACGCCTTCAGCGAGCCGCATTACCCTGGCGCACCGCAGATTGAACTTCATCCGATTGGCAACGAACCGTTTGATGTTCAAGGTATTACGGTTACACCGATAAACGTTCTGCACGGCACGCTGCCCACCACGGGCTTCCGCATCGGGCAGTTCGCCTACATCACCGACGCCAAAACCATCGCCGACAGCGAGATGGCCAAACTGCAAGGTCTTGACACCCTGGTTATCAATGCTTTGCGTATTGAGCAGCACCCCGCGCACTTGAGTCTTGGCGAAGCGCTCGACATCATCGGCAAACTCAAACCGCGCCGCGCCTACTTGACGCACATCAGTCACAAAATACCTGTGTATGACGAACTTATAAAGATTCTGCCCGACAATGTTCTGCCTGCTTACGATGGACTGAAGATAAGGATTGAATGATTGAAGTCCCGATAGCTATCGGGATGAAGGATTGAATTAATATCTTGCATAAAAGATAAAACTATGTCAAAAATATCTTACATACAAGATAAAATCGCAACAAAAGTATCTTGCATATAAGAAACTTTTGTATTTTTGTGGAAAACAAACTTGTATGAATAAGGAATTGATAAGGAACGTAATTGTTGAAAACCAACAATATATACTATCAGTTGAGCTTATAAAGCGCAATTTGGCCATTGAAGACAATGGGTGCTATGTTTTTGTGGGCGTGAGGCAGGCCGGGAAATCGTATATGCTTATTCAACGTGCGCAACAACTTATCAGCGAAGGAGTTAGCATAGAGCAAATTGTTTATATCAATTTTGACGATGAGCGCATAAACGAAATAAAATCGTCTGAACTCGACATTATTCTACAGGCGCACAGACTGTTAACCGACTTAGAACCAATTCTTTTCCTCGACGAAATTCAAAACATAACAGGTTGGGAACACTTCGCCCGCCGCCTTGCAAACGAAAAATATACGGTTTACATCACCGGCAGCAATGCAAAAATGCTGAGTCGCGACATACAAACAACTTTGGGCGGAAGATATTGGGACATAATGGTTTACCCATTCTCATTCAAGGAATATCTGATTGCCAAAAATGTCAAACTTGAAAAGAACTGGCAGTTCTCGAAAAAGCAGAACGACGTGGCAAGGCTTTTTGAAGATTATTTCTACTTCGGCGGTTTTCCGGAACTAATAGGTATAAAAGCCAAAAGGCAATGGTTGACAGGCATTTACAACAAAATATTTTTCAACGATATTGTTGTCAGAAACGGCATTCGCAGCGAAGATGCGCTACGGATGGCCGTCAAAAGGCTGGCGGCGTGCGTTATGCAACCGACATCGTTCAACCGGCTGGCGAACCTTATCAAATCAACCGGCATAAGTATCAATGCGTCAACAGTTTCCAATTTCATACAATATCTTCACGATTCTTGTCTGATTTTTTCAATCGAGAACCACGCCGACAAGTTTGTTGACCGGCAAACCACTAAAAAACACTACTTTATCGATAACGGCATACTGAATCTGTTCTTGATGGACTCCGAAAATCTGCTGTTGGAAAACATTTGCGCCGTTTTTCTGCACAAAAAATATGGCGACGGCCTTTTCTACTACAAGCAAAACTCCGAAGTCGATTTTTTTGTACCCGACGAGAAATTAGGCATTCAAGCGGCGTACGACATTGACGATGAGACCACAAGAAAGCGCGAAGTGAACGCTCTTGTGAAACTGAGCGAAACCGAGAAACTCAATAAAGCGCTGATTATCACCAAAAACACCGAAGAACAAATAACCGTTGGCGAATTGACTATTGATGTGGTCCCCGTTTGGAAGTGGATTTTATTGTAAAACAAGACATAACAAATTAAATATGAACGACATAACCCTTAACGCGCACAACAAGGAAGAGTTTCCGCCGATGCACACCACCGAACACATTGTGAACCGCGCAATGATTAACCTTTTCGGCTGCGGGCGGGCGTTTGAAGCGCACATCGAGCGCAAAAAAAGCAAGCTCGACTACCGGCTCGACCACTGCCCGACTGACAGCGAAGTGGCGGCACTCGAAACGGAAGTCAACCGTGTGATTGACAGCCATCTGGACGTCACAACCGAGTTCATTACGCAGGCCGAAGCCCAATCGCGCTTCGACCTGAGCCGCCTGCCCGACGATGCGTCGGAAACGGTGCGTGTGGTGAAAGTCGGCGACTACGACGAGTGCCTTTGCATCGGGCTGCACGTGGGCAACACGGCGGAAATCGGCCGCTTCAAAATCATCAGCCACGACTGGGACGCTGACACAAAACGCTGGCGGCTGCGGTTCAAATTGGAGGAACGGGCATAATCGCCGGGTGATTGCGCAAACAATTGCCAATTATCAGGTTCGGCAGTTTTCACATTGTTTTTTTACCTACTTTCGCAACATTCCGCCAGCCGGAATCAAATATTGCAAATATCAATAACACAAATAATTATGAAGGGAATCGATTTTAAGAAGTTTACGCCATACATTGTGGCTCTGGGTGTGTTTTTTGCGCTGACAATGGCCTACTGCTGGCCCGCGCTCAACGGCAAAGTGCTGTCGCAGACTGATATGATAAGCGGCGCCTGTGCCGGCCACGAGGTGAGCGAATTCGCGAAAGCCACCGGCCACACATCGTATTGGACCAACTCGCTCTTTGGCGGAATGCCAACCTATCAAATCGGGTTCTCAACGCCTACATCGAGGACAATCAGCAAGTTACGCAAGGCTTACACCTTCTTCCTCGGCTCGGTTTGGGCGTGGTTCCTCACCTATCTTTTCGGCTTTTTCATTCTGATGCGCGCCTTCGATGTGAGCAAATGGCTGTCGATAATCGGTTCAATAGCGATAACACTATCCACTTATTTTCTGATAATTATCGCGGCCGGGCACATCAACAAAGTGTACGCCATCGGCTATATGGCGTGTGTGATTGCCGGATTCGTCTATATTTTCAAAAAACGATACCTGTTAGGCGCCTGTCTGACAATGGTTTTCACTGCTTTCGGAATGATTCTGCACCCGCAGATGGCTTATTATTATATGATGATGCTAGCCGTTTTTGGTGTGGCGGAATTGTATATACATCTGAAAAACAATCGAATAAAAGATTTATTGATTGGTGTCGGCATTTTTGCCGTGTCGCTCGGCATCGGACTCGGAACGGGATACAGCAACGTTAAATCGAACGCCGACTACGTGAAGGAAACAATGCGCGGCGGCCACTCGGAGCTGCACGAAAGCGGCGGAAAGGCACAGACCGGCCTCGATTTCGACTACGCGACAAGCTGGAGCTACGGCATTGGCGAGACAATGACGCTGCTGGTTCCGAATTTCAACGGCGGCTCGTCGCACTACAATGTCGGCACAAAATCAGACCTTTACAACGAGATGGTGAAACAGGGCGTGCCAAAAAACAACGCAAAACAGTTCTGCCAAAGCCTGCCGATGTACTGGGGCGACCAACCCTTCACCGAAGGTCCCGTCTATGTTGGAGCCATTGTCTGCTTCCTGTTCCTGCTGGGGCTGATAATCGTGAAAAGCCCTTACAAATGGGCGCTTCTGGCCGCCACGGTCTTCTCGATTCTGCTGGCCTGGGGCCGTCATTTCGAAGGACTTACATCGTTGTTTTTCAACTATTTCCCAATGTATAACAAGTTCCGCGCCGTGTCATCGATTTTGGTCATTGCCGAAGTGACGATGCCGATTCTCGGATTTATGGCCCTGCAGCAGATTTTCGATAAAAAGATTGACCGTAAGGAACTTACAAAGGCCTTGTGCATATCGGGCGGCGTAACTGGCGGCATCTGCCTGCTGCTGGCGCTGTTCGGCGGCTCAATGTTCAGCTTCACATCGGCCAACGACGCACAGATTTTCAAACAGTTACCCGATTGGATTAACAAGCTGATTGTGAGCGAGCGAGCCTCAATGCTGACATCAGACGCCTTCCGCTCGCTGCTGTTTGTTGCAGCGGCATTCGCAACACTGTGGCTGTTTGTGGCCGGCAAACTCAAGAACACGGCCACACTTGTGGTTCTCGGCGCACTGATTCTCATCGACCTTTGGCCGGTGAACAAGCGCTATTTCGGCAACGACCATTTTGTTAACGACAAAGACCGCAAAAGCTACTTCAACCAATACGACTATGAGACTCAGATTCTGCGAGATACAGACCCCGATTTCCGCGTGCTGAACCTCACCACAAACACCTTCAACGACGCCCGCACATCGTATTACCTGAAATCGATTGGCGGCTACCACGCAGCCAAACTGCGCCGCTATCAGGATTTGATTGAGGAGCACATCTCACGCGGCCATATGAACGTGCTTAATATGCTGAACACCAAATATATAATTCAGCAAACCAACGATGGTGCGACTCCAATGCTGAACCCCGAGGCCTGGGGCAACTGCTGGTTTGCCGACTCGCTGATTGTAGCCTCAACACCGCGCGAGGAGTGCGACGCGCTGAACAACATCCAATCGCCCGCAACCATTGTCACCGATGCAAAATTCAGCAATCTGGTGCAGAACTTCAACGCCACGCCCGACACGGCCGCATCAATCCGCCTGACGAGCTATGCACCCGACGAGCTTGAGTATCAATCAGTTTCAAACGAGGCAAAAACGGCTGTTTTCTCGGAAATATACTACCCGTATGGATGGAAAGCCTACATCGACGAACAGCCTGCCGAGATTTTCCGCGCCAACTACGTGCTGCGCGCGCTCAACATTCCGGCCGGCGAGCACCAAATCAGGTTTGAGTTCCGCCCCGACTCCATCTACAAGGGCGACAAGATTAGTATGACGTTCCTGATTCTGATGCTTACGTTTGTGGTTGGAAGCATCGGCTGGGGAGTTTACAAACGCACAAAAACAGCCTGATGCGAAACCGTTATCTATAAAAACTTGTAAACCAAGACGATAAAGATTAAAGACTCAAAACATCGAATCATAAAAAACTAAAAGCAATGCCGTCGAGTAAAAACTACCTTGAATTTATTCTCGAACAGCTTTCGGGGCTGAACGACATTACTTTCCGCCAAATGATGGGCGAGTACATCATCTATTACCGCGACAAAATCATCGGCGGCATCTACGACAACCGATTTCTTGTGAAGCCCGTCGAATCGGCGCGGGCCAAAATGCCCGACGCTCCGCTGCAACTCCCCTACGAGGGCGCGAAAGAGATGCTTCTGGTTGACAACGTCGATAACCGCGACTTTCTGACGGAGTTGGTTTCGGCAATGTTCGACGAGCTGCCCGAGGTGAAGAAAAAGAAAAAATGACCTTCGCGTCCGTCTATACCACGCCTGCCGCATTCGACAACCTGCTGATGACTTCGGACGGTAAAGTGCTGACTGGCTTGCACTTTGCCAAATCGCGCAATGCGGCCAAGCCTAATAAAGCGCTGCCTATTTTTAAAGATGTCAGCCGATGGTTGGACATCTATTTTTCGGGCCGTGAACCGGATTTCACACCTGATTTCAGGATTGACAACGCCACCCCGTTCCGCAAAAATGTTTTGGAGATTCTGAACCATATCCCTTTCGGGAAAGTGCTTACATACGGCGAGATAGCAAAATCGATAGCCGAAAGGAACGGCCTTGCCAAGATGTCGGCGCAAGCGGTTGGCGGAGCTGTGGGTTGGAACCCGATTTGCATTATTATTCCGTGTCATCGCGTGATTGGAGCCAACAACAAGCTAACCGGCTACGGCGGCGGCATCGAAAACAAAATTGCGCTGTTAAGATTGGAAGGCGCTTTAGTGCAGAAATAGCAGCCTAATTTTCGCCCCGCTTCACCAACTCTTTTGTCGAGAGCAGGCCGCACGCCGCCTGAATGTCCTCGCCACGCGACGCTCGGACGGTTGTGAGCACGCCGCGGGCGTTGAGCGCGTCTTTAAATTGCTGAATTGTAGCCTCATCGCTGCCTTGGAACGGGCTGTCGGGGATTGAGTGGAAGCGTATCAGATTGACGCGGCAGTCGATGCCCTTGAGCAGAGCAGCCAGCGCCGAAACGTGGCGCGGCGTATCGTTAAGGCCGGCAAACATTATGTACTCGAACGAAACACGGCGCTGCAGGCCAAAATCGTGGCGGCGGATGGCATCAAGAACTTCCTGAATGGGATATTTTTTCTGAACGGGCATCATCTCGGCACGCTGGTCGGGAAGCGGATTGTGCAGACTCACAGCCAGATGGCACTTGCTATTGGCCAAAAACTCCTTCATTCCGGGCACAATGCCGACGGTGGAAACAGTGATGCGCTTCGGGCTCATCGCATAGCCCCAATCGGCGGTCAAAATCTCAAGGGCGCGCATAACCTCGTCGAGATTGTCCATCGGCTCGCCCATACCCATAAACACAATGTTTGTGATGCGGCTAAACTCCTCAATGCTACGCAGTTGATTAAGAATATCGGTTGCCGAAAGATTGGCCTGAAAACCCTGTTTGCCGGTCATACAGAAACGGCAGTTCATTTTGCAACCCACCTGCGACGACACGCAAACCGTCACGCGGTCGTCGTCGGGAATCATCGCCGTCTCAATGAAATTCGACTCGCCAATGGGGAACAGATATTTGCGGGTGCCGTCAATGCTCTGCTGCATTTTTATTGGTGCGGTCAAGCCGAAAACGTACCGCTCCTGCAACTTCTGGCGCGCCACCTTCGACAGGTTCGAAAACTCGTCAATCGAGCTGACTTCCTTTTTATAGAGCCAGTCGGCAATCTGTTTCGCCGTGAACGACGGCAACCCCAATTCGCTGACAATCAGCTTTAGTTCATCGAGAGTTTTTCCGAACAATGATTCCATCTATTTTGCATTTTTGTATTGCAAATATAGCAATAACGAACCTTCAAATTCGTTATGCCATTGTATAAACTAAAAATCTAAAACAATGAGAAAAATTTCATTCATTGCGGCATTAGGCATACTGACGCTTACCCAATGCCAACAAGGCCCGTCGCGGCAAGAACTTATGACCAGCAACGACAGTCTTCAACGTATTGTGGTTCAGAAAGATTCGGCAATATACGCCATTATGGGAACATTCTCGAGTATTGAGGATAACTTGCAGGCAATCAAAGACAAAGAGAATATTATTGCCCTGACTGCCACCGGCACCGAAACCCGCCAGACCCGCGAGGAAAGAATCAACGAGGATATTCAACTGATTTACAATATGCTGCAGCAAAACCGCGAGCAAGTCAACAACCTTCAGGCAAAACTGAAAAAAGCCAACGTGAAGAACAGCGAGCTGCAGCAGATGATTGCCTCTCTCGAATCGCGCATTCAAGAGAAAGATGCTGAAATCCTTCATCTTACAGAGGAACTCCAAGCGTCGAACCTGAAAATTGAAGGCTTGAGCGCGTTGGCCGGAAGCCTGCAACACCGGCTCGACTCGCTCCGCAACGAAGAGGACCTGAAAAACGCCACCATCGAAGGCCAGGACGAAGCGCTGAACACTGCCTACTACATCATCGGCTCGGAAAAAGAACTGAAGGAATTAGGCGTGCTCGACAAGAAAGGCAACTTTGCCGTTGGCAGCAAAAAAGCGCGTAAAGACTTCGACAACAGCGTTTTCACCCGCATCGACATCCGCGAGCAAACATCGTTCAACCTGAACGGCGCCAAAAAAGCGAAGGTGGTAACCGCCCATCCGCTCGACTCATACACCATCTACGGCCAGAAACCTGTTGACAGCCTTGTGGTTAACAACTACTACAAGTTCTGGAACAGCTCGAAATATCTGGTGATTGTGGTGAACTGATTTGCCAGATTATCAATCATAAAAAGGCTGTAACCGAATGGGTTGCGGCCTTTTTTTCTAACCAAACCTATTCAAACAAATCCGAATTTTATCCGCTAGCGGATAATGGGGTTAGGTTGTCGCTTCGCGAGAAATTTTTAGAAAATCTGATTTGAAAATTATACAAAATTGAAAATGATTGATTTTAAATAATTTATTCCAAATTTTCATACAATTTCCGCCCGAAAGGGCGTAGCATAAAACACGTAGGGGCGAATGATTATTCGCCCCCTACCGTTTTTATGTTCTAACCGATTTTGTCCGATTTAACCAGAATAATATCTATCATTCCACCACCACTCTCATCACCACATTGCCTGTTTTCACGATGTAAACACCTGCGGCATTGACGCGCAATTCCGCACGGACGCGGCACGCCACGTCCCTACAAATCAATTTGCCCATTGCATCATAAACGCGAATTTCATCTGTGGCGTTTTCAACCACAATGGTGTTGCCAACGGCGTAAATTGTTGGTTGTGTGGCGGATTCATTGCCGATGGCGGTGACGGCTCCTGCGGCAAAATAGGCCGTGAGCATCTTATCTTCCTCAACCACAAACTCGTAGGGGTTGGCGGTTTCGCCGTTGCTCCACTGCACAAAATGGTAGTTTGGGTAGGGCTTGGCAAGGCAACTCACGCGCTCGCCGTAACTGTAAACGCCGCTGCCCGACACCATTCCCATATCGGCATTGTTCTGCGACAGAATAATGTTGTACTGCATCGGCACAAAGACGGCCGTGTAGGTGGCATCGGCTATGACGCGGACGGTGCGCGGATTATCGGTGCGGCCATCGGACCACTGCTCAAAGAGGTAGTGGGCGCTGGCTGTGGCCGAAAGTGTGGCGTTGTTGCCCACAACATAACTGCCCGTGCCCGCAACCGTGCCCCGAAGCGTATCGTTGGCCGCAACCATAATATTGACTGTCTGCAACTTACCAAACTCCGCCACAATGGTTGTATCGCCCTCAACGGTGAGCGTGCGCGGATTGGTTGTCATACCATCGCTCCAGCCTGTGAAATAGCAGTTGGCGGCTGGTGTGGCCTGCAACTGAACACTGGCGCCGTAATCGTAACTGCCCGCTCCGCTCACTGCGCCGCAAAGGCTATCGGAAGCGGCAAGCGCAACCGAGTGGCGGTCGATAGCGAATACTGCTTCAAACGCCGTATCGTGCTCAACCACAAACTCCTGCGTTGTCTGAACGGCGCCGTTTGTCCAGCGCACAAAGTGGTGGTGCGCCGCAGGCTTGGCCTCAACTTTGGCCGCCGAGCCGTAACTATACAGCCCTGCGCCGCTCACTACGCCCATTGCCGTATCGCACTTGGCCGCAACGCTGAAAGTATCGATGCTGAAGGCGGCCGTGAGCACCGTGTCGCCACGAAGCAGCAACTCGCGCGGATTCTGGCGGTTGCCGTCGCTCCAGGCCACAAAGTGATAGTGCGGCACCGCAATGGCCGAAATAATTATCTTCTCGTTGAAGTGATAAACGCCCAACAACTCTGTCACCGTACCGTGTTCTGTATCAGCCGATTTCACCTCAACATTAACCTCATCTGGAACAAAAACGGCCGTGAATGCAGTGTCGCACGTTATGGTCACGCGGCGCGGGTTGTCATAGTTGCCATCGTTCCACTGCTTAAAAGCATATCCGTGGTTGGCAGTGGCTGATATTGAGGCTGTTGCAAGATAATCGAATGTTCCGCCACCGCTCACCGAACCCAACACCACATTGTTGCAACCAACCATTATAGCATATTGGTTTGCAGCAAATTGCGCTTGAATGACAGTATCGCCACGCAAAACAATTGTGCGAGGATTGGCGGTTACGCTATCGCTCCAACGGGTAAAATGGTAGCCGTAGTTGGCTGTGGCACTGACGGTTATCGTATCGTAATAATGATGCGTTCCCGATAGTGCGGAGACCTTGCCGCGCACAGTATCGGCCGAAACCACCTCAACATTAACCTCATCAGGTACAAAAACGGCCGTGAACGCCGTGTCTTGCGTTATGGTCACGCGGCGCGGGTTGTCATAGTTGCCATCGTTCCACTGCTTAAAAGCATATCCGTGGTTGGCAGTGGCTGATATTGAGGCTGTTGCAAGATAATCGAATGTTCCGCCACCGCTCACCGAACCCAACACCACATTGTTGCAACCAACCATTATAGCATATTGGTTTGCAGCAAATTGCGCTTGAATGACAGTATCGCCACGCAAAACAATTGTGCGAGGATTGGCGGTTACGCTATCGCTCCAACGGGTAAAATGGTAGCCGTAGTTGGCTGTGGCCGAAACAGTTATTTCATCAGAATAATAGTGAATGCGCGACAATTCTGTCACCGAACCTTGCACAGCATTAGCAGTAGTTATCGAAACACTGACTTCAGCCGCTGAATAAAACGCAGTGAATGATGTGTCTTTTGTCACGGCCACCGTACGCGGATTTTCGGTGTTACCATCATTCCAATGGGCAAACGCAAAACCCGTGTTGCTTGTGGCCTCGAAAACCGCCTGATTATTGTCGCACGTGGGTTGCCGAGTAATAGTAACATTGCCGCATTTGCTGTTTTCCGCCTTCACCGTGACGGCGTACACTGGCGGCTCGTAGTAATTCACAAAATCGCTCCAATAATCACTGTCCTTGTACGCATCGATGTTGGTGCACGGCACATCAATCGTAATCCACTTATCCACATCCTCAAACGTTGATTCTGAAATAGTTGGCGGCGTTGCGTTACCGATTTTGATTGAACTAACAGCACCGCACTCGCTGAAAGCCGACTCGCCGATGCTCGCAATACCCGAACCAATCACAACCTCCGACAGCCGCGAACAACCCGCAAATACATAATCACCAATGTTTTGCACCGAGTTTGGAATGGTGATTCGCACCAAACTGTCGCATTCGGCAAAAGCATAATCGCCAATGCGTGTTATGCTGCATTCAAGGCTGTTTATAATTGGTTTTGAAGGAATTACTAAAACTGAATCTTTGCCTGCGTACTTCACGATTGAAATCTCGCGCCGCGCGGCATTTGTTATCTGATAGAAGAAATCACCATCGATTTTTGTTCCCCAAACAACAGGGTAATCGTCTGGATTCCAATCTGTTGACCACTGTTTTGGTTTGCTTGTGGCATTGCTGTAGATGGTGAGGCTGCTGCAACCGCCAAACGCACCTTGTCCCATTGCGGCCACCGAGTTGGGAATTACTATCTGCGGCAGATGGTTGCAACCGTAGAAAGCACTATCGCCAATGTTCTCAACCACATCGGGGATGGTTACCGCTTTCAGGTTTTCGCACCCTTTAAACGCTGATTCACTGATGGTTGCAACCGTGTGCGCTGTGCCGTCGAACGTTACGCTTGCTGGTATCGACAAAACACTGTCCGCGCCGATATATTTCAGAATTTCAGCCTGATGCGATGATGCGTCTGTTACACGGAAAATATAATCGCCTTTGAGTTCTACGTTCCAAAAAACTGTACCCTTACCGCAATTCCAGTTGCTCACCCAATAATCGGGGGTAGGCTCGTGCTCACAATAAAACGTTATTTTGTTGGAATTGAAGGCAATTCGCTCTATAGCCGCAACAGATTTCGGAATAATAACCAATTTAAGATTAGAACACCCCGAAAACGCTTCTTCTTTGATTTTTGTTACGGTATTTGGAATTATCATAGATGTTAACCCTTCACAATTCTCGAACATACACCGACTAATTTCTGTTATTGAATCAGGAAGAGTTACCGATGTCAAACCTGTGCATTCCGCAAAAGCATAATCATCAAAAGTAGTAACCGAATTAGGAATATCTATTGTTGTAAGCCCCGTACAACCATAAAATGCTGAATATCCAATACTAACCAAAGAATCTGGTAGGGTTATAGAAGTCAAACCCGTACAACCACGAAATGCACTTTCGTCAATACTTCTAACAGATTCAGGTATGGTTACAGATAACAAGTCTGTGTAATCATCAAACACTTCGTAACCAATGCTCGTAACCGCATACTCATTCCCATCAAAATAAGCCTTCGAAGGTATTTCAACATCAGTATCATTGCCAACATATTTATACACACCACATTGCCGAGAAATAGTATCAGTGGCATAGAACACGAAATCATCTGTAATTGATGCTTTAATTCCCCAAACAACAGTTCCTTTCTTACTATGCCAATCCGTATACAATGTACCGTAGGAATTATAACTAGTAAACCAATTTTGAGGCTGACTTGCAAGTTCGCAATAAATGGTTATATCATTGTTATTAAACGCTTGATAATTGATAAAATTAACAGTTTTAGGAATACTTATTAATTTAAGATTTTCGCAAGTAGCAAATGCTTCATAGTCAATGTCGGTAACTGTATTCGGAATCTTCACCGATATTATATCTGTGCAACTTTGGAACGCATCCATACCTATACTTTTGACAGTATATTTTACTGCATTATTTATTATAGTGTCTGGAATTGTTAAATGTCCATCTGGCTTGGAATAG
Organism: uncultured Bacteroidota bacterium; assembly: GCA_946404125.1. Classification (GTDB taxonomy): domain Bacteria; phylum Bacteroidota; class Bacteroidia; order Bacteroidales; family SZUA-534; genus RUG13583. The sequence goes on along the minus strand of CAMJCK010000008.1, from coordinate 19,141 downwards.
CCGCTATATTTATATTCCCAAGAAGAAGCATTTTTATTTGGATAAGTAATCTCCACTGTATTAGGCGCCACAATTGTGTAATACAAAGTTTGTCCACTACTGCAAACTGCTGAAAAATCAAAATTGTCTGCGGCCAAAGCGTTTGCTATGGCGAGCACTATATATGTGAGGGTTATAAATAGGCGTTTCATAGAAATACATTTTATATTACACACCAAGTTTCCATTGTTCTATGGGAGTGAAATAGTTCTTAATGTACTGCATTTGATGTTCAGGTTCTGGGTAAATAAATGCCTCGTTTATCCCATAATTATCCAATTCTCGCAGAATTCTTTTTTTATCACCTGTTATTTCAAAATACTTTTCGTCAAAAAAGTCAAAAAGGTCAAATGCTTTTTTGTGAAATAAGTTTCCTTCTGCATCAAATTCAAACAATGGTGCGCAAATAACTGCTCCACGCTGATTAATAATCCTTTGATTATTGTATTTGGGCAAGTAGAAAAGTGGTGATGTAACAATATTTGTTACATACGATTTAAAATCATTTTCATTTTGATTAACTAAATCTTTGCTCTTTAAAAACGCATATATTCCGTCAATACTAATTGAGTTGTTATTTCCCCAACATTCTATTATTGTAGCAACAATGTTCAAATCTCTTTCTTCTGATTTGTTGTGTTTCGTGAAAAGTACACGTCCATCTTCTCCTTCATTTCCGAAACAAGCAAAAAACAATGCAACAAGAGGATTTTTTGTAACATCAAGAAGTCTTGTTGGCAAGGTATAATGCTGCATAGTTACTAATCTTTCTATGGCATTATTACATTTTGAAAACACTTCAGGAAAAGATTGAAATGCCATTTCAATCAAATCGCTTTCTTTTGTTACAGAAATGCCTTTAGGTATATTCTCATTAAAATCATCCCTAAACAATGATGGTATAACCTTAGTATGTTTTTTAGATTCTCCACGAAACCAAACATCATCCATTGATTCAAGGAATAATCCTTCTTTATTAATGCAATTTTCATTTATTGCCTTGATAAATTCTTCTAAAGAAGAAATAGGAATTTCATTTTTTCTTTGCTCATCCATAACCTATACCTGTTATATATATCACTTCGTACTAAAAACAACCTCCTCGCCATACTCCGTGCCAATGGCATTTGTCGCGTAAGCGCGAGCATAATATGTAATACCGCTTTGCAAACCAGCAAGTTGGCTTGTGAACGTGCCAGTGCCGCTGCCGTCGGTGGTGTGCGGGTTGGCAAGCGTGGGGTTGGGCTGCGTGCTGTAGCACACGCCGCGTGCTGTAACGGCAAAACCGCCATCGTCCATCACTGTACCGCCAATGGTTACGCTGGTGGCCGTAACCGCTGTGGCTGCGGCAGTTACAACAGTTGGCAGTCCGCTTTGTGTGGTGAATGTGCACTGCTCGCCGTAGGCTGTGCCTGCAGGATTAGTGGCATAGGCGCGCACATAGTAGGTGGTGGCGGGCTCAAGGCCAGTCAGACTGCTGGCGAATGGGCCTAAACCAATGTTGTTGGTGGTGTGGTTGTTGCTAATGGTGGGCTGAGTGGCAGTGCTCCAGCAAACGCCACGGGCTGTAACCGCAAAACCGCCATCGGCCAGAACCTCGCCGCCGCAGGAAGCAGTGGTGGCTGCAATGCTGGTAACGCTGTCGGTGCGCAATGTGGGCAGACCGTCGGCTGTGCGGAATTCGAACTGCTCGCCGTAGGCTGTGCCAATGCTGTTGGTGGCGTAGGCGCGCACATAATAGACGGTGTTCACGCTCAAACCTGTCATCTGGCTGGTGTACTCGCCTGGGCCGCGGCCGTCGGTGGTGTGCGGGTCGGCCACGGTGGGCAGTTGCAAGGTGCTCCAGCACACGCCACGGCGCACAACGGCAGAGCCGCCCATATCGGTTATGTTTCCGCCCGAAGCGGCTGTGTTGGCCGCAATGGCTTGTACGGCAGCGGTTTGCACGGTTGGCGGCACAGGTCCTTCAACCTGCACCACGCCCAAACTGAACATCTGCCGCCCGTAGGGAAATTTTTCGAGCGTTACGCAGCGGCTGCCGTAGAGCGAGTCGGCCTCCACCCACAGATAGTAGTTGTGGTGCACATCTTCGGGCGTCACCTCAATGCTGAAACTGCCGTCGGCGGCTGTCTCCACCACCGTGGCAATGGTTTTGCCGTCGGTTTTACTCACACGCATCCCCGCCACAGGCTGGCTGTTCTGGTCGTTGATAATGGTTCCCGTGCAGATAGTGCTGTCGTAAACACCCTCATCTTCAAGACTTTTTATGCAGCCGCTCAAGGCGAAAATCTCGCACAGAACACACAGATAACACAGATATTTTTTCATTGCTTTATTCGTTTTATCGCTTTGCGATGTTTTGGGTTTTTCGCTTCGCGAGAAATTTCACAAAATCGTTTTAAAAATTTTAAAAAATTGATTTTCAATATTTTCTATAAATTTTCGTTCAAATTTTCTTAAAATTTCTGCCGTCAGGGCATACCATAAAATATATTTACCATTCGTTCTGTCCCTTATGGCGGATTCCATCCGCCCTCATCAACAATTCCCGTCAGGGCATAACCGCTAAAACCTCACTCTCATCGCCACTCCAGGCGCCACCATAGCCTTCTCATCTTGCAGAATTACAGGGTTGAGCGAAATGCCATCTTTATATTTCGGTTGCATTGTGTAGGCGCGGAAAAGATTGAAAACATACAGTCCAGCCGCCGCGCCCCAAATCACATAACTGGCGTCGCGCAGGCGGTTGTAGGTTGTATGGGCGTCGTTGTAATCTGCGTACGAAACGCCTTCCGACTTCATCACATCCAGTTTGTTTTGAGCCTCAACGTAGCAATACGCACCAGCACCAACCAACGCCACCTCACCAGCCAATGTCAGCAAACCTTCGCCAACGTGCCGCTTTCCAATCTGGCCTAAACCTGGAATAAACATCGATTTAAGCAATGCGTTGCCGTCTTTAAACTCCTGAGCCGTATAACAATCCCTGAACTCGGTGAAGTGCACATCGATGTTACCACTAACCGCCACCTGACATAATACATACACTAGAACATAGCCGTTTTTCTGCCGTTCGGTGTATTCGCACACTTTGTTTATCGGGATGTTGAATGTTGATGAAATGACATCGAAACTCTCGCCACGCTGCACTGCACTGTTGATTTCCTGTGCATTAAACGGAACGCCAATCCGCTGGCAAGCCGTCATCAGGACTTTGGCAATGGCTTGGTTGCGCGCATCGCTTTCCGAATAGCAAAGCCCCGATTTCTCAACAACATACACGTATGTGTCATTCGCTCTTTTGGGCTTTTTAGTAATCCACTGTGGCTGAGTTTGCGCAAATGCTCCAACCGATAGCAACAACGTGCAAGCCATCAGCGCCAAATAGCGTTTTATGCGATATAAATCATTCATTTTCAAATTCTTTTTCAAAGATTTTGCGGAAGTCCTCACGATGCTGCTCCACGCCGAGACGGCTGTTTTTGGCCGCACTTTCAATAATCTGTTCTTTCATTTCGCGTTTCGATACCTGAATGGCGATAAACACGTTGAAGTTGCCAGCATTGTCTTTCGTGGTTCGTTCGCAGGTCTTTTTCGAGTCGCCGACAAGCCTGTCAACCACCATCTGCATATCCGATTCCAGAATCTGCGCCACTTCTTCGGCGTTTCCCACCGCTACCGAGCGAGTGTAGAGTTCCGACACAGAGCGCATTTTGCCCCCGAACCGCTGTGCCAGCATTGCTTTGGCCGATTCGTATGCCGCTGTTCTGGCTCCCTGCAGATTGACAGCCATTCCTGTGCCAAGCGCTCGGAAGTTTTCGTTGTCATCGTATGAGTATTCGGTGCACGGCACAGTTATCTCCGCCCCAAACGGATTTGATTGATTTGTAGTAACTTGTTTTTGTGTTCCACACGATACCATTAATGCTGCCATTGCAACCACCGAAATAAACTGTTTCACTCTCATAATTTTGTTTTTAATTTGTTAATTATTAATTATTTATCCTTATTTCCGTTGAGGACGCAATGCATTGTGTCTCTACAATATTTCCTTCAATTTTTGACAATAAAAAAAGCATAGACTGAAACTTTATCTATGCCCTGAGGTCCTAGGAAAACCCACCCAACCAGATAAGTACAACCTATGCAGCCTGCATAAGTGCACTACTTGTTCTGGTTGGATTTTTGCCATAAAATTTCCTAGGTTCCAGGGCAATCCAAATAAGTGACTAATGTCAATATGTCTTTAAATCAAAATTTTATCTACTTTTTCAAAACTTCTTTTTACCGTATTAATAAAATAAAATCAACTATCGACAAGACGCTTTGGCACAGCCGATAGTTGCGTAAATGTAAATAAAATTGTTTTTGAGTGTGCAGTGGGAAAAATACGGTGTGTAGGTTATAGTCTCGCCATAATATCGGCAATGAAACTGGAATCGAACACATCGAAAGCAAAACAACGCTTGCCCAAATCTTTGAGTGAAGCGCCAATATGGTAGAGCGTTTGGTTGTCGATAATCAGAAAGCGGTCGTGCATAGCGGTGGTGTGTTTCACTTCGAGTGATGGATATTGTGCATTAAAACGTTGGACATCTTGCTCTGTAACAGTTGTTTGCGGATTGGTGTAAATGGTTACCTGCACGCCAGCGTTCTTTTTTGTAAAACGTTCAAGAACCGAAAGGTCGATATAATTATCAATCAAAACAATAGACTGTCGCGCTTGTGCAATGAAACTTTCAAATTTTGCGTAAGCGTCAAAAATCTGCCCCTGAAAGAATATGCCTTGCGTGTCGTCAATGGCATAGCGGTCCATACGGTCGAAAAGTTCATCGATGCGTTTGTCGGATTCAATACGGTGCATTTCAAGCGAATCGAGCCGTTGGAAAATCTGAGCGTTGTTGAGAAGGAATTTACGCATTGATACAAAGGCTCTCATAATCTTGATGTTAACATCAACAGCGGTTTGGCTTTTCAATACAGATGAAAGCATAGCGACACCTTGTTCAGTGAAAGCATTAGGCATAACAGTTGAATGTTTCAGCGTGTTGAACCGGTCGCAATTTGCGACCAGTTCGTCTTTCTCCGCTTTATTTAGGGCAAACATAAAATCCGCAGGAAACCTTTCAATGTTTCGTTTCACTTGTTCGTTTAAGCGTTTCGTCTCCACACCATACAACTCGGCAATGTCGCGGTCAATCATAACTTGTTGGTTACGAATCACCAATATCTTATTTTGTATGATTGCTATTTCGTTTGTCATTGGTTTAAACGCCGCGCAAGACAAATGTATAAAAATTCGAGTTGAAAAGGAAAATGTTCAATTCTCGAAAAAGTTTTGGCTTTCCGCACAAATCGCCTCTAAAATCTCTACGCTTTCGCCGTTGGTGCACAGAAACTTCTATTTGGAAGTAGCCTGCAAAAGTTCGTAATTGTAATATTTGCTTTGCAGATAAAGACCAGTTTCGGGGTCGGAAAGTTGGTCGTAGAGCGAAGAATTATAGAGAATGTCCAATGCTTCGGGCAGAGTTCGGTTCTGCTTCTCCATAATCAGCGTGGTGAGTCCTGCCAATACGTAATCAGTCAGATATTTCTGCTCGTCGCTCATAATAATGTCAAATATTTAATGGCTCTTTCTGTACCAAAGTAATATTGGTTGTTAAGTTTGCGGTAGCGTAACTCATCAACTAACTGTTGCAGAGTGATTTTGCCCATTTCGTAGCGGTCGAGTTGCATTACCACGCCATCGTCGGCCACTGGTCCAATAACAATATCATAGTTGTGATGAAATCCTGTCTCCGACGCTCGGCGGTTTTCAAAAATAAATGCCGCCCACTCTTCCGACACCCCATCAAATATTTTCACATTCAACTCCTTGTCATTCAGGCTCGAATCATCGAAAACAAATTCGGTAACAATCGGCACGGCATCAATAAACAATCTGGCCTTTCGTTTGGCCATAGCCTCCGCCTGCTCCTTAATAGTTGTCAGATAAAAGCCTTTGCCGAAATCTTTGTTTATGTGTCCGACAGAAAGGTCGATGCGCTCTATTCGGACATTTGAGCCGTGATAGAGTTTAAGCATAGCGCAGCCATCCTCCGTGATTTTTGCAGACGGTGGTCAAATCTTCAATGGCTGTGGCCACAGACTGCTGATGTTCAGCCTCATAACAATCATCCAAGAACGCAATTCCAGCATACTGCTTAAGGTAGTTGTACGCCTGTTTAACCGGCATTGAATAATGCTCTGCAAACTTGCGGATGATGAAAATCATATATTCCGGTTTGAAATCCATAAATTGCTGTTTTTGACGGAACAATATATTTGTTTTTGCTAAAAATGCCAAAAGTGCCAGCCAAATTCTACCATTCAAACTCCACTTATACCCCTCTACGCCTTCGCCGTTGGTGTGCCGAAGCCGCCCATTGGGAAGCGGCCGGCGGGGCCATCAGCCAGGTTTATCTTGCCGAACGATGCCTCGTACTTCGAAATGTTGTCCTGCAAGGCAAAAAGCAGGCGTTTGGCGTGTTCAGGTGTCAGAATGATGCGCGATTTCACGCCGGCCTTTGGAACGCCGGGCATAACGCGTGCAAAATCAAGCACAAACTCAGAAGTTGAGTGTGTGATGATGGCTAAATTCGAATAGATGCCCTGTGCCACATCGTCGGTCAGTTCAATGTTCAACTGTTTGTTTTGCTGTTGTTGTTCGCTCATAGTCAGATATTTTTTTCAAAAGTAACAAAAACAATTAACCTCCACCCGATTATCCAACAAAAAAGGCCACCCTATCGGGCAGCCTTTTTTCATTGAATATCTTGACGATTATTCTCCGTCTTCAACATCAGAGCCTGTTTCCGAAGTCATTTCCATAATCTCCTGGTCAACAGTGTAGTCATCGTCGTCGATGCTGTCGCGTCTGTGAGTCAGAGCGTCATACTCCTCTTTCGAACCCACAATCAGGTCAGAGAACAAGCGGGTGCCTGTACCTGCAGGAATCAGGTGACCAACAATAACGTTCTCCTTCAAGCCCTCCATCGGGTCTGACTTGGCGCAGATGGCAGCCTCATTGAGCACTTTGGTTGTCTCCTGGAACGATGCGGCCGAGATGAAACTCTTGGTCTGCAATGCGGCGCGGGTGATACCCTGCAGCACCTGGTTCGATGTTGCCGGAACGGTGTCGCGGGCCTCAACCAGACGCAAGTCCTTACGTTTCAAGATTGAGTTCTCGTCGCGCAGTTTGCGGCTTGTCACAATCTGACCGGGTTTCAGCGTTTCAGAGTCGCCGGCATCGGTAACAACTTTCTTGTCCCAAATCCAGTCGTTCTCCTCCATAAAGTCGTTCTTGTCAACCAACTGTTTCTCAAGGAATTTGGTGTCACCTGGGTCGATGATTTCAACCTTGCGCATCATTTGGCGGACAATCACCTCAAAGTGCTTGTCGTTGATTTTCACACCTTGCAGACGGTAAACCTCCTGAACTTCGTTCACAATGTACTCCTGAACTTTGGTCGGGCCCATAATCGAAAGGATGTCCTGCGGGGTGATGGCGCCGTCAGACAACGGAATGCCTGCGCGGACGTAATCGTTCTCCTGAACCAGAATCTGTTTCGACAGCGGAACAAGGTATTTAGCCTGCTCGCCCGAGCGCGATGTGATGATAATCTCGCGGTTACCACGCTTGATTTTGCCGTAGGTCACCTCGCCATCGATTTCGGCAACCACTGCCGGGTTCGACGGGTTACGTGCCTCAAACAACTCGGTAACACGCGGCAGACCACCGGTGATATCGCCCGCTTTACCAACGGCGCGCGGAATCTTAACAATAACCTGTCCTTGTTTAACGTCCTCGTTTTCAGCAATCACAATGTGAGCGCCTACCGGGATGTTATACGATTTTATCTCTTCGCCAGCCGCGTTCTTGATTGAGATGGCCGGGTTCTTTGTCTTGTCGCGGGTTTCGATAACCACCTTCTCTGCAAAGCCTGTAGCCTCATCCGACTCCTCGCGGTAGGTAACGCCCTCCTCAAGGTTGACGAAATCAGCCTTACCACCAACTTCCGAAATGATGACTGCGTTGTAAGCGTCCCACTCGCAAATCAGTGTGCCCTTCTTAACTTCGGTTCCGTTCTTCACGAACAGTTTCGAGCCGTAAGGTATTGCGTGATTTGAAATTACAAGTCCTGTGTTAACATCAACCAACTTCATTTCAGCCAGACGGCCAACAACGATTTCAATGTCGCCGGCGTTCTCGTCTTTATAAGCGATTGAGCGAAGTTCCTCGAACTCAACGCGACCATCGTAACTTGCGGTCAGGCTTGAGTCGGAAGCGATGTTGCCTGCAGTACCACCCACGTGGAATGTACGCAGAGTCAACTGTGTACCAGGCTCACCGATTGACTGTGCGGCAATCACACCCACAGCCTCGCCAATCTGTACCATTCGGCTGTTCGAAAGGTTACGTCCGTAGCACTTAGCGCAGACGCCGTTCTTCGACTCGCAAGTGAGCACCGAGCGCATCTCGACTTGCTCAATCGGCGAATCCTCAATAATTTGAGCGATTTCTTCAGTGAACTCCTCACCAGCCTTGATAATCAGTTCGCCAGTAATCGGGTGATAAATATCGTGTACCGATGTACGGCCCAAGATTCTGTCGTACAGCGATTCAACTACATCTTCGTTTTTCTTCAGAGCGGTTGCCACCAGACCTCGCAGTGTGCCGCAGTCCTCTTCGGTGATAATCACATCGTTCGACACATCGACCAGACGACGGGTCAGATAACCTGCGTCGGCAGTCTTCAAAGCGGTATCAGCCAAACCTTTACGTGCGCCGTGGGTTGAGATGAAGTACTCGAGCACCGACAGACCCTCTTTAAAGTTGGCCAAAATCGGGTTCTCGATAATCTGACCGCCTTCAGCACCTGACTTCTGCGGTTTCGCCATCAAACCACGCATACCGCACAACTGACGAATCTGCTCCTTCGAACCACGGGCTCCAGAGTCAAGCATCATAAATACTGAATTGAAGCCTTGGTTGTCTGAACTCAACTGTTTCATCAGAATTTGAGTCAGTTTGGCGTTGGTGTGTGTCCAAATATCGATAATCTGATTGTAACGCTCGTTGTTGGTGATGAAGCCCATATTGTAGTTGTTCATCACCTCGTCAACCTGCTTGTAACCCTCGCTGACAAGTTCAGCCTTCTCGGCCGGGATAATCACGTCGCCAAGGTTGAACGACAAGCCGCCTTCGAACGCCATACGGTATCCAAGGTTCTTGATGTCGTCAAGGAATTGAGCGGTAACGGCTGTTCCGCAAGTCTTGTAAACCTTACCGATGATGTCGCGAAGTGACTTCTTTGTCAGCACCTCGTTGATGAATCCAACCTCATCAGGAACAAATTGGTTAACAATCACACGGCCTACGGTTGTCTCAAGGATTGTGTCCTTAACCTCGCCGTCAATCAGGTCTTTAGTCTTAACTTTGATAGTTGCGTGAAGGTCAACGCGTTTCTCGTTGTAAGCAATGTTCACCTCCTCAGGCGAGTAGAACGTAATGCCCTCGCCCAGAGCGCCTTTGCGGGCTTTGGTGATGTAGTACAGACCGAGCACCATATCCTGCGAAGGAACGGTGATAGGCGCACCGTTGGCCGGGTTAAGAATGTTGTGCGAACCGAGCATCAGCAGCTGTGCCTCAAGAATGGCGGCATTGCCAAGTGGCAAGTGAACGGCCATCTGGTCACCGTCGAAGTCGGCGTTGAATGCCGTACAAGCGAGCGGGTGCAACTGAATTGCCTTACCCTCGATGAGTTTCGGTTGGAAAGCCTGAATACCCAAGCGGTGAAGGGTCGGGGCACGGTTGAGCAGAACCGGGTGTCCTTTGATGACGTTCTCAAGAATGTCCCAAACAACAGGGTCCTTGCGGTCAACTATCTTTTTGGCTGATTTCACGGTCTTTACAATGCCGCGCTCAATCAGTTTGCGAATTACAAATGGTTTGTAGAGTTCGGCAGCCATATCCTTCGGCAGACCGCACTCGTGCATCTTCAACTCCGGACCAACAACAATAACCGAACGGGCCGAGTAATCGACACGTTTACCAAGCAAGTTCTGACGGAAACGTCCTTGCTTGCCTTTAAGGCTGTCGCTCAACGATTTGAGAGCGCGGTTGTTCTCGGTCTTCACTGCGTTCGATTTGCGCGAGTTGTCGAACAACGAATCGACAGCCTCTTGAAGCATACGCTTCTCGTTGCGCAGAATCACCTCCGGTGCCTTAATCTCGATAAGGCGTTTCAGACGGTTGTTGCGGATGATTACACGACGGTAAAGGTCGTTCAAGTCGGATGTTGCAAAGCGGCCGCCATCGAGCGGAACCAACGGACGCAACTCCGGCGGAATTACGGGAATAACCTTCAGAATCATCCACTCCGGACGGTTCTTACCCTGCGATGCGCGGAACGATTCAACAACCTGCAGACGCTTCAGAGCCTCGCCCTTACGCTGCTGCGATGTCTCGGTATCGGCTTTGTGGCGCAAATCGTACGAAAGGTCGTCAAGATTCAGTTTGGCGAGCAGGTCGTAGATGGCCTCTGCGCCCATTTTTGCAATGAATTTGTTCGGGTCGGTATCCTCAAGGAACTGATTGTCTTTTGGAACTTTCTCCATCCAATCGAGATACTCCTCCTCTGTCAGCAAGTCAAGGTCGTTGATGCCCTGCTCTGCCATTTGGCCGGCCTGAATGACGATATAGCGCTCGTAGTAAACCACCATATCGAGTTTCTTTGTCGGCAAACCAAGCAGATAGCCGATTTTGTTCGGCAGCGACTTGAAATACCATATATGTGCTACAGGCACAACCAGTTGGATGTGTCCCATACGCTCACGACGTACCTTCTTTTCTGTAACTTCAACACCGCAACGGTCGCAGACAATGCCTTTGTAGCGGATGCGTTTGTACTTGCCGCAGTGGCACTCATAGTCCTTAACCGGACCGAAGATGCGCTCGCAGAACAAGCCGTCACGTTCTGGCTTGTATGTACGGTAGTTGATTGTTTCCGGCTTCAGCACCTCACCGCTCGAACGCTCGAGAATCTCTTCCGGCGATGCCAGGCCTATTGTTATGTGCGAGAACTCGCTCTTTGTTTTAGTTTCCTTTCTAAATGCCATAGATGGAAATTTTAAGAAGATTATAAAGATGGTATGGCCTTTTACAGCCATACCGTCAAGTTTTTACTCTAAATTAATGCTCAAACCTAAACCACGCAACTCGTGCAGCAATACGTTCAACGACTCCGGAATGCCTGGTGTCGGCATCGGCTCGCCTTTCACGATTGACTCGTAAGCCTTTGCACGGCCCATCACATCGTCTGATTTGACGGTCAGAATCTCCTGAAGAACGTTGGCTGCGCCGAATGCCTCGAGTGCCCAAACCTCCATCTCACCAAAACGCTGGCCACCGAATTGTGCTTTACCGCCCAACGGCTGCTGCGTGATGAGTGAGTAAGGACCGATTGAACGTGCGTGCATCTTGTCGTCGACCATATGGCCCAGTTTCAGCATATAGATAACGCCCACTGTGGCCGGTTGGTGGAAGCGCTCGCCCGTTCCGCCGTCATACAGATATGTGCGGCCGAATTCTGGAACGCCTGCCTTGTTGGTCAGTTCGGTAATCTCCTCAAGCGATGCGCCGTCGAAGATTGGTGTGGCGAACTTCAATCCGAGTTCGCGGCCTGCCCAACCGAGCACGGTCTCATAAATCTGTCCAAGGTTCATACGTGAAGGCACGCCCAGCGGGTTCAGCACAATGTCAACCAGTGTGCCGTCTTCAAGGAATGGCATATCCTCGTCGCGGACAACCTTTGCCACAATACCCTTGTTACCGTGGCGTCCGGCCATCTTGTCACCCACGCGAATCTTACGTTTCTGTGCGATGTAAACCTTTGCAAGTTGAACAATTCCGTTCGGCAGTTCGTCGCCAACCGAGATGTTGAACACCTTGCGTTTGATGTCGCCTTCAATCTCGCGGTTCTTGATTGTATAGTTGTGCAGCAATTCTGCGATTGTGTCGTTCTTCTCCTTGTCGGTAGTCCACTTGCAAGGATTAACGTTCAGATAATCAACCTCGAGCAAAAGTTTTTGCGAGAATTTTGTTCCTTTCGGGATGATGTCGGTGCCAATCATATCCTTAACACCTTGCGACACCTTGCCGTTCACAATCGAGAAGAGTTTGTCAACCAGACGGGCCTTGAGTTCGCCCAGACGTTGCTGACGCTCTTCCTCAATCTTCTGCAGAAGCGGTTTCTCTGCTGCTTTCAGTTTCTTGTCTTTAACCAGACGTGAGAACAATTTCTTGTCAATCACAACGCCTGTAAGCGACGGACCGGCCTTCAACGAAGCGTCTTTCACGTCACCGGCTTTGTCGCCGAATATGGCGCGAAGCAACTTCTCCTCCGGCGATGGGTCAGACTCGCCTTTCGGTGTGATTTTACCGATAAGGATGTCGCCCGGCAGCACGTGTGCACCAATGCGGATAAGACCGTTGTCGTCCAAGTATTTGGTTGCGTCCTCACTAACATTCGGAATGTCGGCTGTGAGTTCCTCCATACCGCGTTTGGTGTCGCGCACCTCAAGCATATATTCGTCGATGTGAAGCGATGTGAACAAATCCTCGCGTACAACACGCTCCGAAAGCACGATGGCGTCCTCGAAGTTGTAACCCTTCCAAGGCATAAAGGCCACCTTAAGGTTGCGTCCCAAAGCGAGTTCGCCGCCTTGCGTTGCGTAACCTTCGGTCATCACCATACCCTTCGTCACCTTGTCGCCTTTCGACACAATCGGACGCTGGTTGATGCACATACTCTGGTTGGTCTTCTGGAATTTGGTCAGTTTGTAGCGGACAACATCGTCATCGAAACTTACAAAACGCTGTGCGTCAGTACGGTTGTAACGAACGACAATCTCGTCGGCGTCAACATATTCAACCACACCGTCGCCTTCGGCACTAATCATATTGCGCGAGTCTTCGGCAACACGTTTCTCAATGCCTGTACCAACAATCGGCGATTCCGATTTCAAAAGCGGAACGGCCTGGCGCATCATATTCGAACCCATCAACGCACGGTTGGCATCGTCGTGCTCAAGGAACGGAATCAGTGATGCGGCTATTGACGAAATCTGGTTCGGCGCAACGTCCATCATCTGAACATCGGCGCGGTCGGTCAACGGGAAGTCGGCCTCCAGACGTGTCTTAACTTTCGGATTCTTGAAGCAACCTTCGGCATCGAGCGGCGCATTGGCCTGCGCGATGATTCTTCCCTCCTCGTCCTCGGCTGTCAGATAAACAACATCGTCGTTGTTCAGGTCAACCTTGCCGTTCTCAACCTTGCGGTACGGGGTTTCGATGAAGCCCAGATTGTTCACTTTCGCAAACACGCAAAGCGACGAGATAAGACCGATGTTCGGGCCTTCAGGTGTCTCAATCGGGCACAAACGGCCGTAGTGTGTGTAGTGAACGTCGCGCACCTCGAAGCCTGCACGCTCACGCGACAGACCGCCAGGGCCCAACGCCGACATACGGCGCTTGTGAGTAAGTTCGGCCAACGGGTTTGTCTGGTCCATAAACTGCGACAAGGCGTTGGTGCCGAAGAATGAGTTGATGACGCTCGACAATGTCTTTGAGTTGATAAGGTCAACTGGTGTGAACACCTCGTTGTCGCGGACATTCATTCGCTCTTTGATTGTTCTTGCCATACGAGCCAAGCCAACGCCGAATTGATTCTGAAGCTGCTCGCCAACGGTACGCACACGGCGGTTGCTCAAGTGGTCGATATCGTCAACGTCGGCCTTACTGTTGATAAGTTCAATCAGATATTTGATAATCTCAATAATGTCTTCTTTAGTCAAGACCCTCACGCTCATATCGATGTCAAGGTTCAGTTTCCGGTTGATGCGGAAACGGCCTACGTCTCCCAAGTCATAGCGCTTGTCAGAGAAGAACAACTTGTCGATAACGTCGCGAGCGGTTGCCTCGTCAGGCGGCTCCGCGTTGCGCAACTGCCTATAGATGTAAAGCACCGCCTCCTTTTCAGAGTTGCAGGGGTCTTTCTGCAATGTATTGTAAATGATACCGAATTCGGCCAAATTCACATTCTCCTTGTGCAGAAGGATGGTTTTTGCACCCGAATCGACGATGGCATCAATATGCTCGTTTTCGAGAATTGTCTCACGATCAACGATAACCTCGTTACGCTCGATAGAGACAACCTCGCCGGTATCCTCGTCAACAAAGTCCTCAACCCAGGTCTTCAGGACACGGGCTGCAAGACGGCGGCCGGTAACCTTCTTCAGACCGGCCTTTGAAACTTTGACTTCATCCGCAAGATCGAATATCTCCAAAATGCTGCGGTCACTCTCGTAACCGATGGCACGCAACAATGTAGTTACCGGCAATTTCTTCTTGCGGTCGATGTAGGCGTACATCACATTGTTGATGTCGGTTGCAAACTCAATCCACGAACCCTTGAACGGGATGATACGTGCTGAATAGAGTTTTGTGCCGTTAGCGTGAATGCTCTGACCAAAGAAAACGCCAGGTGAGCGGTGCAACTGCGACACAATGACACGCTCCGCACCATTGATGACGAATGTACCGCGCGGTGTCATATAAGGAATGGTGCCCAGATAAACGTCCTGCACCACTGTGTCGAAATCTTCGTGCTCGGGGTCGGTGCAATACAACTTCAGTTTGGCCTTGAGCGGAATGCTGTAGGTCAGACCACGCTCAATGCACTCCTCAATGGTGTAACGCGGCGGGTCGATGTTGTAGTCCAGAAACTCCAGAACGAAATTGTTGCGGGTGTCAGAGATAGGGAAGTTCTCATTGAACACCTCATACAAGCCCTCATTTTTTCTCTGATCAGGCGTTGTGTTGATATTGAAAAAGTCGTTGAAAGATTTCAATTGGATGTCCAGAAAATCAGGATATTCCAATTGGTTTTTATTCGATGCGAAGTTTATTCTTTCTTGATAACCAGTTGAAGCCATTGTCTTAAAAAATAGGTGAACTTAAAAAAAACAACAAAAAGGCTTAGTGTTGGAGACCAACACTAAACCTTATCTTTATCCTAATATGGAATCCTATTTAAGCTCAACTTCAGCTCCAGCTTCTTCCAATTTAGCCTTTAATGATTCAGCTTCTTCTTTAGATACGCCTGTCTTAAGTTCTTTCGGAGCGCCGTCAACTACTTCCTTAGCCTCTTTCAAGCCAAGACCAGTGAGTTCCTTAACAAGTTTCACAACTTGCAATTTCTGAGCGCCAGCCGACTTAAGGATTACGTCGAACTCAGTTTTTTCTGCAGCGGCAGCCTCACCAGCTCCAGCAGCTGGAGCGGCAACAGCAACAGCGGCAGCAGCCGGTTCAATACCATATTCGTCTTTGAGTATTGCAGCCAACTCATTTACCTCTTTTACAGTCAAGTTAACCAACTCTTCTGCAAACTTTTTCAAATCTGCCATTTTAAATCTATTTTTAAAAAATGTTTACAAATAATGTTTATTTCTCTGATAATGTTTTTAAGATACCTGTCAAGTTCTGACCGCCCGATTGCAGAGCAGAAACAACATTTTTGGCAGGTGATTGCAACAGTGCGATAACATCGGCAATAAGTTCGTTCTTCGACTTGATGTGAATCAAAGCCTCGAGCTGGTTGTCGCCAATGTAGAACGACTCTTCAACGTATGCGCCCTTAAGAATCGGTTTGTCACCTTTTGCACGGAACTCCTTAATCAGTTTACCCGGCACATTGCCTACTTCGGTAAACATAATAGAAGTTGTGCCCTTAAGTTCGCCAAACAGTTCCGAAAAGTCGGTGCCTGTTTTTTCCATAGCTTTTTTAAGCAGGGTATTCTTGACAACCACAAGCTCAATGTCCTTCTCGAAGCATTTTCTTCTCAACTGACTGGTTTGTTCTGCATTCAAATCAGAAATATCGGTCAGGTAGAAGTGGTTAGCCTCTTTCAGACGAGCGGCCAGATTGTCAATAATAACAGCCTTATCTTCGCGCCTCATAACTCTAATTTTTTACTCTACTGATTTAACATCAACTGGAATACCAGGGCTCATTGTGCTCGATAAGCTGATACTCTTAACGTAAGTACCCTTTGCTGTTGAAGGTTTAAGCTTGATGATGGTGCTGATGATTTCCTGAGCGTTCTCCGCGATTTGCTCCGGAGTGAAGGAAACCTTACCAATACCAGCGTGGATAATACCGAACTTGTCAACTTTAAAGTCGATTTTACCTTGCTTTACTTCTTTAACAGCAGAACCAATTTCCATGGTAACCGTACCACTTTTCGGGTTAGGCATCAAACCACGGGGACCAAGCACGCGACCAAGGGCGCCGACTTTTGCCATAATTGAAGGCATTGTGATGATGACGTCAACGTCAGTCCAACCGCCTTTAATCTTCTCAATGTATTCATCAAGACCTACATAGTCAGCACCAGCGGCTTTTGCCTCAGCCTCCTTGTCAGGAGTACAAAGTACCAAGACTCTGGTTTGTTTACCTGTTCCGTGAGGTAAAGAAACGACACCACGAACCATTTGATTTGCCTTGCGGGGATCGACACCCAAACGCATGTCGATATCCACTGACGCATCAAACTTTGTGGTAGTAACCTCTTTTACCAAATGCGCAGCTTCAGACAAAGTGTAGAGCTTTGACGGCTCAATCTTGTCTGCCACTAATTTTCTGTTCTTTGTTAGCTTTGCCATTTTTACACGAGGTGTTTTAATTAATTATTAACCTGGGAACTCTCCAGTAACTGTGACTCCCATACTGCGTGCTGTACCAGCAACAAGACGCATAGCCGACTCAACCGTGAAAGCGTTCAGGTCGGGCATTTTGTCCTCGGCAATCTCTTTAACTTGTGCCCAAGTCAAAGAAGCAACCTTTTTGCGATTTGGCTCTGCAGAACCGCTCTTAACTTTAGCGGCCTCCAGAATCTGTACAGCAACGGGCGGACGTTTAACAATAAAGTCAAACGATTTGTCCGAATAAACAGTGATGACAACCGGAAGCACTTTACCAGCGCTGTTTTGAGTCCGGGCATTAAATTGCTTGCAAAAATCCATGATGTTCACGCCCTTAGAACCTAAGGCCGGGCCCACCGGAGGTGAAGGGTTGGCTGCCCCTCCCTTGATTTGCAGCTTAATCATTCCTGTAACTTCTTTTGCCATAACAAGTTTTTTACTCTTTTACTACCTGCATAAAACTCAGTTCAACCGGAGTTTTTCTGCCAAAAATTTTGACACTCACCTTGAGCTTCTTCTTCTCGTCGTTAACCTCCTCAATGATTCCGCTGAATGTGTTGAACGGACCATCGATTACTTTAACAGCTTCGCCAACAACAAACGGGTTGGTGTTTTCCTCGTCGGTATCTCTGAGTTCATCCACCTTGCCCAATATCCTGTTGACTTCCGAAACTCTCAATGGTGTCGGATCACCATTTCCCTCAGTTAAAAAACCAAGGACTCCTGGCATATTCCTAAGAAAATGGGGAACCTCGCCGACCAAAGCCGCCTCGACTAGCACGTAACCGGGAAAGAAGTTTCTTTCCTTACTAATCTTCTTACCATTACGGATTTGATAAATCTTTTCTGTAGGAATCAAGACTTGGGAAACATATTCCTGCAGATTTTGGTGAGCGGCTTCGCTCTCGATTTGCTCCTTTACTTTCTTTTCCTGCCCACTTAAGGCTTTCAGAACATACCATTTCTTTTCCATCTCTCTACAATTGAATTATTTAACTGAATAAACCGTAAATGAATTCCATTATATGAGCAAATGAAAAATCCATTATGTAAATAATGAGGGCTATAATTAAGGAAGCAACCATTACAACAATAGCACTATTTTGAAGGTCGGACCAAGAAGGCCACGACACTTTGTGTATCAGTTCGTTGTAAACCTCTTTGAGATATACTTTGATCTTTTGCATTGTTACCACTTATTAAGGCACGGGAGGAGCGACTCGAACGCCCGACACCTAGTTTTGGAGACTAGTGCTCTACCAACTGAGCTACACCCGTAAACAAAGGATTCCAATCGCTTGGAATCCTTTTTTATCTCTTGTTATTAATCAAGAATCTTGGTAATCTGACCAGCACCTACTGTACGGCCACCCTCGCGGATTGCGAAACGAAGACCTTCGCTGCAAGCAACTGCTGTAATCAGTTCAACGGTGATTGTCAAGTTATCGCCCGGCATTACCATCTCAGTTCCTTCCGGCAACTTAATCTCACCGGTAACATCCAAAGTACGGATGTAGAATTGAGGACGATATTTGTCGTGGAACGGAGTGTGACGACCGCCTTCCTCTTTCTTCAGGATATAAACCTCAGCCTGGAACTTCTTGTGAGGAGTTACCTGACCCGGTTTTGCGATAACCATACCACGTTTAACCTCGTCTTTGTCGATACCACGGAGCAACAGACCAACGTTGTCACCTGCCTGGCCTTCGTCAAGAAGTTTGCGGAACATCTCAACACCAGTTACAGTTGATTTCTTGTCCTCGCCCAGACCAAGGATCTGAACTTCATCACCTACGTGGATAACACCAGTCTCGATACGGCCAGTGGCAACAGTACCACGACCAGTGATTGAGAACACGTCCTCAACCGGCATCAGGAACGGTTTATCAACGTCACGAACAGGCAGCGGAATGTACTCATCAACAGCGTTCATAAGTTCCATTACCTTCTCAACCCATTTCGGCTCACCGTTCAATGCGCCAAGAGCAGAACCCTTGATGATTGGGGTGTTGTCGCCATCGTAACCGTAGAATGAGAGAAGTTCGCGAACTTCCATCTCTACCAGCTCGAGCAACTCTGGGTCGTCAACCATATCGACTTTGTTAAGGAACACAACGATTTTCGGAACGTTTACTTGGCGTGCCAAAAGGATGTGCTCGCGAGTCTGAGGCATTGGGCCGTCAGTAGCGGCAACCACTAGGATTGCACCGTCCATCTGGGCAGCACCAGTAACCATGTTCTTTACATAGTCGGCGTGACCCGGGCAGTCAACGTGCGCATAGTGGCGTTTTTCTGTTT
>CAMJCK010000007.1:0-96972 GCA_946404125.1 uncultured Bacteroidota bacterium | reverse complement strand
AGGCGGTGCACACCGTCGATGTGTCGAAACCTGCCATTGCCCAAACCGACCGCAATGTGGCTCTGAATTTCCCCGATTGTGCTAACCATCAGGGTTTTTCGCTCGACGCCTTCGATTTTTTCGCGCAGACAACCGACAAGTACGACCTTATAATTCTTGACCCGCCCGCCTTTGCCAAGCACCAGAGCGCGCTCAACAACGCACTGCAGGGCTACAAGCGCATCAATCAGCGGGCGCTTGAGCAGATTGAGCCAGGCGGCGTGCTGTTCACCTTCTCGTGCTCGCAGGCGGTGAGCAAGGAGGATTTCCGCAAGGCAGTGTTTGCCGCTTCGGTCAACGCGCGGCGCAATGTGCGCATCCTTCACCAACTCTCGCAGCCCATCGACCACCCAATTGGTATGTTCCACCCTGAAAGTGAGTATCTTAAGGGGTTGGTGCTGTATGTGGAATAGAAGGGTGGGAGGATAGTCCGTTTTATTCTCTGCGAGTAGTGTAACTATTCATCGGTTGCACCGTCTTTTTCACGGTTTAAAATTAAAGATTATGAAAAAGACATTTTTACCGATTCTTATTTTTGTGATGCCGTTATTGTCTGTAGCACAGGGTGATATGAATGACGGCAAACTCGCGGACTACAAGATTATCACGGGCCGTTTCGAAGGCGGCTCGGCTGAACAGCAGGGCGCCTACGCCCAATTGTTTGGCGCCGACGACACGCAGCGCAAGTTCGATTTGTATTTTCATTGGTACAACATCGCGCACGAGTACAGCCACTGCCTTCTCGACTTTTACGGTAAGAGTGTTGGCGGCGTTGAGGAAGAGATGCTTGCCAACAAGTTCGCGGTTGCCTATTGGCGGGCCGCTGGCTTTGCCGACGAACTCTCAACTCTGAAAAGCATACTCGACGGCGCGCTGTCGGCTTTCCCGAATCCTGTGCCCGAAGGCAAGTCGTTTACCGATTGGTACACAGAGATTTGGGGCACCGAGCAATTGATGAACGCCGCGGTTTACGGCTATTTTCAATTCAAAAGCGTGCTCATTGCGATAGACGATGCCGACGACCTGGTGCAGTGGTTTGCCAATGTCGGAATTGATGGTTTTTCAATGCCAAGCAGTTGCCAATCAAAGAAATATCCCGTCGAGGCGGAAGCGGCGGCCGATGTTCTGAACGATTTGCAGCAGTTCTTCAAGGCATCGGGACTTGAGCCGCCAACCGTCGGCCTTGACCTGACCAACGACCCGATGACTCATCGCTCACAAAAGATAAAAGAGTAGGAAAGTTCAATCCTTCAGTTAATCAATCCTTCATCCCGATAGCTATCGGGACTTCAATCCTTCAATCCATATCTTCCGCCATTATGTCATACAACACTGACACGTTTCGGGCCGAATCGCTCTGCGGACTGACAAAAATTCGGACAGCGGCGGCCAAAAGCAGGCAAAAAGCGTCTGGCACAGAGATTGTCAATCGTTGGGCAATCAATTTTAAAAATTGAACAACAATTTAAAATTTAAATATTATGGGAAAGATAATTGGAATCGATTTAGGAACCACAAACTCTTGCGTTGCCGTGATGGAAGGCAACGAACCTGTGGTTATTGCAAACAGCGAAGGCAAACGTACAACACCTTCGGTAATTGGCTTTATTGACGGCGGCGAGCGCAAAGTGGGCGACCCTGCAAAACGTCAGGCCATCACCAACCCGCAGAAGACCGTCTTCTCAATCAAGCGGTTTATGGGCGAGCGCTACGACAATCTGACAAACGAAATCAACCGTGTGCCTTACAAGGTTGTGAAGGGCGACAACAATACTCCGCGTGTCGACATCGACGGCCGCCTGTACACACCGCAGGAGATTTCGGCCATCATTCTTCAGAAAATGAAGAAAACAGCCGAAGACTATCTGGGACAGGAAGTTACGGACGCCGTAATCACCGTGCCCGCTTACTTCAACGACTCACAGCGTCAGGCTACCAAAGAGGCTGGCGAGATTGCGGGCCTGAACGTCCGCCGTATTGTGAACGAGCCTACCGCGGCTGCCCTGGCTTACGGTTTGGACAAGACCAACAAGGATATGAAGATTGTTGTGTTCGACTGCGGCGGCGGCACCCACGATGTATCAGTGCTTGAACTTGGCGACGGCGTGTTCGAGGTTAAATCGACCGACGGCGATACCCACCTTGGCGGCGACGACTTCGACCACCGCATTATTGAGTGGCTGGTTCAAGAGTTCAAAGACGAGAACGGCGGTGTTGACCTGAGCAAGGACCCAATGGCTCTGCAACGCTTGAAAGAGGCTGCCGAGAAGGCGAAAATCGAACTTTCGAACACCACATCGACCGAAATCAACCTGCCTTACATTATGCCTGTCGACGGCGTTCCACGTCACTTGGTTCGCACGCTGACCCGCGCAAAATTCGAGCAGTTGATTGACGACCTTATCCAACGTACAATCGCACCTTGCAAATCGGCTCTGCAGAACGCTGGTTTGACAGTTAACGATATCAACGAGGTTATTCTGGTGGGCGGCTCAACACGTATTCCTGCCATCCAACAGGCTGTTGAGAAATTCTTCGGCAAGGCTCCGTCGAAGGGCGTTAACCCCGACGAGGTGGTTGCCATCGGCGCAGCAATCCAAGGCGGCGTTCTGACTGGCGACGTGAAAGACGTGCTGTTGCTCGACGTTACCCCGCTTTCGCTCGGCATCGAGACTATGGGCGGCGTGATGACCAAGCTCATCGAGGCCAACACCACCATCCCGACAAAGAAATCGGAAACCTTCACAACGGCTGTCGACAATCAGCCATCGGTTGAGATTCACGTGCTTCAGGGCGAGCGCTCAATGGCGAAGGACAACAAGACCATCGGCCGCTTCCACCTGGACGGCATTATGCCCGCACCGCGTGGTGTGCCGCAGATTGAGGTTACGTTCGACATCGACGCCAACGGCATCCTGAACGTGTCGGCCAAAGACAAGGCCACTGGCAAGGAGCAGAAAATCCGCATCGAGGCATCGTCGGGTCTGTCTGACGACGAAATCAAGCGTATGAAGGCCGAAGCCGAAGCCAACGCCGAAGCCGACAAGAAGGAGAAGGAGCGCATCGACAAAATCAATCAGGCCGACTCAATGATTTTCCAAACCGAGAAGAACCTGAAGGAGTACGGCGACAAACTGCCTGCCGACAAGAAATCGGCCATCGAGAGCGCGCTGAACAAACTGAAAGACGCTCACAAGGCTCAGGACATTGCCGCCATCGACGCCGCAATGAACGAGGTGAACACCGCTTTCCAAGCCGCTTCGCAGGATATGTACAACGCACAGGCCCAAGCTCAACAGGCTCAGCCAAACGCTGGTCAGCAACAGCAGGCCAACAATGGTGGCAAGAACGGTGGTGACGAGGTCACGGATGTTGATTTTGAGGAGGTTAAGTAATTTTTGAGACTCGGATTAGAGTTCGATAAACGAAGAAAGGCTGCCCGTTGAGGGTGGCCTTTTTTTATTTGCCCCAAGACTAATCTGAATAAAACTGCTAAAAAACGATTTCACACACAGTGGGTATCTTTCATTCCCCCGAAAAAGTGTAAGTTTTTGTGATTATTCCCCCGAAAAAGTGTAACCAAAAATCTTCAAACGGCACAATAAAAAATCTTCAAATGGCACAATAAAAATGCGTAACTATTTTGATTATTAGCAAAATAAGCCATTGGTTAAGGAAGGCCTTTTTTGGTGACACTTTTCTATGAAAAATAGAAATTGTGCAGTTGCCAACTGCACAATTTGGCAACCCGACAAGTTCTATATAAATTAAGAGAACTGACACTTGAGGATTTGGAGTACGGCAGTTAGAACGTGCCCGACAATTTTATCGCCTTTATCCAATTGCGAACGCAGTGCGTTCGCAATTAAACTGGACGCAGTATAAGACGTACAAATCTTCCACAACTTGTGGAAATTTTTGTAGCATTCAATTTGTTAAACCCAATTTGCAGTAATTCAACGAGTCCCAATTCTGGCAAGTGCCACTTGCCAAATTATAAAGCAGTTAAAAACAGAAATTGTGCAGTTGCCAACTGCACAACCAAGCAGCAAAACATCTTTCGTATTAAAATACGAATTATTAACTTTGTCAACAAAGACGCATAGTTATGGATGATTATAAA
Source organism: uncultured Bacteroidota bacterium (assembly GCA_946404125.1). Classification (GTDB taxonomy): domain Bacteria; phylum Bacteroidota; class Bacteroidia; order Bacteroidales; family SZUA-534; genus RUG13583. The sequence goes on along the minus strand of CAMJCK010000007.1, from coordinate 92,810 downwards.
ATGCTTCCATACAAGTCTTTTCTTATTTTTTACATATGTAGATGATGACCTTACCAAACAGCCACAAACTTCCAATCCCCACCCTTGCAGGGATATTCAGCAATACCACTGCAACGTACAAATTCTATTGGTTTGTGGCATTGTTGGATATTGTTGTGAAAGAGCGCAAAACGCGAATCTCGTTTTGGGAAATCATTGCAGGAATGGTGGCGGAATCTTGGTATCCGATTCATTATTTCAAACTTTCGTTTGGCAAATCCGATTCGCTGTTCGACAAATCGCTTGAAATTCAAAATGCGTTTCAGATTTCAATCGAATCTGATAAGGATAAGATAAAGAAATATTTGCTTGATAATCTGAACGGTACAAAGAAGTTTTTAAGGGTTTTCACTCTGAATGTACCATATCGATTCCTTTCGCCGTGGATAAAATACACCTACGATGAAGATGTGGTGGCCAAATCGCAACGGTTTGAAAATGATTGCCTTTATGCCATTTACGGCGATGAGATTGTAATCAACGACAATTGGGTTGAATATCTGACAGAGCATTACACAATTCTGCGCGATTTTGCTTTTTGGAACCTGACCGAATTTCTGCAAAAACGCAACCCGAATGTGCCCGACGTGCCTTCGAAACTCATAAAACCGATTCTTCGCGACTCGCTCACCAAGCAGCATAAGTTTTGGGACGCTTATATCGAAACCGTTGGCTCAATTCGTTGCATTTACACCAATAAACCGTTGATTGCCAAAGACTACGATTTAGACCATTTTATTCCGTGGAGTTTTGTGTCGCACAATCTGTTATGGAATTTGTTGCCAGCCGATTCAAGCATTAATTCGTCGAAAAGCAACAATCTGCCGCCGTTGGATATTTACCTGAAGCCGTATGCAGAGTTGCACCATAAGGCGTTGAAAACAATCTATCCGAAGAATCCAAATAACAAGATTCTCGAAGATTATCTTACTGTATATGATTCAGTTGGCGAATTGGTTCGTATGTCAGACGATGACTTTTGCAATGTGTTTCAAAAGACATTCTCGCCATTGGCGCAGATTGCTGAAAATATGGGCTTTAAATATTGGGAGCGATGAAAAAGATAAAGAACAACCCGCATTTGACGGCAAAAGAACGCACAACATATTCGTTTCCAACACGTTGGCTGAAGCAAAGCAACCTTTTGAAAGGCGAGATTCTTGATTTCGGTTGTGGATTTGGATTCGATACCGACCAACTTCAGAAGGAAGGCTACAATATTGTCGGTTACGACAACTATTACCGCCCCGAATATCCGACAAAACGCTTTGACACAATAATTTGCAATTATGTGCTCAACGTTCTTGAACCCGAAGAACAAGCCGAAGTGCTGATGTCGGTTTCAGAGCTGCTCAAACCAACGGGAACCGCCTATTTCGCGGTCCGCCGCGATTTGAAAAGCGAAGGGTTCCGCACGCATTTTGTGCACAAGCAACCCACATATCAATGCAATGTAGTTCTACCATACAAAAGCGTTTTTGCAAACGAGAATTGCGAAATCTACGAATACAAGCACTTTAACAAAACCGACTACAAAAAGAAATATGAGATTGCTCAAGGTTGCCCTTTCTGCAACCTGAATTCGAAAGTGGAATTGTTGAGCGAGACCGCCACTGCAGTTGCCTTTTTCGACGGCTACCCAGTGAGCAAAGGCCATACGCTGATTATCCCCAAACGCCACGTTGCCAGTTATTTCGATTTGACAACCCGTGAACAGCGAGCCTTGTGGCTTTTGGTGAACCATTGCAAAAAACTGTTGGCGGAGCGTTTTCACCCCGATGGCTTCAACGTGGGCATAAACGTTGGCGAAGCCGCAGGGCAAAGCGTTTTTCACGTTCACATTCACCTGATTCCGCGCTACAAAGGCGATGTTGAAAACCCGAAAGGCGGAGTGAGAGGGGTGATACCTGGGAAACAGAAGTATTAATATGTTGAAATAAATACAAACAACGAAAGGATTATAATAATGGCAAAACAGCTTACAAATGTGCAGACGATATTAAGAGAAATTATTAATCAGGATTTCGAAGATAACGATTTTTATTCTGATAAATCTACCTTTTTTGAGTATTTCTCGGCTTCTCAAGTTTTAAAAAACTACGGATTGAGTGATGAAGAAATTGACAATGGTTTAACTGGGGGCGGAAACGATGGCGGATGTGATTCAATATTCATTTTTTTAAATGATGAAATTATTACCCCCGATCAAGTAGAGACATTAACAGCTTCTAAGGGTTCAACATTGTCATTATCCATAATTCAATCAAAAAACGAATTAGGATTTGGAGAAGATGCAGTGATGAAATGGAAAACCATTTCAGAGAATTTATTAGATAGTAGTAACAGTTTAACTGACTATAGTGGAAGATATACGGATACTGTTATTGAACAGTTCAAACTATTTAGAGATTCGTTTACAAAATTGATTAGATCCCAAATCAAGGTTGTGTTTAATTATTATTATGTAACGCTTGCACAAGAAGTGCATCCGAACACAAATCAGCAAGCCAAAGAATTAGAAGCCAAAATAAAAAAGATGTATCCGTCATCATCTGTTGTGGTTCGGTTTATTACTGCGGATGAACTATTGGAATTATATCAAAACGATCCAGAAACGAGCACTCATCTTGAATTGGTTGCACAACCAATAGCTTTAGGGCGTAACGAACAATTTATTGCTTTAGTTAACATAGGGAAATACTATAGATTTATCACAGATGAAAGCAATAATTTGAGAAAAAGTTATTTTGAAGCCAATGTTAGAGATTATCAAGGCAGTAATTTAGTTAATAATTGTATTGCAGAGACATTATTAACTAATACTACAGGCGAGGATTTTTGGTGGCTAAATAACGGTGTTACAGTTCTTTCGGAAAGGATACAGCCCATCACGTCAACAGAATTAGAACTTCTTAATCCAGAAATAGTTAATGGATTACAGACATCAACGGAAATATATCGTTTTTTCACTAATTATCCCGAAAGAATTGCTGATGAAAAGCGCAATATACTTGTAAGAATAATAACCCCATCAAGTGAAGAGTCTCGTGATACTATAATATTTGCCACAAACAATCAAACTAATATTCCTAAATCATCCTTACGAGTAACGGATTCGATTCATCTTCAGATTGAACTATATTTTAAAACAAGAGGACTATATTATGATAGAAGAAAAAACTATTATAAAAACCAGAATAAAAAAGCATCCGAAATAGTAAGTGTTTCTTTTTTAGCTCAGTGCTTGATAAGTGTTGTTTTGAGAAAGCCAGATTATGCACGCGCAAGACCATCAACCCTTCTTACTGATGATGATACATATAATACTCTTTATAATGAGAATAACGATTTATCTGCATATTATAAATGCGCATATATAGGTAAAAAAGTCCAAAAGCAACTTAAAATGACCCCCGACTTAACATCCGCAGAAAGAAACGATTTGTTGTTTTATGTAATATATGCTGTATTTGCTAAAACTATTGAAAAAAAAGAAATGAAGTTTAGTGATATAGTATCACTTGATATAAATACTATCAATGAAGAAATAATCGTGCAGCTTATTGGCGATATATACAAAAAATACAAAGAAGAAGGTGGAAATGGACGGGTTGCGAAAAGTAAAGATTTCATTCAAAAAATAGACGAGATTCTTGATAATTAAACAATGTATGCTGATGCAGACAATGGAGGAATACGCCAATTGGGGCTTCCACTTTATGGAGGACAAACTCACCGACGACCCCAACTACTTCTATCGCGAGACTGCTTTCCTTGAAATATTTTTGGCTTTTGATGCTTCACCCGTAGAAAGTATTGAAGACGATGAGCCAGACCCGTTAGATTAGAAAATAAGCAAATACAATCGGGGCGGAATCGGCTAAAAAAGCATTGATTCCGCCCGTTTTGTTCTCCTCCCTTACTTATCTTCCAAAAGAACATAATTGGTATTCTTGCTGCCTTCCGAACTTTTTACCAAAATGCCTTTGTCAATCAAATCGTTGATATCACGGAGAGCGGTAGCCTGCGAGGTTTTGCAAAGTTTAGCCCATTTGTCGGTTGTGAGTTTGCCTTCGAATCCGTCCCACAATTTGTTCACAACCTTAACTTGGCGCTTGTTCATAGCCACATTGCGGTGCTCTTGCCAGAACAACGATTTTTTAACCACGCGGCTGACAACAACTTCGCTGTGTTCCATTGCACCTTTTAAGGTTTGAAGAAACCATTCAAGCCACAATGTAATATCAACATTGCCCACTGTGGTGTTTTCCAACGCTTCATAGTATTTGCTCTTACTCTTAAGAATAGCGGCTGACATACTGTAGTAGCGATGTGGCATACCATCGGCACGGGCGAGCAGCATATCGGTGATTGTCCTGGTTAGTCGGCCATTTCCGTCGTCGAATGGATGGATGGCTACAAACCACAGATGCGCAACAGCCGCTTTCAGAACTGGGTCGGTAGTCGTTTCGTTGTTAATCCAGTCAAGAAAACGTTCCATTTCCTTCGGAACGTCAGCCGATGCGGGGGCTTCGTAATGAACCTTCTCTTTGCCGTGCGCGCCAGAAATTACTTGCATTGGTTCTTCACCAACTCTCCATCCAGCCACGGTTATCGGAGTTATGCCGCTTCGTCCGGTTGGGAACAAGGCTGCGTGCCAATTGAAAAGACGCTGCGCGGATAGTTTATCTGAATAGTTTCGGACAGCATCAATCATTACCTGCACAACACCATCAGTGTAATGGTCAGGTTCTGGAAGTCCTTCCGTTGAAATACCAAGATGCTTGGCAACCGAAGACCGTACTTTATCAGCATTCAGCAGAACACCTTCAATCTCATTAGAACGGATAATGTCTTCAGTCATCACGTCGAGCGATGTTTTTGACTGAACTTCGAATCCCAACCCATCCATCATACCTGTAATGCGCCCTTCCTGAAGCCGGACTTCAGAAAGAAGGTTCATTATTCTGTCGGATTCCCAACGGAAATTAGGCCAATCAGGATATTGCCAGATGTAATACGGTCGCATAACTCACTTATTTTCTTGCAAAAATAAACAAATGAAGCGAATCTTGGCAAGATTCGCTTCAAAATTTGCAGCGAATGTTGGGTTGATTCGCATCATCAGTGATTACCGGGTTACGTTTAACCTCTGGAATACAAAAATTTACTCGTGATAATCATCATCCTTCCAGTCAAACCTGATGGTTTCGGGCACCATATATTTGCCGATTTTGTAATCGATGTTCGCCTTGTGAGCCTGGCTTAGCTGAAAGCGCCGATGGATGCGGTACATCTTGCCGTCCTTGATGAAGTGCGCCCCCGTCTGGTGGAAACGGAAAGCGATGCCTTTCGAAATGCACTGCTGGCGCACGTTGAGAATCCAGTCGTAGTTGCAGGGCCGCGCGTCAACACCCGACTCGCCGCTGACGGCCACTTCCTCAATCTGCGGGGTGAGGTAGGGCGTAAGGTCAACATTGGTGAGCATTGGCGCCACCATAATGCTCTTATGTTTGATGGGGGCCGACAGAAATATCGGCAGTCGGTAATCGGCCATTTCCTGGTCCTCGACGGTGCAACCCACAAGCACATTGTCGTAGCCGTCGCCCCAGTCGTCGGGGATGCACTCCGTAAAGCGGTCGATGCGTTTGGTGAAGAAATAGAACCAGAGGTCGCTGCGCTCTTTCATCATCTTCCAGCACTCGGTGCGCCACGCGTCGGCGTCTTTCAGCAGAAAATCGGAGGTGAAGCAGGTGAAAACCATCTTGCCGCTTTCAATCTTCCAGCTCTTGTCGCGCTTCCGCTTTACAGGAAGGTTGAAGTTGGCGGTTTTCCGACATTCTTGGGTCGATATTTCGCTGCCGTACATCTCGTCTTGTCGGTACACGTAGCAATGCTTGCACCCCGAGCTAATCTTGGTGCAGCCGTGCCACGGATTCCAGTCGGCGTATATTTCCCAGTTTTCTGCCATTCGCTTTTTTTTACAGATGTGATTACAATTCAGATGTTTGCTTGTCGGGTCAGATTTAACACGCTGTTTTACAGCACTTTTTTCACCGCCTTCAAGGCACAGTTGCGCCGTTCATCGCCATTGCCGCCGACAATGGCGTATGGCAACCCAAACGTTTCCAGTTCGTTACGATAGATGGCCGATAGTTTATCGCGCATCGGGCCGCCGTTTTCGCGCACGGGGTCGGGCACCCAGGGAATATCGGGCAGGCAAAGCAGATGCAGCGTGGCGGGGTGCGAACGTATGGCTTCGGGAATCCACTCGGGGCAGCGGCCGTAAACCACATCGAACCATACTTTGGTGATAATCAGGTCGGTATCGAACAAAACGGCAGAGTGCCCAGCGGCAATGGCGTGCTCAAATTCGGCAATCTGCAGGCGGGCAATCTCAACCACATCATCGTAAGAGTAGGGGCGGCCCAACTGCTCAACGTAGCCGCGCGCCAGTTCTGGAACCCACGGAATATCAAGCGTTTGGGATAAAAATCGGCACAGGTCGGTTTTGCCTGTCGATTCGGCACCAGTGGCCACAATTATCTTTGTATCAGTTCTTTCCGCCATTTCAGGTAGCCCACAACGGCCATTGTTGTATATATTATATATAGGAATGCGGTGAGCGGCATCGAGCGCGTGAAGTAGAGCGCCACCGATACGGCGTCGGCCACGATGAACACGAGCCACTGCTCAATCATCTTGCGGGTGAGCATCCAGGTGGCGGTGATGGCCAGCGCGGTTGTGAACGAGTCGCCAATGGGCACGGGCGAGTCGGTGAACAGGGTCAGCATCGCGTAAAGCGCACCCCAGATGGCGGCGGTGATGATGCCCAACACGAGCCATTGCCTTGCTGTGGTGCGGCTCACGGCTAGTTCGCGGCCTTCGCGGTTCTTGTGCGCAAGCCACGCCACAAAGCCGTAGATGCTGATAATCAGATAGTAAGTCTGCAGCCCCATATCGGCGTAGAACTTGTTGGCAAAGTACACGGCAATGTAGATGGCCGACGAGAGCGCGCCCAGCGGCCACAGCCAGATGCTCTGACGGATGGACAGCACAAGATAGACGATGGTGGACACCACGCCGAACAGTTCGAGCCAATTGCTTGTAATCCAGTTAATCACGTTGCGCTATTTGCTTGACTGAAGTTTCGCGTTATACAGCTTGTCGTCTTTTATAACCTTCACGGCCTCTTTAAAGATGGGGTCGATGCGGTTGATAATCTGGTAATACTCACCCGAATCGTAGAGGTCGCGGGCAATGGCGGCTTTCAGGTTCACGCGCATATGCTCTTTGCTGCGTTCAAAGTCTTTCTCGTCGAACGGCAGTTTTTCCTTTTCGGCAAAGTCGGTCAGCTGTTTCAGGAACTCATCGGTGACGGTGAATTTCTCATCGAACAGCTTGAAGTCCTTTTCGGTTTTGGTCGGTTTGTATTTCTTCTCCAGCTCGGCGCGGTTGTTGTCGATGTAGTTGAGAACGAATTTGTTAAATATGCCGTGGCGCACCATCTTCACGTAGTATTTCGATGTGTAGGTGGTGTCGATTGACACAAACACGTCGGGCATAATGCCGCCGCCGCCGTACACCACGCGGTTGTTCACTTTGGTGAAGTATTTCTCGCCTGTGGGCAGATGGATTGAGTCGGCGCTGTAGAGCTCGCCGTCGTTGTAGCGTTTGTCGAATTCTTTGTTGTACTCGTCAACGCCGTCTTTGTACGAGCGTTGGATGCAACGGCCGGTCGGGGTGTAGTAGCGCGCCACGGTGAGTCGCATCATTGAGCCGTCGGGTAGGGGGAACTGGTTCTGTACCAGGCCTTTGCCGAAGGTGCGGCGTCCCACCAGCACGGCGCGGTCCCAGTCTTGCAGCGCGCCCGACACAATCTCGCTTGCCGAAGCCGAGTTCTCGTTCACCATCACCACAACCTTGCCAAAATCTTTCTCGCTGTGGCCCGATTCGGTGTAGTAGTTCTGGCGCGGCATTTTGGTGCCCTGCGTGAACACCACCATCTTGCCGCTCTGCAGGAACTGGCTTGCAAGGTCGAAACCGGTGTTCAGGTAGCCGCCGCCGTTGTCGGTCAGGTCCACAATCAGGTGTTTCAGCCCCTGCTTGCGCAATTTGCCGACGGCCGTGTTGAACTCGCTTGTGGTGGTGGCCGCAAACTTGTTGATTTTGATGTATCCGATGCCCGCTTTGGCGTCAACCATATATGCAGCATCGACGCTGTAGATTGGAATTTTGTCGCGGGTTATCTTGAAGTCAATCAAATCTTTGCTTCCGTGGCGCAGCACTCTCACGCCAACCACTGTGCCCTTTTTGCCGCGCAGTTTCTTCTGCACCATCTGGTTGGTGAGGCCCACGCCGGCAATGTTGGCTGTATCCACATATATAATACGGTCTCCGGCCATCAGGCCCACGCGCTCCGACGGTCCGCCGGGAATCACGGCCACAATCATCAGCGTGTCGTTCAGAATGCTGAACTGGATGCCGATGCCCTCGAAATTGCCTTCAAGCGGCTCGTTCATCGCCTTCACATCGTCTTGCGTGATGTAAACCGAGTGCGGGTCGAGTTCCTTAAGCATTGCAACAATGCCGGTTTCAACCAGTTTCTGCATATTGGCGGTATCAACGTAAAGGTTGTCGATGAGGTCGAGAACGCGGTTCATCTTGAAATTCTGCTCGCGGTTGCCGCGTTGCGCTTGCGCGTTCATTGTCAGCACAATGGCTGCTATTGCTATCAATATTTTTCGCATACCTATTTTTATTATAACGAGCCCAAAGGTAACAAAACGGCGGTATATTACGCCTTGGGCGTGCCTGAATGGAACTTTTTTTTGTTTTTTGTTTGCACGAAAGCAATTTATCACTAAAATTGCACCGTTTTCAAAAGGCGCGGATAGTTCTATCCAAACAAAATCAATTCATTTTTTTTTGAATTCCTTTTCGAACAATCACTGAAATTTTGTAATCAATTCTATTACAATCATTTATATTATGAGTTACGATAATTTATCGTTGAACGATAAACTTCTTCCCGAGTTGAGAATCATTGCTAAAGGCTTGGGAATGAAGCGAGTTGAGCTTCTGAAGAAAAAAGAGTTAATAGCTAAAATCCTTGAGGTGCAAGGCGCGCAGGCTGGCAAAAGCGCTGAGCCGACGGCTGCAAATGCCGACCGTCAGCCGCGCAAGCGCACACGTCTTGGCGGACGTGCCGAGCGCGTGATGGGCGTGTCGCTCAATGCAGACAATGAGGCAACAACCGAGAAGGTTGAGGCTCCAAAACGCGTAATCACCGTGCCTTCGTACGCCGACCGCAACCGAATGGACGATGACGAGCCGACACCGGCACCATCATCGGCGGCCACTCAAGCTGCGGCTACCAATTCTCCTGTTGAAAAATTCTGGTCGCGTTATCCGCGTCAGGAGCGCGATGTTCGGCCGTTCGGACAGAAACCGTCGTCGCCGGCGCAGCAGAGCCACGCAGACACGGCAGCCGCCGAGGGTGAGCGTGCAGCCTCGGAGCCGGCACCGCGCCGCGAGTTCCAGCAGCAAGGCGATTTCCAGCAGCGTCATCAGCACCGTCCGCAAAACGGCGCGCGCGAGAATCACGGCCAAAATCAGCCGCAGCCGCAAAATCAGCCTCAGAATCAGAATAATAACAATCCTCAGCCGAAAGAGGACGATAAGAAATACGAGTTCGACCAGCTCATCAGCGCCACAGGTGTGCTTGAACTGATGCAGGACGGCTACGGTTTCCTGCGCTCGTCGGACTACAACTATCTGAACTCGCCCGACGACGTTTATGTGAGCCAGTCGCAGATTAAACTTTTCGGTTTGAAAACGGGCGACACCGTTACCGGCACCATCCGTCCGCCGAAAGAGGGCGAGAAGTACTTCCCGCTCATCAAGGTTGAGACCATCAACGGCTGCACGCCGGAGAGCATCCGCGACCGCGTGCCGTTCGACTTCCTCACACCGCTCTTCCCGGAGGAGAAGTTCGACCTCACAAGCCATCCGCAATGCTCAATCTCCACTCGCGTTGTTGATATGTTCTCGCCGATAGGCAAGGGACAGCGCGGTTTGATTGTGGCTCAGCCGAAGACTGGTAAAACCGTATTGCTCAAAGAGATAGCAAACGCAATCGCATACAATCACCCTGAGGTTTACCTCATTGTTCTGCTCATTGACGAGCGCCCTGAGGAGGTTACCGATATGGCCCGCAGCGTGAACGGCGAGGTTATCGCATCAACATTCGACGAACCCGCCGAAAAACACGTGAAGGTGTCGTCAATCGTGCTTGAGAAGGCCAAACGCCTTGTTGAGTGCGGCCACGATGTTGTCATCCTGCTCGACTCAATCACTCGTCTGGCACGAGCCTACAACACGGTTTCGCCCGCATCGGGCAAGGTGCTCTCGGGTGGTGTGGATGCCAACGCGCTGCACAAGCCGAAACGCTTCTTCGGCGCCGCCCGCAACATTGAGAACGGCGGTTCGCTTACCATCCTGGCAACAGCCCTGACCGAAACCGGTTCAAAGATGGACGAGGTGATTTTCGAGGAGTTCAAGGGCACCGGCAATATGGAGCTCCAGCTCGACCGCAAGCTGTCGAACAAGCGCATCTATCCGGCAGTGGACATCAACTTGAGTAGCACCCGCCGCGACGACCTGCTCGTGGACAAGGACACTCTGAGCCGTATGTGGGTTCTGCGCAACCACTTGTCGGATATGAACTCGGTGGAGGCGATGCAGTTCCTTCGCGACCGTCTGGCTAGAACACGAAACAACGAGGAGTTCTTCATTTCGATGAACTCATAACGCAGAATAAACCCGAAGGAGCCGCAAATTGCTTGCGGCTTCTTTGTTTTTCGGCCTTTGTTTCGGCACCTAATATTATATAGGTGCGGCGATGTTCGCCCGATGTTGTTTTTCGACACGAAATAACCGATTGAAAATTATCGATTTAAAATGATTTGTAACAACAATTCGGAGCAAAGTAATTTTGTTTCGCTTTTTTAAAAAAACCGATATATTTGCGTGCTTTAAGCAAAAACCGGCGTTGCCGGAAAACATTTTGGAATTCAATAACACTATTTAAAAATGCAGAATAAAGGAGCTATTAGATTTGTTGCTATCGCACTTGTTTTAGTGTGTCTGTATCAATTGTTTTTTACAGTAGTAACAACGCGTGAAGAGAAAAAAGCCACGGCTATCGCAACAGAAGCCGATGGCAATTTGAATCTGGTAAAGTACAACAATTACCTTGATTCACTGTCGAGTACACCGGTTTACAACTTCTTCTTCCTGAAGAATTTCACCTACCGCGAGTGCAAAGAACGTGAAATCAACCTCGGTCTTGACCTGAAGGGCGGTATGAACGTCATTCTTGAGGTGAGCGTGGTTGACGTAATCAAGTCGCTGTCGAACTACAGCACCGACACCACTTTCCTTGAGGCTATTGATATGGCCAAGAAAGCGCAGAAGGCTGAAGGCGGACAGACCAACTTTGTAACGCTGTTCGGTCAGAGTTTCGAGAAGATTGACCCCAACGCAAAATTGGCGGCCATCTTCAACACCACTGTGCTGAAAGACAAGGTGAATTTCAACTCGACCAACGCTGAAGTATTGAACGTGCTTCGTGATGAGACTGAGGCTGCAATCGCAAACTCGTTCCAAATCCTCCGCACACGTATCGACCGTTTCGGCGTGGCACAGCCAAACATCCAGCGTCTGGGCAACACCGGCCGCATCTTGGTTGAGCTGCCGGGTATCAAAGACTCGGAGCGTGTCCGCAAACTGTTGCAGGGAACCGCAAACCTGGAGTTCTGGGAAACTTATGACAACACAGAAGTTCAGCAATATCTGGCTGAAGCTAATGCCAAAATCAAGGAAATCAACGACTTGAAAGAGGCTGAGAGCAAGACTGCCGACGAAGCCGCACCTGCTGAAGAGCAGAAAGCCGCTCCGGCTGAGGAGTCGAACTCACTGATTGACAAACTTGCCGCTGACACAACAGCCGTTAATGCCGATGCTTCGAACGCTGAAGTGGCAAAGAACTATCCTCTGTACTCAGTTTTGAATCCGTATTACACTCAGGACGGACGTCTTCGTCCGGGTGCTGCAGTTGGTTTCGCTCACTTTAAAGATACTGCAGCTGTTAACGCAATGTTGAACGAGCCGCTTGTTAAGGCTTTGTTCCCGCGCAACCTGAAACTTCTGTGGAGCGTTAAGTCGTTCGACGAGGGTGGCAACTACTTCGAACTGATTGCCATCAAGGTTACAAGCCGCGACGGCCAGCCGGCTCTTTCGGGTGACGTTGTAACTGACGCTTCTGACGAGTACGCACAAGGCCGTGGCGTTTCAGAGGTTTCAATGAGTATGAACGCTGAAGGTGCTCGCAAATGGGCCCGCATCACCAAAGAGAACATCGGCAAGAGTGTTGCCATCGTTCTTGACAACTATGTTTACAGCTATCCGACAGTTCAGTCGGAAATCAAGGGCGGCCGCTCGTCAATCACTGGTAACTTCACAGTTGCTGAGGCAAAAGACTTGGCTAACATCTTGAAATCTGGTAAGATGCCGGCTCCTGCACGCATCGAGCAAGAGACCATCGTTGGTCCGTCACTTGGTCAGGAGTCAATTAATAAAGGTATGTGGTCGTTTGTTCTGGCCTTTGTAGTAGTGCTTGTTTATATGTTGCTCTACTATCGTACAGGTGGTATGGCCGCAAATCTTGCCTTGCTCTTGAACGTGTTCTTCATCTTCGGAGTGCTTGCTTCGTTGGGCGCTGTCCTCACATTGTCGGGTATCGCCGGTATTGTGCTGACACTTGGTATGGCCGTCGACTCGAACGTGCTTATCTACGAACGTATTAAGGAGGAAATCGCTTCAGGCAAGGGCATCAAACTGGCCATCAAAGATGGTTACAGCAATGCTTACTCGGCAATTCTCGACTCAAACATCACAACATTGCTGACAGCATTTGTTCTTGGCAAGTTCGGCGAAGGCCCAATCCACGGTTTCGCTGTAACCTTGAGCATTGGTATCCTCGCATCGTTGTTCACTTCAATTTTCATCACCCGCTTGATTTTCGAGCGTATGCTTGCAAAAGAGAAGACCCCGACGTTTGCTACCGCAGCAACTGCCAACGCCTTCAAGAACACCAAGTTCAACTTCATTGGCGCACGCAAGGTTTGCTACGTTATCTCGGGTACTGTTCTTCTTATCGGTATCATTTCGCTCTGCACTCGCGGACTTGACTTTGGTGTTGATTTCACTGGTGGCCGCACCTATGTGGTTCGTTTCGACAAACCGGTTAACACCATCGAGATTCAGAATGCTATTGCCGAGAAGATTGGCCAGACTCCTGAGGTTAAGACCTACGGTGGCAACGAGCAGGTGAAAATCACTTCGAAATATCTGTTCGCCGCTGGCGAGGAGGCAACTGAGGCCGATTACGCTGAGGCAGCACAATACACATCGCAGGAGCCATCGGTTGACGAGGTTGTTGAGGTTAAGTTCTATCTGGCTTTGAAGGACAAATTCCTGCCAGAGGGTACATCTTACACCACATTCAAGAACGATTACCGTATGAGTTCGGAGAAAGTGGGCGCTACAATCGCTGAGGACATCAAGTCGTCGGCAGCGCTGGCCATCACATTCTCACTGATTGTGATATTCCTCTACATCGCCTTCCGTTTCCGCAAATGGCAGTACGGTGTGGGCAGTTTGGTGGCTTTGGTTCACGATACATTGTTCGTGTTCTCGATGTACTCGCTGCTCTACAGCATTATGCCGTTCTCAATGTCGATTGACCAGTCGTTCATCGCAGCCATCCTGACCGTGGTTGGTTACTCAATCAACGACACCGTGGTTGTATTCGACCGCATCCGTGAATATATGGGTCTGCAATCGAAACGCAGTTTGCAGGAGGTGATGAACGGAGCCGTCAACAGCACTTTGGCCCGTACAATCAATACTTCGGTAACCACTTTGATGGTGTTGATTATCATCTTCATCTTCGGTGGCGAGGTTATCCGCGGATTCATCTTCGCAATGATGATTGGTATCGCAGTTGGTACTTACTCTTCACTGTTCGTGGCAACGCCAATCACTTACGATTTGCTTAACCGCCAAGCTAAAAAAGCTGAAGAGGCAAAATAAAATTTGATTGAATTTTTTGAGAAGGCTACCGCAAGGTGGCCTTTTCTTTTTTGCGCCAACACCTTATCTTTACGGCATAAATGACACGGTATGATTAGCATTTCTGATATTCACAAGTCGTATGGCGAGGTTGAGGTTTTGAAGGGCATCAACCTTGAGGTGGCGAAGGGCGAGATTGTCTCGATAGTGGGCAAGAGCGGCGCAGGCAAAACCACGCTGTTGCAGATTGTTGGCACGCTTCTGCGCCCCGACAGCGGCCGGGTGACAATTGGCGGCGTCGAGGTTACGGCCCTGTCGGAGAAGGAGTTGTCGAAGTTCCGCAACCGCAACTTGGGATTTGTCTTTCAGGGGCATCAACTGTTGCCCGAGTTTACGGCAGTTGAGAATGTTATGATTCCGGCCCTGATAAACAACGGAACGCGCAAGCAGTGCGAGGCCCGAGCCATTGAGTTGCTTGAGTATCTGAATCTTGGCCACCGGCTGAACCACAAACCGCGCGAAATGTCGGGCGGTGAGCAGCAGCGTGTGGCCGTGGCCCGCGCCCTAATCAACGGTCCCGAAGTTATTCTGGCCGATGAGCCGTCGGGCAACCTCGACACAATGAACAAAGAGGAACTGCACCGGCTCTTCTTCGATTTGCGCGACAAATTCAATCAGACATTCGTCATCGTCACCCACGATATGAGCCTGGCCCAAATGTCGGACCGCACCATTACAATGCAGGACGGACGAATAACTGAAGGATTGAAGGATTGAATAACTGAAGGATTGAAGGACTGAATAACTGAAGTCTGATGTCAGATGTCAGTAGTCAGATGTCTGTAGTCTGAAGTCTGAAGTCCGTAGTCCGTAGTCCGTAGTCTGTTGTCTGAAGTCTATTTACCTCGGAACAGGTGCACGTAGCCTTTGCGGCGGAATTTTTCATTGTTCCAGCCTTCGGCGTAGATGGTGTAGAAATAGACACCGGCCGGAGCGTCGCCAAAGCCGAACGTGCTGCCGTCCCAGCCTTCCCAGCTGCCGTCGCTGTCTTCGTAGCTGTAGATTCTCATTCCCCAACGGTCGTAAATCTTAATCTCGAAATGGCGGATTGACTTTGGCATTGTCTCATCGGTGAACTTGAACACAGGGTTGGCGCCGCCGGGAGTGAATGCGTTTGGAATATCGGGGTTCTTGGCGATGAACGACGAGTCAACGTTGATATATTCACGTTTCAGCAGCCTGTCGACGCATTGGTGCTGCCCGCCGTCAACCATATAAACCGGACCTTTCACTGTCAGCGCCACATCGTAGCCGTATTGCTCGTTGGGGCGCGTGTATCGAATCGAGTCGGGCAGATACTGCGTTGTGATTGAGTCCATCAGCAGCGAGTCGGCCTCGTCGCGGCGGCGGTCTTCGGGTTTGTAGAAATGCCAGCACCATTCGGTGGCGTTTTCCGAATCATCGATAAACTGCACCGTCAGAGGCGCCTGTCCCGAGCTGTCGGTTTCCTCGGTGGGCACAAAGCTGCGGCTTGCGGTGAACCTCGCCTTCACGGCCTTCAGATAGAGGTTGCCGTCGCCGTTGTCGTCACCTTCTTCAATCTCAAGCTTCTTGGTGCGGCTCTCGCCGTGTGAGTCTTCAACCGTCAAGCGGAAGACTGTGGGCTTGGTTGGCGCGGCGAAAGACGGGTTTTTCACCGATGGAATCTGTCCGGCCGACGGTGTTGATTCCCAGCGGAATTTCATAAACTTGATGTTGTCGCTGAAATAGGTGAGGGGCGCGCCGCTCACACGGTCGTAATATTCAAACTCCTCGTCGTAGGCCATTGTTGTGCGAAGCTCCATAATCTCGCAGGTCGAGTTATAGACATTTATCGCGCTCACATTGAACTCGTTCTGGAAAACCCAAGCGTAAAATGTTGTATCCCAGGTGCAGGAATCGTTCTGCACGGTAACCATATAGCCGCCCTGGGTGCAATCGCTCTTTTCGGAGCGCGAGACACCGCTTTCTGTTTTCAGTGCGATGTCGAAAGCCGAGGTGCGCTCGTTGTAGCGGAACCATTTGAAAGTGAGGTTTGTGCTGTCGGGAACCTCGGCAGTCAGAGTTCCTGTAGTGCTGAAACCGCGCGGGTCGGAGTAGTAGATGAAGATGGGGTCATTGGCTATGGAGTCGGTTTGGTATGTTGTGGTGTCAGACCGGTTGGCGTTGGCCGTGATTTGCGAAAATGCGCTGCCGCCCAACAGTGTCAGGCTGGCGAGAAGCAAAAATGTTAGTCCGGGTCTGTTCATCTCGAAAATCTTGTCGATAGCTATAACTCAAAATCGCGTGCAATATTATAAAAATTAGGGCAAATGATACGATTTGCCGCATTGTTAAAAACTATGTCTGCCGGCATTTCCATTCGCATAACTTTTTTGCCGTAATTTGCCGCCGTCAGAAACCTTCGATAATGGAGAATTACCTCGACCAACTCAACGACGTGCAGCGCACGGCTGTCCAGGCCACACAAGGTCCTTGCCTGATTGTGGCGGGAGCCGGTTCGGGCAAAACCCGCGTGCTCACATACCGCATTGCTCACCTGCTGGCAACGGGCGTCAAACCCTGGAACATTCTGGCGCTGACCTTCACAAACAAGGCCGCGCGCGAGATGCAGAAACGTATTGCGCAACTGGTTGGCGAGCAGGACGCGGCTAAACTCACAATGGGCACGTTCCACTCCATTTTCAACCAAATTCTACGCGTTGAGCACGAGAGACTGGGTTTCCCGTCAGCGTACACCATCTACGATACGGCCGACTCGAAAAGTCTTGTGAAATCGATAGTGAAAGATTTGCGGCTCGATGATAAGGTGTACAAAATCAATCATATAATGAGCCGCATATCGATGGCCAAGAACAATTTGGTGACGGCCGAAGTCTATCGCACCAACGCCGAGCTTATGGCCACCGACAACGCCAACCGGATGCCGCTCATCGGCGAGATTTATTCAAGGTATGTGGCGCGCTGCCGTCAGTCGGCGGCAATGGATTTCGACGATTTGCTGCTATATACCAATATTTTGTTCCGCGACAATCCCGATGTGCTCGATAAGTATCAGAACAAATTCAAATATGTTTTGGTTGATGAGTATCAGGATACCAATTATGCCCAGTATTTGATAATCAAAAAGTTGGCACAACAGCACCAGAATATTTGTGTGGTGGGCGACGACGCGCAGAGCATCTATTCGTTCCGTGGCGCGAAAATCGAGAACATCTTGAATTTCCGCAACGATTATCCGCAGTGCAAGCTGTTCAAACTGGAGCAGAACTACCGCTCGACGCAAAATATTGTTTCGGCGGCTAACAGCCTGATAAAGAAGAACGAGCACCAGATTCCGAAAGATGTTTTCTCGGAGAAGGACGAGGGCGAGCCAATCCGCGTGATGGCCGCAATGACCGAGATTGAGGAGAGCTACAACGTGGTGGGCGACATCTTTGCAAAAATCGCCAACCAGCACTGCCACTATAGCGATTTCGCCGTTTTGTACCGCACCAACGCTCAGAGCCGTACTTTCGAGGAGGCCCTCCGCAAGCGCAACATCGCTTATAAAATCTACGGCGGACAGTCGTTCTACCAGCGTAAGGAGGTGAAAGACGCCATCGCTTATATGCGACTGACCGTCAATCATAACGACGATGAGGCTCTGCGCCGAATAATCAACTATCCGGCACGAGGCATTGGTGAGACAACCGTCGAGAAAATCGCCCACGCAGCTTTCGACGGCAAGAGCAGTATGTGGAGCGTGATTACCAACCCGATGGCAATGGAGGCAATCGGGTTCAACAAAGGCACAACGGCCAAAGTCAATGCTTTCATCGAACTCATCGAGTCGTTTGTGGCAAATGTCGGAACGGTGAACGCCAGCGATATGGCGCGCGAGATTATTGACCGTGCGGGAATCAAAAACGAATATCAGGGCTCTGATGATGTTGAAGACCGCAGCCGCCTTGAGAATATTGAGGAACTTATGCGCGGCATCGACGACTATGTGGCCGCAAACTATACCGAAAGCAATACTCCGCTGTTGGCCGGATTCCTTGAAAACGTGGCGCTCATCACCGACCAGGACAACAAGCGCACCGAAGGCACCGACAGCGTGACCTTGATGACCATCCATTCGGCAAAAGGCCTGGAGTTCCCTTACGTATATATAGTAGGTATGGAAGAGGGGCTTTTCCCGTCGGCAATGTCGGTTTACAGCCAGCACGAGCTTGAGGAGGAGCGAAGGCTCTTCTATGTGGCACTGACGCGCGCAATGCAACAGGCAACCATCACTTTCAGTCGCAGCCGCTCGAAGTATGGCGGCGCCCGCGAGTCGGTTACGCCAAGCCGTTTCATCAAAGACATCGACCCGCAGTATCTCTCCCAAATGTCGTCGGGAACGGGCACAATGGGCCGCCCCACGTTTGGTTCCAGCTCTTTCGGCTCCAGTTCGTTCGGGCAGACAAAAGCACCGATGGGGGCCTCGTTCGCGGCCCGGCAGCGTTTGCAGCAGCTCCGTCAGCCGTCGGCATCGTCGGCAGGCATTGTTCCTTCGCCGATTGACAAAGTGCGCGCCGGAGCAACAGTTTTGCACTCAATGTTCGGTCAGGGCAAGGTCCTCCGTATGGAAGGCGAGGCCGACAGCCGAGCAGCCATCATTTTCTTCCCAAAAGCCGGTGAGAAAAAACTGCTTCTGAAATTCGCCAAACTGCAAGTAATTGAGTAAACCGACGCTTTTTCAATGCGTTTGAGTTAGTGTTTTCTGTTTGAGTTTTCGTTAGTGTTAGTGTCAGTTTTTCCCCTTTTTTACGTAAAACCCTTGTATTTTTATTCAGTTTGTAAAAAGATTGTGCGGATAAATGATTTTTTTTGTTCCTTTGCCTTTTGTAAAGCAACTATTAGTTTAATTAAAAATTCATAATGTTTATGAAGAAAATTGCAATGCTAATTGTTAGCCTTCTGTTCCTTGGGGTACAATTAGTTAATGCTCAAAACAAGACCTTGACAGGTACGGTTATTTCGTCGGAAGACAATATGCCGTTGCCAGGTGTCAACGTGGTTTTGAAAGGCACTACACAGGGAACAATTACCGATTTTGACGGTAAATTTACCTTGAACGTTCCGGCTGACGCTGAGGCGTTGGTGTTCTCTTTTATGGGTATGCAGACCCAGGAGGTGCCAATTGGTAGTACCACCACGTTTAACATCACTCTTGAGCCCGAGTCAATTAGTATGGACGAGGTTATGGTTGTGGCTTACGGTTCGTCAAAAAAATCATCTTTCACAGGTTCGGCCACTCAGGTTAAAGGTGCCGAAATCGAGAAGATGAAAGTATCAGACGTTTCAAAAGCCTTGGAAGGCAAGGTGGCTGGCGTTCAGATGACGAGCAGCACTGGTACTCCGGGTTCGTCTGGTAAAATCCTGATTCGTGGTATCGGTTCAATCTCGGCAAGTCAGCAACCGTTGCTTGTAGTCGATGGTGTTCCTTACAATGGCTCGTTGAACTCAATTTCCACACAGGATATTGAGTCGTTTACCGTTTTGAAGGATGCGGCTGCAAACTCAATGTACGGTGCTCGTGGTTCGAATGGTGTTATCATCATCACCACCAAGAAAGGCAAGAGCGGCAAACCGCAGGTTAATGCCGAGGCCAGCGTTGGCTACAACAGCCGCGGTGTAGGTAACTACGATGTAATTACCGACCCGGGCGACTACTACGAAATGATGTATGAGGCTATCCGCAACGACTTGGCAGCGAAAAACGGCTATATGAGTGCAAGCAATCACGTTGCTCAAAACCTTATCGATGGTTATCTCGGATTCAATATCTACAAAGATGTTGATAATGATAATATTATCGATCCCAATACCGGCAAATTGACAGCAGAGGCTAAGAATGCCAAGAAGAAATGGAGCGACAGCTGGCTCAACGACCCGTTCAAACGCCGTCTGCGCCAAGAGTACAATGTCAACGTGAGCGGTGGCGGCGAGGTTACCAACGCATATCTCTCAATGCAATACCTCGATGATAACGGCTACGTTACAAACTCTGGTTTCAACCGTGTGTCATCGCGCTTGAAAGTAGAGCATAAAGTTGGCAGCAACATTCGCGTTGAAGGCAATGTGGCGTATGCAAAAACCGAGTTGCGCCGATTCTCTGATATGGAGGAAAGCAACTACAGCAACTTGTTTATGTTCTCACAATTAATTGCCCCGATTTATCCTATTTACAAGTACGATGAAGACGGTAATGTTGAACTTGATGCAAACGGTAACAAGGCTTACGAGTACAACACTCCTATGGCGGCCAACAGCAACCCGATTGCTCAGTTGGAGAACAGTATCTACAAAACTCAGGTCGATAATTTAAGCACAAGAGGTACTGCTGAGATTAAATTCTTAACCGACTTCAAGTTTACCACTAATTTGGCTTACGACTTGTTCAATATCAATATCACAGCGTTCCAAACACCAATAGGCGGTGATGCTGCAGAAGTTGGCGGTAACGGAGAGAGAGAAGCAGACCGTATTAGTGCTCTTAACGCCAACCAGTTGCTGAACTATACTCACGATTTCGGGTTGCACAACATTAAACTCTTGTTAGGTCACGAAATCAACAAGGTCACATCGGGTTATATTTATGGAAATATGACAAATTTCGTCAATCCTGATAATCCGGAGTTCAACAATGCCGCCAACTATCAGAATTTGAAGTCAGCAGAAGAAATTACGGCCCTTGAAGGCTTTATGGCCCGTGCTGAATATGAGTACAACGATCGTTACTATCTGAATGCAAGCGTGCGCCGCGATGCCAGCTCACAGTTCCATCCCGATTCTCGTTGGGGTACATTCTGGGCTGTTGGTGCCGCCTGGCGTCTGAACGAGGAGAACTTCCTCCGCGATGTTGAGGCAGTCAACAATTTGAAACTTAAAGTCAGCTATGGTACTCAGGGTAACAACGACCTTGGAGATGATGCCGGTTACTCGAGAGTTTATAACGATTTGTATAGAATTGACAGGGTGGATAAAAAGCCTGCGCTTACGAAAGTTTTGCGCGGTAACCCCGATTTGACCTGGGAGAAATCGGCAAACTTCAACGCCGGCTTCGAGTCACGCTTCTTCGACCGTTTCGATTTGAATGTGGATTTCTTCATCAAAGAAACCAAAGATATGATTTACAAGCACCCGTTAGCATCGTCGGAAGGAACACCAAGTTTCATTTGGAAGAACGAGATGAATATGAAGAACACGGGTGTTGAAATCGAGGCAATTATTGATGTTATCAATACCAATGACATCAAATGGACTTTCAATCTCACCGGTATGACTTACAAGAACAAGCTCACCAAACTTGCCGCAGACAAAGACCAGGAAAAAGGTTATCGTGCCGGAAACTATTGGCGTAAGAAGGGTGGTTCGCTCTACGACTGGTACACTTATGAGTACGCTGGAGTTGACAAGAACACAGGAAAGGCAATGTATTGGAAAGAGGATAAAGAAACCAAAGAAAGAACCAAAGTTGATAAAACATCAAATGCAACATTGTTCCAGATTGGCAAATCAGCAATTCCTGATTGGACAGGTGGTATTTCGACAAATGTCGAGGCTTATGGTTTCGATTTGAGCATATCGACAGCCTACCAGATTGGCGGCTGGGTATGGGATTCGTTCTATCAGAGTTTGATGAATGTGGGTGACAGAGGCCACAATATGCACAAGGATATGTTCAACCGTTGGACTCCTGGTAATACTGACACAGATGTTCCCGCTCTTAATTACAACGATATTGAGGCAAATCAATTCTGCGACCGTTTCCTGACCAAGGCTTCGTATTTCAGCTTGAAGAACATTACTTTAGGCTACTCGCTGCCAAGCTCATTGCTCGAGAAGGCTAAGATTGAGAAGATGCGTTTCTATGTAACGGGCGACAACATCTGGTTGTTCTCGAAACGCAAGGGTTTGGATCCGCGCCAGTCGTTCTCTGGTCAAACCGATAACTACGCTTATTCTGCTTTGAGCACTTATACCGTAGGAGTTAAAATTACATTCTAATCAAGGATTTAAAACATAATTAAGATGAAAGCAATTAGATTATCAATATTAGCGTTGGGTTTCGCGGCATTGTTCACAATGGAATCGTGCAGCGAGAAATTCCTTGAGGGCGAAATGTCCACTTATCTCGATTCAGATGCTGCTGCAGCTATGATTGAGAAAGACCCAGAGGCTCTGAATGCCTATCTTAGCGGTATTTGGGCGTTTATGGTGAAATATAATGTTTCGGAAAACGATGCTCCCGATGATTTCTCATTTATGTCAGTTCTGCACTCTACCGATGTTATGGGTGAGGATATTACTTTCCACAACTACCATTGGTTCGGTTTCGATTACGAGTGGGATAACCGTGATAAAACCTATCGTCGCACACTTGTCAACTGGCTTACTTTCTATACTATGATTGCCAAGGCAAACGAGCTTCTCGATTTGTTTACCGAAGAGCCCACAACACCGGAGGCAAAAGGTATGCAAGGTCAGGCTTATGCCGTCCGTGGAATGTCGTACTACTATCTGATTCAGCTCTATCAGCAATATCTGAAAGATGCCAATACAATTGATTACGACGCTCCGGGCGTTGTGCTTCGTTATAGCAAATATGACGGAATTGATGAGGAGACAGCAAAACAGCGTACCGGCCGCAACACCGTGAAAATAGTGTTCGACCAGATTGAGAGCGACCTTACAAAGGCTGTCGAACTGCTTGGTGCAGGTTACGAACGCCCGCAGGGAGCCAGCGGAAAGGACTTTATTGATGTGCACGTGGCAAACGGCCTTTTGGCTCGTTACTATCTGATGTCGCAGCAATGGCAGAAAGCTGCTGACGCAGCAAAAGCCGCACGTCAGACCTATAAGATGATGAGTGAGAAAGAATTGAAGGATGGTTTTATTGACATCACCAACAGCGAGTGGATGTGGGGCTTCGACCAAAGTTCAGAAACAAGCACAGGTTTTGCTTCGTTCTTCTCTCATATGAGTGACCTTGCTCCGGGGTATGCAGGTCCGGATTTTTCCGGTCATAGCGTCAGCGACTGGCTTTATAAGCAAATGAGCGAGACCGATCTCCGTCGCAAATTGTGGTTCAACGATGCCACAGGCTCGTTATATACCAACAAGGAATATCCGGCAGCTTGCGCACC
Organism: uncultured Bacteroidota bacterium; assembly: GCA_946404125.1. Lineage (GTDB taxonomy): Bacteria > Bacteroidota > Bacteroidia > Bacteroidales > SZUA-534 > RUG13583. Next base: position 69,420 of record CAMJCK010000007.1, on the reverse strand, counting down.
ATATGGCGTTTTGAAATTCGGCGACGATGGAAGCTGGACAATGGACTATGTTTATATGCGTGCCGCCGAAATGGTTCTTATCGAGGCTGAGGCTTACGCTCATCTTGGCGATGGCGCAAAGGCTGCCACGACACTGAAAGAATTGATGGCTGCCCGCGACCCACAGTGGAATAAATCATCAGTTACCGTTGATGACGTATGGATTCAACGCCGTATCGAGCTCTTTGGCGAGGGCTTCTCTTTCTTCGATTGCAAACGCCTTTACAAGGGTGTTGACCGCAAAAAGGCTACCAATCATATGACTGGTTACGATTTGCAGATTGAAGCTGGCGATATAATGTGGACATATCAGATTCCAATCCGCGAAATCGACGAGAACGATATGATTGATGAAAATGAAAATAACCGTTAACATTTAAAAAGAAATCTGATGAAAAGAAATTTGTTTTCGATAGCCCTAATCTCAGCATTAGCTATCGCTTTTGTCGGGTGTAATGACGATTTGGTTAAAGATGACATCGATGCAAAATATAATCGTGACGCAACCATTTCGGCTCCTGTAGTTACCGATGTAACTGACGCTTCAGCAACCGTTACATTCACAGCCGAGTTCGACACAACAAATCTGGCGGGAGTGTATTGCGGTGTTGTGATCTCTACAACCGAGGATTTTGTAGACTCTACAAAATTTGAAGTGGTTCTCGCTCCGGGCGAAGTAAAGAGTTTTTTAGTCGATAGTGATACCAAGTACTATGCAAAATCGTATATCGCAGTCGGTACAGGTGTTAAGTACAGCGAAGTAGTTACATTCCAAACGGAGAAAGCCAAAGAATTCGAGGACAAGTACCTGTTCGGCTCATATACTGCGTATGACGATGAAGACACTGAGGCCACCTACGATATGGAAATATCGTGGATTGAGGGCACTTCAAACCGAATTAACATCATTAACTTGTGGAATGGAGGAGAAACCGTTACTGCTTCTGTAGATTTTGAAAAGAAGCAAATAATTGTTGATGTAGCTCCTAAAGTCTACGATTATAGTCAGGATGATAAAAATTATACGTGGGTATATTTGCTTAATATGGATAGTGGTGGCGAACCAACAGAAGACCCGATTGTCGCCACTTACGATGAAAACGGTCATATTTCATTTCCGCGATACTTTATTGCTATAGATGATGTTGATGGCAATATGTATCAATATGGTGTTGGTAAAACCGATATGGTTAAGAATGCGGAATAATCTGTAAAGGAACAATAAGCACGGAGGCTGTCCAATTTGGGCGGCCTCTTGTGTTTTTGATAGTATCTTTGTATTGATTTAGTTCGATAGTTTGATAATTTTGCGAACAAACTTTAAAACTACGTTTTATGAAAAAATTAAAAATTTTATTGTTTTCAGCATTAGCGGTGTTTGCACAAAACGCCTTTTCGCAGGAATTAAAAACCTTCAAGTTAGCCAACGGACTGACGGTATACGTTTGGGAAGATGAGTCCCAATCTGATGTTTACGGTATAGTTGGCGTTCGTGCCGGTTCTTACGACGACCCCGAGCAGTACACCGGCCTTGCTCACTATCTGGAGCATATGCTCTTTAAGGGAACGCAAAAAATCGGTGCGCTCGATTGGGCAAAAGAGGAGCCAATCTACAATCAAATCATCGCCAAATACGATGAGATGGCCGCCGAGCAGGACCCTGCAAAAAAGAACGAAATTGGTATGCAAATCAACGAGTTGACCATTGAGGCTGCCAAAATTAGTGCTTCGGTTGAGTATTGCAGCCTCTGCGAGCTGATCGGCGATAAAGTGACAAATGCCGGAACATCGTACGACTACACTGTTTACGAGAACCGGATTCCGGCTTTCCGAATGAACCAGTGGCTCACATTGGCGTCGGAGCGTTTTGTTAATCCGGTTTTCCGCGAGTTCCAAACTGAGTTGGAGACTGTTTACGAGGAGTATAACCGCGGAAAGGATAACCCGAACCGCGTGATTATGGAAAAGATTTACGAGTCAATTTTCGGCAAAACACCTTACGCCCGTTCGGTTATCGGCTTGGGCGAACACCTGAAAAATCCGCAGCTCAGCAAGCTGATAGAATTCTATAATAAGTGGTATGTGCCAGGAAATATGGTGCTTGTAATTGCTGGTAACGTAAAAGCTAACGATATTATCGGCAAAATTGGCACCACATTCGGCAAACTGCCGGCAGGTGAGGTACCTCAGCGGATTGTTGTTCCTGACGAGAAGATACAGGGCCGTATACAGAAGACCATCAACGCTGGTTATTCGCCAATAGTTTATCTTCTGTTCAATGGTATAAAGAATGGTGCCGAAGACGAGATTCCGTTGCAGGTTGTGATGGCATTGATATCGAACAGCAGCGAGACCGGTCTTGCCGACAAATTGGTTCTCGATGGTGAGATTTCGTCGGTTGGAGCCGACTTGTTGTCGTTCAAAGAGCAGGGACGCCTCATTATCGAGGGTGTGCCATTGTACGATAACAGTCAGCGTCGTTATGCCACCAACAAGTCAACCGAGAAGAAACTTCTGGCAGTTGTTGAAAAGATTCGCAACGGCGAGTTCACTGAAGAGGATGTTGAGCTTGCCAAAGCCAATCTGTGTATGCAGACAGAGCTGGCAATGGAAGACATTGAAGTTGTAGCAGGCGCGTTGGCGGAGTCGTTCATTTACGGCCAGGACCCATCCGACCTTGTCGATCGTGTCGAGAAAATCAAAGCCGTTACAACCGAGCAAATCAAGGCCATAGCCAAGAAATATCTCGATGACAATTATATGGTTCTGAATTTCGAGAAGGAGAAGGGCAACCAGCCGAAGGATAAAATCTCGAAACCTATGTACAAGCCTTTGATTCAGGCCGAAGGACAGCAGTCGATGTTCGCCCAGCAGTTCAAGTATGTGCGTGCCGGAGCCATTACCGATACTAAAATGAACCTCGGTAAAATACAGACAAAGAAGATAAACGAGCTGTCGGAGCTGAATTACGCCAACAATCCAAAAAGTAACATCTTCAACCTCACAATCCGCTACGGCGTCGGAACCAAGGTCTATCCGAAGCTGGCCTACGCAGCAACTCTGATGAACGATGCCGGCATAATGGGTAACTACAAATCGCAAGAGCTGAAAAAACAGTTTGCCAAGTTGAACGTCGATTATGGAGTTACCGCCAACGAAGATTATCTGACAATTGTGGTTCAAGGCGAGGAGAGCTCACTGACCGCATCGTGCGACCTTCTGGCGAAACTGATTCTGATGCCCGAGCTGGACGAGAAACAGCTGAACCGTCTGAAGAACAATATTTTGGCATCTCGTTATGTCCGCCGCTGGGACCCATCATCGGGCAATCAGCCGCTGCTTAACTATGTGATTTACCGTGATAATTCGCCATACATAAAAGAACCGACTGACTATGTTGTCAACGATATGACCATTGCCGATCTGACCGGCGACATCACCCGTGCCGCCAACTATGCTGCCAAAATCTATTACACAGGCTCAATGCCTTTCGACGATGTTCATAAGATTCTGAGCGAGCATCTGCCCTTGGTGGCTCACGAGAAACCGTCAGATTCACCGCAGGACCGTCCGATTGCCGACGCACCCGAGAATACAATCTATTTCTACGCCAACAACGATGCCAAACAGGCACAAATCTATTTCTACTTCCCGATGCTTAAGTTCTCGAAGGAGCAATATGTGCTCGCAAACGCGTTCTATCAGTATTTCTCGGGCGGTTTCACAGGTTTGGTGTTGACCGAGATACGTGAGAAACGCTCAATGGCATATACGGCAGGAGCAATTCCTGTCACACCAACATTGGCTGGGAATCCGATGTTCTTTTATGGTACCATCGGTACTCAGAACGATAAAACAATTGAAGCAGTTGATGTGTTTATGGAATTGCTCAAAAATATGCCACGTCACGATTGGCGAATCGATAATATCAAGGCATATCTGCTGCAGCAATGCCAGACATCCGCTCCAAGCGCTCGGGAACTTCCGTATGAAAAAGACGCTTATCGCTTGCTTGGGTTCGACGGCGAGCCTATGGACGATATGATTGAGCAGATTAATTCCCTCACAATCGAGGATATTTACAAATTCTATGAAGATAACATCAAGGGTAAACCTGTGGTGATTGGCATCACGGGCAATCCGAAAGACTTCAACATCAATGATTTGTCGAAGTACGGAAAGGTCAATAAGATTGGTCCGAAACAAATTTACAACACAACCGATTCTTATTTTTATTAGAATCTGAATTCGTCTATAAAAAGCGGCTCACTCGGGCCGCTTTTTTTGTTTGGTAGAAGTCTATAGTAATACCAATACCACTTTGCCATTTTCGTCCGAATCACTCCTTTTTACCCCAGATTTGGACGGATTCCTTTATGTTTTTGTCCGAATGTGGTGTTTTTGATGTGGATTTGGACGAAAACCTAGTCATTTTCATCCAAATCTTTTTTTGTTATGTCAGATAGGCGTTAATTGGCACCCCTTGCCGATAAAACTATCGGGAGTTTGATAATATGCGGTTGTTATTTTGTCTCAGAAATGATAATCCATATCAAACACCAGTTGTCTGTCGCAAAAATCTTTAAAAACACAATTTCAAAATTCGCGATATAGTGTTAATATTGCCTCGGAATAAAGTAAAAACGCCAAATTGGTAGCTGGCCTGCGAATGACTTTGGTTTACAGATGATTACGCGCAAAAGGCAGGCGCAATGTTGGTTTGTCGCCACTCCCGACAGTGGCGAAGCTGTATGTATAAGTAAGGTTTTAACCGAAAAAATCAGGAAAACCGCTGGCAGAAATGGTGAATTGGTATGTGATGCGGACCAAACCGCGGCAAGAGAAGGCCGTCCGCACCGAGCTTCAGGCATTCGGTGTTGAACTCTATCTGCCCACCACAACCGATTACCACTATTACGGCCACGGACGCAAGAAGAAGATTGAGTCGCCAGTGCTGCCATCAATGGTCTTTGTGCACGTTGAAGCCGACGACCGGTTTGCCATAGTCAACAATCTGAAGCACGAGGTCCGCTATTTGGTCGACCGTGCAACCAATTCAAGTATGGTGGTGAGCGACAAGCAGATGAGCGATTTTATGCGTGTCTGCAACGTCCCCGAAGTCAAACTTGAGTGTGTCGAATTCGCAATAGGCGACAAAGTGACCATCAACGGCGGACAATTCGATGGTTTACAAGGCGTTGTAAGCCGCATCAACGGCAAGAAACGCTTCATTATAGTGCTCGATGGCATTGCTAATATTGCAGTTGACCTCCCAGCCGAACAGCTTGGCGTAGAGAATGAGTAAAGTGTAAAGAATAAAGAGTAATGAGTGGTGAGTAAGGTGCGATAGATGTCAAAAGTGAACGTTCAACTCTGAATACCAACACCCAACTCCCAATACCTAACACCTCAATAAGATGTTTCAGAATACCAAAAACATAAAACCATTCGAGAAGAAGGTTTGGCTGTCGTCGCCCACAATGCACGGCGACGAGCAGAAATGGGTTAACGATGCCTTTGTAAAAAACTGGATTACCACCGCAGGTGAGAATATAAACGAGGTTGAAAAGATTGTTGCAGAGCGCATTGGCGTTAAATATGCTGTTGCGCTATCTTGCGGAACTGCCGCGCTTCATTTGGCAACAAAACTTGCAGGAGAAAGACTCTACGGCCAGGCAAAACCAAACTGCGGAACGTTGCAAAGACATAAAGTCTTTTGCTCAGATATGACTTTTGATGCGACAATCAATCCAGTGGCATATGAGGATGGCGAGGCCGTGTTTATTGATACAGAGCCTGATACGTGGAATATGTGCCCAAAGGCGCTTGAGAAGGCTTTTGAGATATATCCCGAAGTCAAACTAGTTGTAGTGGCGCACCTTTACGGCATTCCAGGAAAGATTGACGAGATTCGTGCGATTTGCAATCGTCACGGCGCACTCATTGTTGAGGATGCTGCCGAATCGTTTGGTGCCACATATAAGGGAAAAGAGACGGGGCAATTTGGCGATTTTGGCGCAATAAGTTTCAATGGCAACAAAATAATCACAGGTTCGTCGGGCGGTATGTTCCTGACAAACAGTAAAGAAGATGCCGACAAGGTGCGCAAATGGTCAACCCAATCGCGCGAGGCCGCACCGTGGTATCAGCACGAAGAGATTGGCTACAATTATCGTATGTCGAACATTATTGCAGGTATTGTTCGCGGCCAGATGAACTATCTCGACGAGCATATCGCGCAGAAACGTACCATCTACGAGCGTTATAAGAAAGGCTTTGAAGGACTGCCCGTTTCGATGAATCCATTTGATTCAGCAAATAGTGTTCCGAATTATTGGCTCAGTTGTATGCTTATCGAGCCCGAAGCGATGTGCCGTCAGGTCCGCAGTGAGAATGAGCCAATGTACATTGCCGAGAAAGGCAAAACCTGCCCGACTGAAATACTTGAAACTTTGGCAAAATTCAATGCCGAAGGCCGCCCAATCTGGAAGCCGATGCATATGCAGCCAATCTACCGAATGAACCCGTTTGTGACAGCCAACGGCAACGGCCGCGGCCAGTCGAACGCCTATATCGATTGTGGCGCGGCAAACGATGTCGGCGCCGATATTTTTGCGCGCGGCTTGTGCCTGCCATCGGACAACAAGATGACTCCCGAGCAACAAGATATTATTATTGAGATAATTAGAAGTTGCTTTGAGTAGGATAGGCATTGTCGCAACTTTTGCCAAATGAGTGATTCAAGAACAATATTATGTGAGCTGATTCTGATGAGGTTGAAGACAGAACTTTCACCATTCGACAGATTGCGGCTGCATAAATCGGCCTTGATGCTCAATGTGTTCAGCGGCCGTGATTGTTTTAATATTGAAGATGAAAAGCGAGAGTATTATCAGATAGTCGATAACCTTGCTGTTGAAATAAAAAAACTTCAAAAGCAAAACGATACAGATACGGCCGCAACGCTGCAATCTCAACTTGATAGCCAGGATTCGCGCATAACCGAAGCATACAAGCGCAGCATACCATACGTGATTCAGAGCGCAGGTTTCGTCAACTCAATATCCGACAGCAATGAACTTGTATTAATATCAGCGATAATCGGTTGTGTCCATCAAAGCAATAGCGCGAATATCAACGATTTAGAGACACAATTAAAAAGCAACAATTCAACCCCCGAGCCTTTCGACCGAAAAAGTATTCTATCGGCAGCTATCAATCTTGAGAAATCGGGAGTTTTAACCAAAACTGATGCAGGATATTGCTTGTCGGGGAGCTTGAAGGAAGTGTCGGGGTATGAGAGGTTGATATGATGGTGTATTTTATTATGAAAAACATAAAATATAGTATTGTAATAGCCATATTGGGCGCCAGTGTAGTGTTAAACTCGTGCAGTACCATATCGGACCAGGAATTTGATGTCAACGGTGTAAAATTCAAAATGATAGCTGTTGAAGGAGGCTCATTTATGATGGGCGCAACACCAGGACAAGGTACGGATGCTCGTGAAAACGAAAAACCTGCGCATAAGGTGATTGTTGATGATTTTCTGATAGGTGAAACAGAAGTAACTCAAGAATTATGGTTTGCAGTTATGGAGAGTAATCCATCACATTTCAAATCAAAAGGAGGCAATTATCCTGTTGAAAATGTTTCGTGGAACGACGTACAAGTGTTTATTAAGAAACTTAACGAGGTAACTGGACAGCAATTTAGATTGCCGTTTGAAGCAGAATGGGAGTATGCAGCTCGTGGTGGAAAGAAATCAACAGACAAAAAGTACGCCGGGAGTGATGATGTTGATGAAGTGGCGTGGTATAAAGATAATGCTGGAGGAACTACTCATGCTGTGGCAAGTAAGAGTGCTAATGAGTTGGGAATATATGATATGAGTGGAAATGTGTTTGAAATGATGCAGGATTTATCGAGTGCCGTTCCCAATATGATGTATACGGTTAGGGGAGGAGCTATTACAAATCCAGCCAGAGCTTATCCGAGGGTATCTAGTCGTTGTTTTTATGAATTAACTGTTAAAGCCCATTCCATAGGATTGAGGTTGGCGTATAAATCAAATCATAATAGAGAATAATGCAACGTTATATATGTATAGTATCTTTTTTAAACGATTTATAGATTTTACCCTTTCATTGTTGGCTGTTGTTTTTTTGTCGCCACTATTATTGCTATTGATGATTGTTGGGTTTATAGCAATGTCTGGTAACCCTTTTTTTACTCAGCAGCGTCCTGGCAAGAACGAAAAGATTTTCAAACTTATCAAGTTCCGTACTATGAACAATAAGAAAGATAAAGAAGGAAATCTCTTGCCAGACGAAGTTCGACTCACCAAATATGGAAAATTCCTAAGAAGTACGAGTCTTGATGAGTTGCCAGAGTTGTTCAATATTTTAAAAGGAGATATGTCTATCGTTGGCCCAAGACCACTTTTAGTCAAATACTTGCCATATTATACCATAGAGGAAAAACATAGACACGATGCTCTGCCAGGATTAACGGGGCTGGCACAAGTAAGTGGAAGAAACGCCCTTGGTTGGGAAGATAAGTTTACCTTGGATTTAAAATACGTTTCCAATATTACCTTTGGGGATGATATAAAAATAATATTACAAACAGTGGGTAAAGTGTTTAAACGGGAAGGTATCAGTTCCGAAACTTGTGCCACAATGGAAGATTTTACAGATTATTGTGCAAGTGTTGGTCGAAAAGCATTAAGATAGATTGTATGAATCAGCCACTTATCAGCATAATAGTTCCAATTTATATGATTGATAAATATCTCGGTATTTGTATCGAGAGTATTATTAATCAAACATATAAAAATATAGAAATAATTCTTGTTGATGATGGTAGTAAGGACCGATGCCCCGAAATTTGCGACCTTTACGCCAGAAAAGATTCTAGAATAAAGGTAATTCATAAGCCCAATGGTGGTTTGGTAAGTGCTCGCAAGGCTGGACTTAGAGAAAGCAACGGAGAATACATAAGTTATGTTGACGGTGACGATTGGATAGGTACAGGTTTTATTGAAAACCTGTGTACTGTTGCTGTCACCAGTGGCGCAGATATGGTTTGTGCAGGACAAACAAGAGATTTGTTCTCAAAATCTGCCCATTTCAATAATGCAATACCAACTGGTATTTATCAGGGTGAAAAATTGACTGAGCTTTGGAAATCAATGATTTCTTACGGAGAATATTACCGCCCCGGTATAAGCACATACGTTTGGAATAAACTGTTTAAGCGCGATATTTTGCTGTCTCCGCAATCAACCGTTGACAATAGAATTTCGATAGGCGAAGATGGTGCTGTTACATATCCAGCGCTATTGAAGTGTAAATGTGTTGCCGTTGTTGACAATGTGGCTTACCACTATCGCCAGCGTGAAGACAGTATGCTGAAACAGAGTACAAGTTATGCCGATGAGGCACAAAAACTTAAGTATCTGTACGATTATATGATGCAATGGAGCAATACCGCTCCTATGGAATTTGAAATCGGGAAGCAAATTACCGATTATGTGTTGTCGATAGCCATTATGCGTTCAGGTGGAAGATTGCCGCAGGATAGTTTCTCTACATTCGATAATAAATATTTCAATAGGAACATTGTTGTATACAGCGCCGGGACATTCGGACAGCAATTAATCAACCGTTTCAAAGAAACCGGACACTGCAATGTCGTGGCTTGGCTCGATGACGATTTTGGGGAGTACAGAAGGTGCTGCTTGGATGTTGATCCGGTGGAGTCAATCACTCATATCGAGTATGATTATGTTCTTATCGCTACGGTTGACTCTATAGTCGCGAAAAATGTGACCAAAAGGTTGTTGGACTTGGGCGTAAGTGGACAAAAAATTCTTACGGTTTCTGTTCCTGACAATAAAACAGAACTTATATCTCAATTCCTTGATGTTGATGCTATAAGAATTGAAGAAACCAAAAACAAACAAAAAAACATATCCCATGCTTGATTTCGCAACAAAAGTCATAACTGCCAAGTTAGGTCAAACACATATATTCGCTACAGGACAGGCGGGGTTCATTATCAAATCGGCATCGGGTCAACTTCTTGCCATCGATTTATACCTGTCGGAGTGTGTTGAAAGATTGGAGGGTCACAAAGGTTTCAAACGTCTTTTGCCACAAATACTTAACCCATCAGACATTGATTTTGACGTGGTTGTTTGCACCCATCCGCATCTTGACCATTTTGATGTGGATACTGTTCCGGCAATGCTTGCAAATGGCAAAACGAAGTTGTTGTGTTCTGTTGATTGTCAAAAGCTTATAAAGAATTTGTTGCTGGATTATTACGATAGTCAAATAACCTATGTATCACCAGGTAATAATTTGACTATCGGGGATTTTGATATTTCGTTTGTTAACTGCGACCACGGAAAAGGGGCTCCCGATGCTGTTGGTGTGGTAATAAAAGTGGATGGTAAAACAATTTATGAAGCAGGCGACACTTGTTTGCGTCTTGATAGGATTGGAGAGATTCCAACGCCGTTGGATGTATTGATAGCACCAATCAACGGAGTGTGCGGAAATATGAACGAAAGCGAATGTGCTACATTGGCCGAGTCGTTGAGGGCGGGAATCACAATCCCGTGCCATTATGGTATGTTTGCATCGCATCACGGCGATGTTGGACGCTTTTATGAGATTATGAAAGAGAATGATCTTCCTTGCCTGTTGATGCAGCAAGGTGAACAATTTACATTGTAAACATATTAACTTATTAACAAATATAAAATGAGCAAAGAATTTGAAGGTAAGAAGTTGTTGATTTTGGGTGGCAATCCCGAAACAACTCCACTTGTAGAGATAGCCAACAATATGGGTATCAAAACAATAGTCTCTTCTGGCAGACATACGGACGCGGCGAAAAAAGCGGCGTGGAAATCGTACGATGTTGATGGTATGGACGTGCCTGGACTTATTGCGTTGGCTCGTGAAGAAAAAGTTGACGGCGTATTGGTTGGTGTTGCCGACATTCTCGTGCCATCGTATTGCAAAGTATGTGAGGCACTTAATCTGCCTTGCTATGCCACTCAACAGATTGTGGATGTGTTTGCCTTCAAAGATGTGTTCAAATCCACTTGCGAGAGATATGGCGTTCACGGCATTCCTGAGTTTTATCTTGATGCCGATATGAAACGTGAGGACCTTGACAAGATTGTCTATCCGGTTATGGTAAAGCCTGTTGACAATGGCGGAGGTGTCGGAATGACTGTGGTATATAACGAAGAAGAACTTAATGCTGGTGTAAAACTCGCTTTGGAAAACAGCCATAAAAAACGTTTCATTGTTGAAAAATATATGCAGTGCGACGATATGGGAATGTATTACACATTCAAAGACGGATATTGCTCAGCATCTTGCATTTACGACCGTTATACCACCGACGAACAGCCAGGATTGTCACGAGTTTGCCTTGGAGGCACGTATCCATCAAAGCATCTTGATGAATACTTTGAACGAATGCATCCCAACGCCTTGCGATTGTTTAAGGAAATTGGCATAGAAAACGGTGTTTTGATGCTGTCTGGCTTTTATGAGAACGGGGAATTTTACGTTTACGATACAGGCTTCCGGTTGCAAGGTGAGGCCCCGCATCTGTTGATGAAAGCCATTCACGGATTCGACCAGAGAGAAATGTTAATCCGATTTGCACTTACAGGTTCGGAAGGCGCTGTCAATCTTGAAACCGATGACGATACACGTTTACGCGGCAAATGGGCGGCAACGTTATGGTTCTTGCTCAAAAAGGGCAAGATTGCCAAAATCACAGGATTGGAAGAGATTGACAAAGACCCACGAGTAGTGGCTAATATCCAGCGTTTGCACGAAGGCGATACGGTTCTTCCTGAATGGATTGGGAACGAGAAACAAGTGCTTACGCGTATGTACCTTGTTTGCAATAGTAAAATGGAATTGGCCGACACTTTGAAATACTATATGAACACTGTAAAAGTTGTGGACGAAAACGGCAACAATCTTTTACTCAAAGGGTTTGACGTCAACAAGGCTTTGGAACTTAAATAACATTTTTTGCTGAACGCCTATGGAACTTGAACGTTTAAAAGACAAAGTCATTGTTATTTCTGGTGGCACTAAAGGTGTGGGCAGGGCTTTCGCCGAAGTCGCTGGACGCGAAGGGGCGAAGGTGGTTATTGGTGGCCGCGATGAGAAAGCTGGGAAAGAGGCCGTCCGCAATATCCGCACATTTGGCTCTGATGGTATTTTTGTTCACTGCGACCTTCTAAAGGTTGATGACTGCAAGCATTTGTTTGACGCTGCTTATGAAAAATATGGTAAAATCGATGGCTTTTTCAACTATGCCGGAGTAACACCTGTTAGCCCTCTCGACACTTGTGATGAGGAGACTTTCGATTGGGTGATGGATGTAAATTTTAAAGCGTGTTTTTTCTGCTGCCAACAGGCCATTAAATATATGCGGCTTAACGGAGGGGGCAGTATTGTGCTCACAGGTTCAGCTCACGCTTGGGGCGGACAAAAAGACCGTGCAGCATACGCTTGCTCTAAAGGTGTGTTGAGGATTCTAATGGAGCACATATCGCACCAATACGCAACAGAACAGATACGCTGCAACTATCTTACTCTCGGTTGGACACCAACCGAAGGTGAGGTGGCACTCCGTATAAGTCAGGGCGAGAGTGAGGCAGAACTCCGCAAACGTGCCGCCGACATTCTTCCAATGGGTCGAATGTGTGAGCGAAATGACTATATGGAAGGATTAATTTATTTGATGTCAGATGCTTCTGTGATGATGACGGGGAGTACGTTTAGGTTGACGGCAGGAGAGTATATATAGTAAGTTTATTTAAGAGGCGATTGCAAAATATGATTCTTGAAAGTTAGGATTTAGGTTATTTTATATGACAATTTTTCCCCGATACATATAATGGGTTTCTTGTGTTATGGATTTAAAAAGATTATGGAGAACTCTACGTTTATGGACGAGTAGGAATAGAGGTGATTATATTCGGAGAGCACATATATTTGCTATGTTCGGTGAACACAGTACTATGTCATCAAGGAAGGTGCCACTATATCCAGAATTAATTAGCATTGGAAATAATGTTAGAATTGCTGCTAATGTATCTCTAGTTACTCACGATATGATTCATGCTATGCTAAAAAATAAATGTGGAGGAAATTTCCGTGAGTATATGGGATGTATTAGAATTGATGATAATGTTTTTGTTGGAGCAAACACTACAATTCTTGCAGATGTTTATGTTGGAAGTAATGTGATAATAGGAGCAGGAACGCTTGTTAACAAAGATCTTGAAGGAGGTTTTGTTTATGCTGGTGTTCCAGCAAGAAAAATATGTGCTTTTGACGACTTCATTGAAAAAAGAAAAAATATAACAATATACCCGGAAGGTATGAAAAGGCATGGGGATTCAATTGACAAAGACTTGTCTGAATTCTTATGGAATACTTTTTGGCTCAAAAGAAAGGAGACGATTAAAAATGTTTGAAGAAATTAGACCTTTACAACTAAAACAATTACAAATTCTTAAAGAATTTAAAAGAGTTTGTGATAAAAATGGATTAACATATTTTCTTGGTTTTGGAACCTTACTTGGCGCCATACGTCATGAGGGTTTTATCCCTTGGGATGATGATGTTGATGTGTGTATGAATTATAAAGATTATGTGGCTCTTGATAAAGCGTGCAGGAAAGACTTGGCTGAAGGTTATTTTTTGCAGTCGAAAGATTCTGATCCTGGATCTCATATGACATTTAAAAAACTTAGGTTAAGTTCAACAACATTGATTCACAAAGACTATGCTCATAAGGATATGAATCATGGTATTGCAATCGATATTTATCCGGTATTTCATGTTGCAGATGACGAAAAGGTTCGAAAGAAGCAAATACGGTGTGCTATTTTATATTTACTATTAGTAGTTGAAGAACCTCCTAAAAATCACGGCAAACTTCTTAAAACAGGAGGAAGGATTCTTTTATGGTTTTTAAAAGGCAAGCTTGGTGATAAGGTTAAGAGTTATTGTTATAGGGAAATGACTAAGTACGAAGATACTAATACCCAACATAGAGCAATGTTCTATGGAAATATCAATAATTGTAGAAGAGTATATCCATCACAATATTTTGAGGGGACTGTATTGAAAAAATTTGAGGATGAAAATTTTAGTGTTCCGGTGAAGTATGATGAATATCTAACATTTAGATATGGAGATTATATGAAGATGCCACCTGTTGAGGAACAAGGAGTGAAATTGGAGAACCAAGTCAAAATAGATACGGAAACTCCTTATATAAAATACAAAGGCATTTATTATTGTGTGAATAATAAAAAGTAAAGAAATGGTTGTTGGCTATACAACAGGAGTCTATGATATGTTCCACATCGGACATCTTAATGTAATTCGTAGAGCTAAGGAACAATGTGATTATCTGATTGTTGGAGTTAGTACTGACGAACTTGTGCGGCATGATAAGAATAAAACCCCAGTGATTCCCTATGAAGAGAGAGCCGCTATCGTTTCTGCAATAAGATATGTAGATCAGGTGGTTCCCCAGTCTAACAAGAATAAGTTTGAAGCTTGGGAAAAATATAAGTTTAATAAGATGTTTGTTGGTGATGATTGGAAAGGAACTCCGCAATGGAATGAGTTTGAAAAAGAATTTGAACCGATTGGTGTAGAAATTGTTTATCTTCCTCATACTGATGGTATTTCAAGCACTAAACTTACCGGGGTAATAAAAAGTATTCTTGATGAACATCCATAGTTGTAGATTCGATCTTTGTTTTACTAATAGTATTGGAGAGTGATAATATGAGCAATTTTTGCTCATTAAAAAAGAACATTAACTCGCATTTGGTAATCATATCAGTAATGGAGATGAATGTTAGTCGGAAATAAGAAAAAAGAAGAAATAATTGAAGGAAAATATGACCGATATTAAAAATATACAAAAGGCAGAACTAGTTCTTCTTAAAGAAATTGTTCACGCTTTTGAAAAACATAATATTAAGTACTATTTAGGTTTCGGAACTCTGTTAGGCGCTATAAGACATTCGGGTTTTATACCTTGGGACGATGATATTGATTTGTTTGTTCCACGAAAAGATTTTGAAAGAATTAAAAATGATAGAAAAAATATTATACCAACGCCATATATATTGTCTGGTAATATTAATAGGACATCTATTATTATTAGAGTCGAAAACCCTAAGATCCAATTTTATATTGAAAAGAATGGCGCCTATATAGAAAAAAATATATGGATAGATATTTTTCCTATCGATGGACTACCTTCTAGCAGAATTGGAAGATTTATTTTTTTTGTGAGAATCCGCGTGCAATATGTTTTATTGCGTTTTGCACGTTCTTCGGTTCAAGGAATTAGTATTGCGTCTTCTCGTTCTTTATTGGAATTTTTTGCAATTAAAGTAAATAAATTATTCTCTTTAGGAAGGCTTTTTTGTAGGGAGAAAATAATAGATAAGCTGGATAGAATAAGAACGAAGTATCACTATGATAGCAGCCAATTCGTTTGCCCATTAACATTTGATTATATGGAAAAATGCGTTTGTAAAAAAGATTGGTTTGGTGAAGGATTGGTGGTGGATTTTGAAAATATAATGGTTAATATTCCTAATGATAGTGATTCTATTTTAAAACAAATTTACGGTGATTATTTACAATTGCCACCAGAAGAGAAGAGACAACCTAAACATATTGTTATTATGAAGACAGGTATCTGAAAAATAAGTTTAAGTGATAGTTTATGGGTAATTCAAAAAAAATAAGGAATAAACTAGAAACTTTTGTTTTTGTTTTTGTGGCTTTTGTTATATGTATCTACGATAATTGTTATTTTATGTGGGATAGTTATAACAATAGTTTTGTGTCAACGATGTTTAAAATGGGACAACATTTTGCTGGCATTTTGTTATTGTTGTATGCATATATAAGTAATAAAGGGTTGAAAATTAGTCGAAGTGGTTATGTTATAATTTTTTTATCAATTTTATTATTCTTGCATGTCAATTTGCTGGGAAGTCAGTATCTCTTTGCCAGTATTCTTTTGTGTGTGGATGTGGTGATTGGAGTTATAGCAATACTAAGTTTGCAAGCACAACAGAGGTCGCGTCTTTTTAGAATCGTTGTAGTTGTATTTTGCATCATAACATTGCCAGGTTTATTATATTATATTTTGTGTTTGTTAGGATGCAATTTGAATTATTCTATTTTGTTAAGCGATCATCCGGGAAAGGTTTCGAGAGGAATATATTATTTGCACAAAACATTTGGACTTATTCTTGTTGACCCTGCCAAAATTAACAGATATACGGGATTATTTGATGAGCCAGGAATGATCGGAACCACAGCTGCGATTTTGTTTGCAGCTGGATACAAAAGAATCAATGTTAAATGGCTTTTGTTGCTCTTAGTTGAAGGTACGTTATCTTTTTCTATGGCTTTTTATGGACTAATTATTATTTTTTTTACTGTAAGAATACTCCTTGAGAATCCCTTAAAAATGCTTTGTGCGGTAGGAGTTCTTATATGTGCCATTACAGTATTTAGAAATATGACATTCGAAAGTAAGGAATTAACTTCTATTCAAAATCGTTTTAAACCGAATACAACATTATCAGTTAAAACAAACCGTTATAGCACTTTTTTTGAAAAGGAATATAATATGTTTTGGGAAAAGGGCGGGTACGCATTATATATGGGAATAGGCGGTTTTGGTTCGTATGCCAAAAATCCATCAATGGCTGGAGCCAATACATATAAATGTTTGATATATGATTTGGGAATTGTAGGGTGTATTCTGTTTCTTTCTTTCTTCGCATCCATTTGTATTATAAAAAATAAAGTATTAAAAGATGCAATTCCATTTTTATCGGTTTTTTTTATCTCACTATACCAAAGAGCTTATGTTTATAAGTTCTCTACCGTGGCCATATTTATTTTGGCTATAACAATGATATACTATGAGTGCACTATGAATAAACGTTATTCTTTAGATTCTAAGATTAAGAAAAATGAATTATAAATATGATATAACGGTAGTTTTGGCTTCATATAAACCTGTTTTCCAAAAACTGATTAAAACCATAAATTCTATTATTAAACAGAAGTCAATTCACGTTCAGTTAATTATTTGTGATGATGGTTCTCCGGAGAATTTCTTTGATGAAATAAAGGGTTATTTACATAGTCAAAAATTTGAAGATTATAAGTTAGTTGAATCTAAAGAGAACAGGGGAACTTGTATAAATTATTATGGTGGGGTGAAATTGGCAGAAGGGAAATATGTTAAGGGAATTTCTCCGGGTGATTATTTTTATGATGAGAATGTATTGAATAATTGGTTCGTTTTTTTAGAAACAAATAATGTGGATTTGAGTTTCGGAAGAGCAGTTTTTTACGGGTATGAGAAACGTGGTAGTGATATTCCTATTTTAATTAGGAGGCATCGTGAGGCACCAGCAATCCCTGATATTTATAGCATAAAACATAATACGAGTATTTTTAAAAATATTAGAAAAATAGATTGGCTCATTAATAGGGATTCTGTTTATGGCGTTCAGATTATATGTAAAGCATCACTATGTTTATATTATTTGGAGAAAATTGTAAATAGAGTCATATATGCAGAAGATTATTCATTCCGTATAATGTTGTTGGATAATATTAATATGATTTTTTTTCCACAACCAGTCATCTATTATGAATATGGGTTAGGTGTTTCTTCTGATCCTGATAAAAAAAAGAAGTTGTTAAAAAGAGATGAAGTGTTTTTCTATAATTCTTTAAAATCACATTATAATAATACGTTTTTTTTTAAAAAATTTCTCTTTTATAGAAAAATAACAAATTCAAAAAAAAATATTTTGCTCTCTATGATTATTTTCCCATTATCTATACCTTGGAGATTGTATAAACTTATATATATTAAAATTGGGCAATCAATGCCAAAATGCGCCTTAGAAGATGGTATGTATTTTCGCATTTAACATTTATGCCAATTAACAATCAATAAAGTGTATTTGTATTAAATAATTTAATGAACTATTATGAACTACCATTTAATAGACTTACAAGTCCATGGTGATCGGCGAGGGAAACTCATTTCGTTGGAAAGCCTAAAAAATGTTCCTTTTGAAATCAAACGTATTTACTATATGTTTGACACACTGCCTAATGAGGCAAGAGGGTTTCATGCGCATAAGGATTTGGAACAAATAATAATTGCTATGGACGGAGCGTGCCGTTTCATTCTTGATGATGGCTCAAAACGAGAACAAGTGTTGCTCAATCGCCCCGATGTTGGATTGTATATCGGTAAAAACATGTGGAGAGAAATGCACGACTTTTCGTATGGTTGCAAACTTGTTGTTCTGGCAAGCGAATATTATGATGAGAATGAATATATTAGGGACTATAATTTTTTTTTGAATTCATTGAAAAGATAGTAATCTAAATAAAGATGGATGTGGGTATAGACGTAAAAAAATATAATGAGGAGGACAAGTCTCTCTGGGATAGTTTTTGCAACACCGCAAAAAATGGACTTTTTATGTTCAACAGGGATTTTATGGAATACCATAAAAGTCGATTTGTTGATAATTCACTTTTGTTTTATCTGGGTGATAAATTGTTGGCTATTTTACCTGCAAGTAAAAAGGATAGTACGCTTATTTCGCATGGAGGACTAACTTATGGTGGTTTTATTACAAGTAATGATATGAAACAACATCATATGAATGACTGTTTTTCTGCATTGAAGGATTATGCAAATAATAATGCGATAAGCGAAATAATATACAAACATATCCCTCACATTTATCATAAACAACCGGCAGAAGAGGATTTATTTTCCATTTTTTATAACGGAGGTGAGATTTGGAAGATAGAGCCGTCAACTGTTGTCGATTTGAAACAACCATTAAAAATGCCTAAAGGTCGTAAAGCGCAGATCGTTAGGGCAAGGCGGGAAGACGTTATTATAAAAGAATCTGATGATTTTGATCGTTTTATACAACTGGAGAATCAGGTGCTTAAGCGGCATGAAACTACGGCAGTTCATACAGCAAAAGAATTGCATCTTTTGCAGGGGTATTTCCCAAACAATATAAAATTATTTTGTGCTTTTTATAAGGATGAAATGGTGGCGGGTACTATCATTTTTATCTATGACGATGTGGTTCATACCCAATATATGGCAGCAAATGATGTGGCAAGAGAAATTGGTGCATTAGATTTTACTATAGCAACAGTTATTGAGACATACCAAAATTCAAAAAAATGGCTTGATTTTGGAATATCTTCAGAAGATGCCGGTCATTATTTGAACGAAGGGCTTATTGCTCAAAAAGAGGGATTTGGCGGTAGAACAAATGTATATCAAACATTTAAAATACTAATGTAATAACGAGTTTTTTAGGAAAAATGTTCATTAATAAGATTGAAGACCATATATTTAGTGGTAAAAACGGAACCCGTATAGTTAGGTATGACGAAGTCTTCCTTGATTTGTCATATAAATGGTTAACAGATGAATTAATCCGTAAAATGACTATGGCACCAATACTTACAAAACAGGAACAAAATAAGTGGTTTGAAAAGTTGAAAGACAAAGCGGATTATAAAATATTTGGTGTTATCCATAATGATGAGAAAGTAGGTGTTGTCGGTTTAAAACATATAAACAAGCAAGAAAGAGTTGCTGAGTATTTTGGTTATATAGGAGAAAAACAGTATTGGGGGAATGGAATCGGTCGTTTTATGCTTGATTCTATGTTTGCTTATGCGTCATTTTTGAATTTGAATAAATTGACATTAATTGTGGCCGTTTATAATGAAAGAGCTATTAAACTATATGAAAGGTATGGTTTTGTTAGACTATCTCAAGATATGAATGTGATAAAAATGCAAAAATGTATATAATTGGAGTATATTATGAAAATAAACTATTAAACTATATGTAACGTTTCTATGATTGAAAAAAGAAAGATTGTGATTATATGTTGATATTATGTTTGAGGCCCCCAATAATTGTATATTTCGTATCAATAATACCATTCCATTTAGATTATTAAAGTTAAGAACAGTATATTATAATGCAAGTCGCTTTTTTATCATTAAATAATATAACAGGAAAATATTCCGAAGAAATCAACGCGGCTGTGTTACGTGTTGTAAATTCGGGATGGTATCTTCAAGGCAGCGAAAACAAAACCTTTGAAGAAAATTTTGCAAATTACATAGGCTCCGAACATTGCATTGGTTGTGCAAATGGTTTGGATGCCTTGATTTGGATTCTTAGGGCATACAAGGAACTTGGCGTGATGCAGGATGGTGACGAGGTTATTGTCCCAGCAAACACCTACATCGCGACCATCCTTGCTATCACCGAAAACAACCTTACACCAGTTTTGGTTGAGCCGAGTTTTGAAACTTTGGAAATCGATGACAGCCTTATCGAGGACAAAATCACACACAAAACCAAGGCTATAATGATTGTACATCTTTATGGTCGTTGTGCCTACACCGAAAAAATTGGAGCGCTTTGCAAAAAATACAATCTCAAACTGATTGAAGATAATGCACAAGCACACGGCTGTCGTTATGGAGACAAACGGACAGGTTCTCTTGGCGATGCTGCCGGACACAGTTTCTATCCTGGCAAAAATCTCGGCGCATTGGGTGACGGCGGCGCAGTTACCACAAAAGATAAAGCATTGGCGGACACAGTGAGAGCTTTGGCAAACTATGGCTCGCAGAAAAAATATGTTTTTAAATATTGCGGACGAAACAGCCGTTTGGATGAGATTCAGGCGGCAGTTTTGGACGTAAAACTGAAATATCTTGACGGCGACAACGCCAAACGTCAACAAATTGCAAAGTATTACTACGATAATATCAACAATCCCAAAATCGTTTTGCCGAAACGCATTGATGACCGAAACAATGTTTATCATCTTTTCCCTATTTTCTGTGAACAACGTGATGATTTTCAACAATATTTGAAGGACAACGACATTCAGACATTGATTCATTACCCGATTCCGCCGCATAAACAAGAGTGTTACAAGGAATGGAACCGCATTTCGCTGCCCGTAACAGAAAAAATTCACAGTCAAGAACTTAGTCTGCCGATGAGTCCGTGTCTCACCTTGGAAGAGGCAAAGTATGTCGTGGAGGTGATAAATAAGTACTAAAGCAAAATTTCAATGTCCGACCAGGGAATCCAAACATCGTCGTACAGAAGTATTTTTAAAGCGACATCGCTGTTTGGCGGTGTTGAAGTATACCAAATACTCATCGGCGTAATAAAATCGAAGTTTGTCGCAGTTTTGTTGGGGCCAGAAGGCATGGGAATACAAGGTTTGTATCAGTCTGCAATACAACTGATACAAAGTTTTTCCTCGTTAGGATTGTCGCAAAGTGCTGTTAGAGATGTTTCTGAAGCTAACGGAAGTGGTGATACTAATCGGATTGGGCTGACGGTTGCAGTTGTTAAAAGATTGGTTTGGATAACAGGATTGTTAGGGCTGGTATTAATGGTTTTTTTTTCGCCAGTATTGAGCAAAACTACTTTCGGGAACTATGATTACACTATACCTTTCATAATTCTCTCGGTTATTCTTCTATTGGACCAACTCAGTGCTGGGCAGAAAGTAGTTTTACAAGGGATGAGGAAATTGAAATCTCTTGCGAAATCTACAGCGATAGGCTCTACAGTTGGCTTGATAGTTTCTGTTCCACTATATTATCGGTTTGGAATAAATGGAATTATTCCAACATTGATACTTAACGCTCTAACTATGTTCGGATTGACTTGTTTTTTTTCACAAAAAGTTGAGGTTAAGAAAATGCGAGTAAGCAATAGAGAAACTATTTTGTATGGACAATCTATGATGAAGATGGGGCTTGCGATGAGCGTAAGTGCGATAATGGTTACATTAACATCGTATTTGCTTAGAGGTTTTATTCGGTATGAGGGTGATACAGAACAAGTTGGATTGTTTTCGGCGGGGTTTTTACTCGTGGGTTCATACGTTGGTATGATTTTTAAAGCTATGTCGACGGATTATTATCCGCGTTTGTCAGCTGTAAATAAAGATAATGCTAAATGTTGTCAGGTAATCAACCAGCAAGGTGAAATAGCATCTTTGATTATCGCGCCAATACTTGTTTCTTGTATGATTTTGATGCCATTTATTGTAAGGTTGATTTATTCTGAAAAGTTCTTACCTTCTATAGATTATATACTTTGGGCGGTTTTAGGAATGATGTTTAAGATGTTTTCTTGGGTGATAGCGTTTAGTTTTCTTGCAAAGGCAGAATCAAGATTGTTTGTTATTAATGAAACAATTTCTAATAGTTATTCACTTGTTTTCAGTGTTTTGGGATATCATTGGGGAGGACTTGTAGGAACTGGTATTGCATTTGTTTTCAACTATTTTGTATATAGTATCCAGGTTTACATTATTGCCAAAAAGAGATACGGATTCTCTATGAATGTTTCTTTCAAAAAGATTTACATTATTTTATTCTTGATTGTCAGTGCGGCGTTTGTGTTGATACACATTTGGAAGTCAGATTATGTATACATCCCTGAGGGATTATTGTTTGCTGTTTGCCTGGTTTATTCGTTGGTGGAGCTAAACAAAAGGATGAATTTTGTGAAAATGATTATTAAATAATAATTGTTAAATAGCAACAAGAGTCCGTATCTTGTTGTTTATATAACTGTTTGATGCATATTTATAAAATCATAGAACGTATTCTGTTATCAAGCAAAATAATGCCGCTTTGTTTGGCATTATTTTTTTCTCGAACTGTATTTATCGGTTACAAATACTTATTTTTTTTGCTGCTTGTACCTTGTGTCGCATATTCGGTATATTGGTTGCTTAAAAATGGTACAGCAAAACCTCAATGGGGTAAACTTTTGCTTCCGTTGCTGGTTGTCGTTTTGTTTTTTGCTCATTTCATGCCTTTGAGTAACGTTGTGAAAGAGTCTGTTAACTTGTTGCTGGTATTGTATTTCGTGGCATTTGCTGATTTGTATTATGAGGGTGACCAATCAGAATCGTTTTTGAAATGGATTCTTCGTCTTACGATGTTGGTAGGAGTGATAGCTATTGTCAGGTTGGGATTGACTGTGTCAAAAGTCCATATTCCGTTGGGCAACAAACTTTTTGAAGGGGTTGGGTTCGCTTTAGTCAACGATTGCAATTTCTATTCGCTGTTTTTCATACTGTCTATTATTTTGTCGGTTAGGTTATATCTTAATAAGAGAATTAATGGAGGAAAATTGTTTGTAATCAACATTATATCAGTAATTAATATTGTTGCGGTAATGTCGCGGCGTGGGTATGTACTTTATGGTGTGATTGCTTTACTATTGGTCCTGTTGGTTATATTCAAGTACGGTCACGACGGGAAACTTCTGACGGCCTGTGTTGCACCAACCGTTTTGACAATTGTTGGTGGATTGGCATTTTTCTTATCCTTCAATAAGATATATAACGATGATTTATCGATAGATGAAAAAATCAAGTATTATAAGCTTTATACGCTGTTTGATGATGGCGTCGCGTTTTCGGAATTTGATTTCAAACAGAAGATGAAACGTCAACAGAAGCATGATTATTCGATTGGCGATAATTTATTTTTCAATGGTGATTTGAAGCGTGGCTTGGAAGGTTGGAATTATCTGCCGGCACAGCACGATTGCATACGGTTTAATCTTGTCGCTACTGAAAATGGTGATAGTGCCATTAGAGTAACGCGAGGTTGTTCTGGCGGAAAATGGCAAGTGAACTATGCCGGTCGCCCGATTATTTATCATAAAGATGTAACTTACAATCTTTCGTTCTCATATAGAGTGATAGAAGGTGGCCTGAGACCATTTAATGTTGGTTGGTGGGTAAATGAAGGACAGGGTTACCGTCATAATCTTCCTGTCGCGGTCACTCCAATTGACAGCGTTTGGAAACGTTGTGAGGTTTCATATAAGTTTGTTGAGGACAGGTTGAATCCTCGATGTTTTATAAATTCTCTTAAAGCAGGTTCCACTATCGAAGTTAAAAATATTAGTCTGAATTGTGATGAAACAGCAGGTCTGCCTATGTATGCCGACCAATTGCCAGACAGCGTTATCCATCGTTTCTTCGTAAAAGAAGGTGCCGATACGATAAACTATTTAATCCACACTCGCACCGACCGCTGGCGCTACGCCCTTGAACTTTGGCAGGCGCGTTACAATACGAAACAGAAAATCTTTGGTCAAGGTTTCAAATATTTGGAGTGGTATGGCGAGAAGTTTTGGAACAATCCCAAACGTTACGACTTCCCGCACAATCCAATCATCTCGTCGTTCCTGTATTCTGGAATTATTGGCGGAGTGGTATATATCATTTTCTTGATAATGAGCCTTTGGCTTTATTGGAAGAAACGTCAGCAGTTGGGCATATTTTTTATAATGTATCTTTGCTGTATGTTCTTCAGTATGTTCAGCGGCAGCAGCCATTTCAGTTTCCCGCTGTTCGCATTCCTTTCGTTCCTGCCATTTGTGGAGTATAAGAATAATAACAACGCGAGCGGAAAGTTGCCAGCCAATGGTTAATTTTTACATTTGTAAAAAATCAAATTAATAAAACAGCAATGTTGACCAAAAAAGAAATAGGAATTATCGGTGAGAGTGCTGCAGCCAATCTTTTGATTGAGAAAGGTTACACCATCCTGGAGCGCAACTACCGCATTAATCACCTCGAAGTGGATATTATTGCACAAAAAGACGATACTATAGCATTCGTTGAGGTGAAAACTCGCTCAGAGGATTTTGTCATTTCGCCGTTTGATGCTGTCAATTACCGAAAACAAAGTCTTGTCGTCAATGCAGCCGACGGTTATATGCGACGTTTCAATCGAACAGAGAACGCTCGTTTAGATGTAATAATCGTTCTTCACAATAACGGGGAGGTTGTAAGTGTTGAACATTTAGAGGAAGCGTACAATCCAAGAGTAAGAACGTATTAATTTGATATTTTAAAATATGAAAACAGTCTATTGCGGTATGAGTGCCGACCTAATTCACCACGGGCACTTAAACATTATTCACGAGGCAATGAAACTCGGTGAGGTAACCGTTGGTGTACTTACCGATGAAGCGATTGCTAGTTATAAACGCTTGCCTTACCTTACGTATGAGCAGCGAGCTGAAATCGTTTCAAACATAAAAGGAGTTACAAGAGTTGTCCCTCAAACAACGCTCGATTATGTGCCAAACCTCGAAAAGATGAAACCGGACTTTGTTGTTCATGGTGACGATTGGATGACAGGTGTTCAGCAGGAGACACGCCAAAGAGTGATTGACTGCATTGCAAAATGGGGCGGGAAAGTGGTTGATATTCCATATACGCCAGGTATTTCTTCCACCGCGCTCAATGCCGAGGTTCGCGAGATTGGCACAACCCCCGAAATCCGTCAGCGGATGCTGCGCCGTTTGATTGCGGCCAAACCGATTGTTCGCATTATGGAGAGCCATTCGGGATTGACAGGTCTTATCATTGAGAAAACAAAAGTCAAGGTTAACAACAAGACAGAGGAGTTTGACGGAATGTGGGCTAGCTCACTGACTGATTCCACAAGCAAAGGCAAGCCTGATATTGAAGCTGTTGACCTTACAACGCGCCTTCACGGATTGAACGATGCATTGGAATGCACTACCAAGCCTGTGATTTTTGACGGCGATACTGGCGGCAAAATCGAGCATTTTGTGTTCACCGTCCGCACGTTGGAGAGGCTGGGTGTTTCGGCAATTATTATTGAGGACAAAGTGGGATTGAAGAAAAACTCGCTTTTCGGCACCGATGCAATTCAAACACAGGATTCGATTGAAGGTTTTTCTGAAAAAATCAGAGCGGGCAAAAGGGCGCAAATAGCTCAGGACTTTATGATTATCGCTCGCTGCGAGAGCCTTATCGCTGGCAAATCGGTTGAAGATGCGCTTGAGCGTTGCTTTGCATACGTTGAGGCTGGCGCCGATGGAATTATGATTCACAGCAAGAACAAGTCGGGTGAGGATATAAAGGAATTCTGCCAACGATTCCGTCAGAAACACACTTCGGTGCCGATTGTTGTTGTGCCGACAACCTACAACCAGATAACCGAAGAAGAGCTTGCAAGTTGGGGCGTTAATGTGGTTATTTATGCAAACCATATGCTGCGTTCGGCCTATCCAGCAATGGTGAACACAGCTAAATCGATTCTCACTCACCACCGTTCGCTTGAAGCTAACGATTTGTGTATGAGTGTTAAAGAAATACTCGAACTAATTCCTGGAACAAAATAGTGGAACAGACGGTAGTTTTTCCAGATAAAGGTTACGCTGAATTTGGAAGATGTTTCCTTGAAAGCGGCATAAAGAAAATCAATGTCGTTTGTGGCTCGTCATTCAAACGGCTGGCGATTGGGAAGTTCATAGCTGAATTCTTCGCGGCGAACGATATAGAGATTGTGTTTTTCTCTGATTTCCAGCCGAATCCCGATTACGAGTCAGTCGTTAAAGGAGTCGGGGTTTTTAAGAAAAATGAATGCGATGCGATTCTTGCCGTTGGAGGCGGAAGCGCGATGGATGTGGCAAAGTGCATAAAACTTTATGCGACAATGCCTTTGGGAAGCGATTATATCAATCAGAAAATCGTCCCGAACGATATTCCTTTTTTCGCGGTTCCAACAACGGCGGGTACAGGCAGTGAGGCGACTCGTTTCGCGGTTATTTACTATAATGGTGTAAAACAGTCGATTACCGATTACAGTTGCATTCCGCAAGTGGTGTTGCTCGACCCGTCGGTGCTTGAAACCTTGCCCGATTATCAGCGCAAAGTTACGATGCTCGACGCTTTCTGCCACGCTGTTGAATCTTTCTGGTCGGTCAATTCGACAGATGAGAGCAAACAGTTCTCAACAGACGCGATAAGGTTGATTCTCAGCAATATGGAATCGTATCTGAAAAACGAATACGATGGCAACAAGAATATGCTGATGGCCGCTAACATTGCGGGAAAAGCCATTAACATAACGCAGACCACAGCGGGGCACGCAATGTGCTACAAACTGACGTCGCTTTACGGAATCGCGCACGGGCACGCTGCGGCGTTGTGTGTCAGTGAGTTATGGCCGTTTATGATTGAGAACACCGAAAAATGTATCGATAGCCGTGGCAAGAATTATCTTGATTCGGTTTTCAAGGTAATCGCTGACGTGATGGGCGAGAGTGCCCCGATGGATGCGGCTGTAAAATTCCAAAATATTGTAAAACAATTGGATTTGAAGGCGCCAGAAATCCAATCGGAAGGCGATTTTGCTGTGCTGAAAAAATCGGTGAATCCGACGAGGCTTAAAAACAATCCAGTAGAGCTCGATGAGGACACTATCGATATGCTCTATCATAAAATATTGAAATAGAACAAAATGAAAGTAGAAAATCTTTTAAATATAATTGGCGCGGAGTTTTATACTGGCGTGCCAGACAGCCAGTTGAAGGCTTTGTGCAACTGTCTGATGAGCAAATACGGCATCGACCCGAAACACCATATCATTGCGGCCAACGAGGGCAACTGCACGGCATTGGCGGCTGGTTATCACCTTGCTACGGGCAAGGTCCCTGTCGTGTATATGCAAAATTCGGGCGAGGGAAACATTATCAATCCCGTGGCGTCGCTTTTGAACGACAAGGTTTATGCGATTCCTGTGGTTTTTGTTATCGGTTGGCGCGGCGAGCCTGGCGTTCACGACGAGCCGCAGCATATTTATCAGGGCGAAGTGACGGTGAAACTGCTTGACGATATGGGCATTGCGTCGTTTATTATCGGAAAAGAAACTACCGATGAGGAAGTCGCTGCTGCAATGAAGCGGTTTAACGAGTTGCTTGCCGAGGGCAAGGATGTGGCGTTTGTTGTGCGCAAGGGCGGCCTTTCTTACGACGGGAAGGTCGAGTATAAAAACGAGAACACAATGCTTCGCGAGGAAATTATCCGTCACATTGTTACCGTTTCGGGCGAGGACCCCATTGTTTCGACAACGGGCAAGGCAAGCCGCGAGTTATTCGAAATCCGTGAAGCGAACGGCCAGAGCCACAAATACGACTTCCTGACGGTTGGCTCGATGGGCCACAGTTCGTCAATCGCATTGGGCGTTGCAATCAACAAACCCGAACGTAAAATTTGGTGTATTGACGGAGATGGCGCCGTTTTGATGCATATGGGAGCGATGGCGGTTGTCGGGGCTAATGCGCCGAAAAACCTTGTCCACGTTGTAATCAACAACGCAGCCCACGAGACAGTCGGCGGCCAACCAACAGTGGCAGGCAAAATCGATTTGGTTGCCATTGCAAAGGCCTGTGGGTACAAGTCGGCCGTTTCTGTTGATTCGTTTGAAGCTTTGGACAAAGCACTTCAGTCAGCCAAAAACGCCAGCGAATTGAGCCTTATCGAAGTCAAGTGCTCAATCGGTGCCCGCGAAGATTTGGGCCGTCCAACAACGACCGCGTTGGAGAATAAGCGCGGGTTTATGGAGTATATTGCTGAATTATAATGGAATGCGATTGCTTCGAATTGCATAAAAAACATCGAATAATTAACCCATTTTATATTTCTCATCTTTTTAAAAATCCCCCAAAGCTATTAACACCCAACTTGTTGAATACATAATTGAATTAGCCCGAAATCAATAGATAAAATAAGTAAATTGTGCTTGCTTTTTAACATCTGGTTGTGAGTAAAACCATTTGGCAATCAGATTGTTATAAATGGCGAAGCCTTGCGTTTTTTTATATTCTGAAAAGAATGAAAATGCCGGCGGAAATTTAATCGGACGATATATGAAACGTTTATTCAGCACAATCATTCTGGCCGCCATTTGTTGGCAGGCATCGGCGCAAGCCACATTGTTCAACGAAACGGAGACCTTGTCGGTTGATGTGAACGGCGACAACCGCACCGACAACGCACTGCTCGACATAGTTTTTCCCGACGGTGGCGACAGGCTGCTAACCTACAAAATGGAGCTCGCAAGCCGCATCACGCGGGTTGGCGGAGAGTTGCTCATCACCATCGATAACAAGAGCGTGAAGATGGGCTCGACGCATCAGTATAAAGGCTTTTCTATTGATAAGGTGCTGACGCCCAACACATTCAGTATTGAGTTTGTTTTGTTGACCAAGCAGGGCAGCGAGCTGAAGCGCTGGACGGTTGAAAATGAGCCGTTTGAGGCGGGCAAAAATATGGTGCGTTTCTATTTTACAGAAGATGAGCAAACCGATTGCAAACTGCGGATTGTTGAGGCCGGTTTGCATTTCAGCAAGTCGGGTGTGCGTGAGGCCGATGAGTTTGTGACTTTAATCGATGACTATTTCAACACCGACGCGCATCTGAAAATGATGGAGCAGGAGCTGACCGCCGTCAAGGCCGACTCGGTTGAGCAGCTTGAGCAATCGCGGCAGCTGACCATCGACAATGTGGCGGTGTTCAACAATATCAAATCGCGGCATTTCGACACCGAGCTTGACCTTGCCACCAGCGACCCCATCGGCTTGACCGACCACGTGAGGGCGGTGGAGCAGACCAACCGCAACATCAAAAAACAGGTTGAGTACGCGTTGTCGCATATGTGGGAGACCTATCACAAAAAAGGTATGGACTGGCTCAATTGGGGCAAAGGCGACAAGGCTGAAGATTTGTTTATCAAGTCGATAGGGGCGAAGACGAATTATGCGCCGCCGCATTATCAGCTTTCGCTGATGGATTTCGAGGAAAAGCTCTATCGGAAGGTGCTCGACACTTGCGTGAGAATTATTGCCGATATGAATCCCGATTCCGACACACGTTACGGCACCATCAAACTTGCCGAAAAAGTGATTTACGTTTATATCGATTCGGTTAGTTATTTTATTGAAAATAAGGATGTTGAAGGTGGATTTGCAATGCTTTCGGTTTGCAAGGACTACTGCAAGCGAATCAAAGGCATCCGCCGTTTCGAGGAGTTTGACAAACTTTCGGCGCAACTCTACGGCACCATCCACGCCAAACTGGTGGCTCAGGCCAGAGAGTTCTATGATGCCGCCGATTTGCGGCAGAGTACTGTTTTTGCCGATTCGGCGGCAAGCTTGCGCGCTGAATATCCGACCTTTGACATCGATGCCACCGATGAATCGAAGTTGCTGAACCAGTTGTATGTGGCTTGGATTGCATACGGTAAGAAGGTGTCGATGGACAATCCTGACGAGGCACTTTTCTCCTTCGACCAGGCAACGCACATCTGCCGTACGCATAAAGCGGTGAATTGCACCGATGAGCTTGAGAAACTGGCGTTCGACAGCCGCACGCACAAGTATATGCAGATTCTGACCGAGGCTAAATCGTCGCTCGACGACGGTTATCCCGACTCGGCGCTTGAGCAGCTCGACGAGGCGGAGACGTACCGTCAGACTTGGGAGCTCAAGAAAATCGCGCTCGCCGATGAGTTGCGCGTTGAGGCTTATCAGCAGAAATACGACGGCCTGATGTGCGAGGGCGATGACGCGCTGAACCGCAAGCAGCCGCGCGAGGCGTTGGCGTTCTATGCCGCGGCGCTGGCAATCAACAAGTCGCAGCCCATTGTGGCCGACACAGCCTGGACCACCAAGCACCGTGATGCGTCAGTGATGTACGTTATCAATCTTTGCAGTTTGGGCGTTTCGTACGCCAATATGTTGCAGATGGGCAAGGCCGGACAGCAGTATCAGACGGCGTTGGCTGTGGCCGATGAATCGAAAATTTCGAAGATTGAAGAGGTGCAAAACGCATTGGCCGAGCTTTCGGCCGCGCTCAACGAGGGTGAGTGCAGTCAGGCTTGGTTCGACTATAACGTGCAGGCCGGAGCCGCCGAGAAGCTTATCAAGCAAAAGGAGTTTCTGAAGGCGCAAACCGTGCTGCAAAAGGCCGCCGGCATTGCCCGGGCCAACTACAAGTGCAACCTGACCGATTCGGTTGCAAAACTTCGTGCCAACGATATTGAAAATATTTGCCGCTACCAGCAGATGGTTAATTCGGTGCAGCCGATGCTTGAGCAAAAAGAGTTCAAGCAGGCGCTGGAGACCTATGTGGCCGCCACTGAGTTTTTCACCGACAGCTGCAACAATAAATTCGGCATCAGACATAAGCCGATATACGATTATGTGTTTGAAAATCAGTATAGTGGCTTGGTTGATGCAGCGGTTGTCTATTATGCTGATTGCAACGAGCTGAAAAAATCGCTCAAGCTGCTCAATGAGCTGAATCGCCGTTATTTTGAGGCGATGTGGGCGCGCGAGAGTCAGGAGAAGTTGGGCATTGAACTGGCCCGCCGCGATTTTCGTGAGCAGCCATCGGCTGACCCCAAGGTGAAGGTCTTGGATTACACTCACAGTGATAAATGGTATAACACACTGAAAAAGGCGTATTTGCAGGAGTGGATTGACAACTCGTTTGAAAATTTGAAAGAGGAAACTGACTGACAAAACCGGCAGATTAAGGCGAGTTTGCCAAACAATTGCCTACCTTTGCGCATCGAAAAAAACAGGAAAATGGAGAAGTCGGATATAAAACTTAATACTATTCCAGAAGCCATTGAGGCTATCAAACGTGGTGATTTTGTGATAGTTGTGGATGACGAAGACCGCGAGAACGAAGGCGATTTTGTGATTGCCGCCGAAAAAATCACCCCCGAAAAGGTGAATTTTATGCTGAAAAACGGCCGCGGACTGCTCTGCGCGCCCATCACCATCGACCGTTGCGCCGAGTTGGAACTCAACCATATGGTCGATAACAATACATCGATTTTGGGCACGCCGTTCACTGTGTCAGTTGACAAGATAGAAGGCTGTACCACAGGCGTTTCCGCTGCCGACCGTGCCGCCACCATCCGTGCTTTGGCCGACCCCGAATCAAAACCGTCAACCTTTGCGCGCCCAGGCCACATCAATCCGCTTTACGCTCAAAACAAGGGCGTTATCCGTCGTGCGGGACACACCGAGGCAGCCGTCGATTTGGCCCGCCTTGCAGGACTTCATCCCGCCGCCGCGCTCATCGAGATTATGAACGAAGACGGCACAATGGCGCGGATGGAACAGTTGCAAGTGATTGCTAAAGAATTCAATCTCAATATAATAACCATCAAAGACCTGATTGCCTACCGCCTGAAGCAGGACACGCTCATTGAGCGCGGTCCCGAAGTGCATCTGCCGACGGCTTACGGCGATTTCCGTCTGATTCCGTTCCTTCAGAAGTCGAACAACAAAGAGCACATCGCCTTGATTAAGGGCTCGTGGGAGAAAGATGAGCCGATTCTGGTTCGCGTACACTCATCGTGTATGACGGGCGACATTTTCGGCTCGATGCGCTGCGAGTGCGGCGAGCAACTGCACAAAGCGATGCAAACCATTGATAAAGAAGGCAAAGGCGTCATAATCTATATGAATCAGGAAGGGCGCGGCATTGGTTTGATGGCTAAAATCAAGGCCTACGAGTTGCAAGAGCACGGCTACGACACCGTCGATGCCAACATCCACCTGGGTTTCGACGCCGATGAGCGCGATTATGGGGTGGGGGCGAGCATTCTGCGCGAGTTGGGCGTGAGCAAGATGCGCCTGATGACCAACAATCCCGTGAAGCGCATCGGACTTGAAGCCTATGGGCTCGAAGTGGTTGAGAATGTGCCAATTGAGATTGAGCCGAACAAATACAACGAGTTCTATATGCGCACCAAAAAAGAGCGTATGGGGCACACTCTCAGGCTGATACACTGCAACAACAAATAATCGCACGCAATGAAAACCGTCTGCGTTTTTTGTGCGTCGAATCGTGGCTCAAATGCTGAATATGAGCGCGTTGCCGTTGAATTTGGCACATTGCTTGCCGCGCGCGGGCTGGATTTGGTTTACGGCGGCGCCAACGTTGGGCTGATGCGCTGCGTGGCTGAAGCCGCAATGGCAGGCGGCAGCAAGGTGACGGGCGTCATCACTGAATTTCTGGCTGGCCGCGAACTGGCGCAGTCGGGATTGGCCAAGATGCTAACCGTGAGCACAATGCAGGAACGCAAGGCCACAATGGAACGCCTTTCGGACGGTTTCGTGGTTCTGCCTGGCGGTTTCGGCACAATGGATGAGATGTTCGAAATCTTGTCGGGCGGACAGTTGGGTTTCCACAAAAAGCCGCTTGTGGTGCTGAATATCAATGGTTTCTACGATCACCTGAAGGCGCAACTCGAGTTTATGGTCAGCGAGAAGATGCTTTTGCCGCAGCACGCCGCAATGGTTCAGTTTGCCGATTCGCCATCTGAAGCCATTGATAAACTATTTGGTTATCAAGCACCTGTAGTCGGTAAATGGATTGATGACATTCGCCGCGATAACGGACAAAAGATTTGAGCCGCTCTCATTAATCGCCTATATAAAATCAGCCGGAACTTAATTGTAAGAGTCCCGGCTGTTTATTTTGCTGTATGGCGGAATTAATCGGCGTATATAAGAGTGACGTAGGTTGTCAGGTTAATACTATACCAACATTCTGTGTATGTTATTTTATTTTTGTCATACACATAATCTTTATTTTCCGAGTTTAATTCACCATCGTAATATCCTTTAATTGACGTTTCTTTACCATTTTCATCATAGGTGTATTCATCTTTTGAAATGTGGCCATTTTCCGAAGTTTCGCGTGTTAGGATTCTTCCGGAATTTGAATAAACAGTTTTTGTAGAAGACGTTTGTTCTAATTCACCATTTTCAGAATACATATAAGTAACCCGAGTTTCAATGTTGCCTTCAGTGATGTGTTTCTCTGTTAGTTTTCCGTTCACATAGTTTTCGAATAAAGTTTCTTTACCATTATTGTCATAACTGTATTTCGTTTCTGTGGAATAGATAGAACCATCCTCTTTCGTGTATGTACGTTTCGATGATTTCAGATGTCCATCTTCCGTATAAATTTTTTCACCGATAATTTTTCTGTAAAAACTGTCTTCGCCAACAATATTTATTGTATTATCTGTGAATGTAAAAGTTTCTTTTTCAATCCAATTTTCATTAGAATCGATATATTCATAGGTGTGTTCGCATTCAGTTTTTTTGCCTTGTTCATTGTATTTGTATTCCCATTTTTGCGTTGTTTTACTTTCATCAGTAATGATTTCATATTCAATATTGTCACCGAACTCGTTGTATTTGTATTTTTCAATTCTAGAATATGTAATACCATTAGAACGCTCGTCTTTGTATTCCGTAAATATTATTCTTCCTTCCTCATCGTACTTAATTGAATAATTTTGGGTATATGTAACCTCACCCATTTGTGTAAATATCTGTGAACGTTCAGTGCAACGCCCTTTTTCGTCATATACGAATCCATATTCTGTTTTTCCGGTATAGTATAAGCTGCCGTCAATTAATCGTGTTTCAGTTTCCTCCGTAACATTACCTTTCTCATTATATTTGTATTCGGTTTTATTTTGATGTAAAACCCCGTCTTCGGTGTATTCACTTGATTTAGACAGCAATTTCCCATATTTGTAATTAGGGGTTAATTCGTCATCGTTATTTTGGCAGCCGCTGAATAGAAACGCAGCCGTAAGGCAGGCTGCAAAGCCTAATTTTAATTGTGTTTTCATAACTGTTAAAGTTTTAATTATTAATTGTTTATTATGTTCCAAATGAGCAAGAAACAGTTGACAGTCTTACTATTAGTTGTGCTAATTTAATGATTATGTTGTTATGGTCAAATTTTTATTGAATGTTTGTCAGTTTTTCTCCTTGAAACAGTCAATAATTTCGCCGCCACACATCCAATTAATCAATGAATGTTCAGTCTCTCATATCAATAACTTCAACGCCAGGGAATTTCTTCGCATCGAAATTGAGCTGAGCATCATCAATTTTCTGATTGGTTTGGAATTTTGTGAGCGTTAGCGTGAAGCGCGTGCCGTCCTTTTGGAAGCACTTGATTTGATAAAGGTCGTTACTTGGTGTAAACCAATATTTTATCTTGAAATAAGGCCTCTTGATATTCTCGGGTGAAATCTCGACAATCTGCATTGTCTTGCCGCCAATTTCTTCGGTGTCGCCCATTATGTATTTGAATCCGTTGCGATAGAAAGTATAGAGCGACAGCGGGTCCGACATAAACTTGTCTTCGGGTGCGTCATCGTTCG
The DNA here is from genome assembly GCA_946404125.1 of uncultured Bacteroidota bacterium. Classification (GTDB taxonomy): domain Bacteria; phylum Bacteroidota; class Bacteroidia; order Bacteroidales; family SZUA-534; genus RUG13583. Next base: position 34,108 of record CAMJCK010000007.1, on the reverse strand, counting down.
ATGCTTCGATTTTTGATATTGTAACCTCGTTGCTTTCAGTCAGATAAGCCCAACGGTTTTTGCCGTCACAGAAGGTGATGGTTTTGTCAACATCGATGCGGAAACGGCTGCCTTTAAGCAGCAGCGTGCCGCTGTAGGTTTCGCTTTTCTCTTCGGCCAGATTCTCATACACGCAATCAAAATCGGCCGTAATGCTCTTATAACCAGCAGCTTGCTTTGCGGCTTTGTCGAGCAGAGTTTTTGCTTCGGGGTCTTTTTGGGCGAAGCACGTTGCTGCGCTCAATGCCAATATTAATAAAGCTATTCTTTTCATTTTCAAATTTTTAACGTAATGTTTCCAGCAATCGGTCAAGGCTTATTTCATCAGGAATTAGTACATCGCGGGCTTTGCTGCCTTGATAGGGGCCAACGATTCCGGCGGCTTCCAACTGGTCCATAATGCGGCCAGCGCGGTTGTAGCCGATGGAGAACTTTCTCTGTATCAGTGATGTAGAGCCTTGCTGGTTTATCACAATTATTCGTGCGGCTTCTTCAAACATCGAGTCGCGTTTCGATAGGTCGACATCTTCAAGGCTGGCGCCTTCACCGCCTTCGGGCACATATTCGGGCAGCAGGAACGCCGATGTGTAACTCTGCTGCTGCTCAATGTGTTCCATAATCTTCTCAAGCTCAGGCGTATCAACAAAGGCGCACTGTACGCGCTGCGTTTCGCCGCCGAGCGAAATCAGCATATCGCCGCGACCAATCAGCTGGTTGGCGCCGGGGGCGTCCAGAATGGTGCGCGAGTCAATCATACTCATCACCTTAAAGGCGATTCGAGCCGGGAAGTTGGCTTTTATTAAGCCCGTGATGACGTTGGTTGTAGGCCTTTGTGTGGCTACAATCAGGTGGATTCCGATGGCGCGGGCCAACTGAGCCAAGCGTGCGATTGGCAACTCGACTTCTTTGCCGGCGGTCATAATCAGGTCGGCAAACTCATCGATAACCACCACAATATAAGGCATATAATGATGACCTTTCTCTGGATTCAGATGGTGGCTGATGAATTTCGCGTTGTACTCTTTAATGTTGCGGCAGCCGGCGTCTTTCAAAAGGTCGTAGCGTTTGTCCATCTCAATGCAAAGCGACTGCATTGTGTTTACAACCTTCTGTGTATCAGTGATTATTGGCTCGTCGGCATCGGGCAGCATAGCCAGGAAATACTTCTCAAGTTTCTTGTACAGCGTTAGTTCCACCTTCTTCGGGTCAACCAGCACAAGCTTCAGCTGCGACGGGTGTTTCTTGTAGAGCAGCGATGTCAGTATCGCATTCAGTCCCACCGATTTACCTTGACCAGTGGCACCGGCGACAAGCAAGTGCGGCGTTTTGGTCAGGTCGAAGGTGAACGTCTCGTTGGTGATGGTTTTGCCAATGGCCACCGGCAGCTCGTATTTGGCTTCCTGGAATTTTTTCGACGCGAGCACCGTGCGCATTGCCACAGTCTGCGGCTTCTCGTTCGGCACTTCAATACCGATGGTTCCGCGGCCTGGAATCGGCGCAATGATGCGGATGCCCAAAGCGGCAAGGCTCAGCGCAATATCATCGCTTAAGTTTTTGATTTTCGATATTTTAACACCTTTTGCAGGAACAATTTCGTAAAGAGTTACGGTTGGCCCGACGGTGGCGTTGATTTTCGCAATCTGAATCTTGTAATCGTTCAGCGTTTCAACAATTCTATTCTTGTTGGCATACAGTTCCTCATCAGTTACAGCCGTGTTGTTCTGCTCGTAGTCGTTCAGAAGGTCGATTGACGGAAGGCGGTAGTTCTCAAGGTCGCGTGTCGGGTCGTAAGGCTCAAGGTCAATGTCGCGTATCTTTTGAGTTTCTTCTTCATTCGTTTTAACATCCATTTTCACTTCGCCATTTGGCTCGTTTTCAGGATTTTCGTCTGGCAGAATCTCGTCGTTTTTCTGCGTGGTGACGGTTACCGTGAAATCATCTTGTCCGCCGCCTAATTCGCTGATATTGTTTTCGTTTTTGTCTTCGCTTTCGATATTGTCGTTGCTGTCAGCCGAGTCATCGCTAATCAGTTTCACTTCCACATCGTCAAGATTGTCGTAAGCGTTGGCAGGCGTTTCTGAATCGTCGAAAGTGGTGGTTGTCTTGATTTCGAATTTCAGCAGGTCTTTGTCGTTCTTCTCAAACGGCATATCGCCGTCGTCTTCTTCGTCTTGGGTTTCGGTGTCAGCCGAATCGCTGTTGCCGGGATTATCATTGGGCTCATTTTCAATGGTTTCTGCTGATTCGTCAGTCTGTGTTCCGGCTTCAATGGCAATTGGCAGCTCGGGGTCGGAAACTTTGGGGTGGATGAGTTCTTTCACGAAATCGCGGCAGCGGGCAATAAATGTGTCGAAAGTGAATGACAGAATGGCAAACAAGCAGGTTATCAGTACAATACCAGTGCCAAGTTTGCCAATAACGGCGTTCAACCATTCGCTAACAAAATAGCCGTGAGCGCCGCCCGGTGTGAATGCCGCGTGGTGAAAAATATAACCGAGTGCTACTGAGCCCCAAATGGCATAGCATATTGTCAGTTTGATGGTTCTGCCAATCGGCCATCCCTTTATCTTGAACAGTTTCAATATTATAACTGTCAGAATGACGATGAGGCCGAATGCAGGAAGGCCAATCCAGCGGTAAAGGAATCGCTGTGCGAGCAGAGCCCCGAAAGTGCCGGCCCAGTTGCTTGCCACAATGCTCGGACTCGAAAACATCCGGCTCAACGAAACATCGAGCGTGCTTTGGTCGATGCGCCAGGTGAACAGATACGAAATGAAAGCGAAAGTCAGGTAGATGGTGAACGCCGAAAGGCAGACGCCGGCAATGGTGCGGTGTCGGTCGCGGTCGCTCACATTAAAGTTATCATCGGTATTGATGTTATTTTTCTTAGCCATTTTTGTGTGTTATAGGGAATCCTAACGGAAAAGCCAGACTCATTATTTTCCAATCCCGTTGAAAATCTCGTCCATCTGCGAACGCACAACGCGCTCGTAGCCATTGGGTATGTCGAATATTGAGTTTTGAACCTTCTCGTTGATGAATTCGATGGCCTCGAGGTGCATTGGGATGCCGTTCATCTCAAGTTGGAAATCCATAAGCATACCCGGAATCATATCGAGCGGCGTGTTGGCTGTTGCGTTCTTGATTTTGAGGTCGGTGGTGTAGAAGACGTCGAACGAAACCGAGTCGCCAACCGAGATTTTCGCGTGGTTGCAGTTGAAACCGATAATCTGCTTTGTCTCATCGTCGAAATCCACTTGCAGATTGTCGGGTTTGCGCATTCCGTAGTAGCCCTCGTTCGGCTCTGATATGTATATGTATTTCTTGCTCAAGATTTTAAGCAGGGTGTAAACTTCGTCATCGCCATTTTTTACAAACGCCGAGCGGAAAATTCCCAACCAGCCTTCCATCTCAAGGAGCACCTTGTCGTGGTTGAAGCGCATAACAATTGTCGACGGCAGCAAGCCGATAATCGGGCTTTCTTTTTCCGTTTTAAGGTAGGTGATTTTGTACTTGACTGAGCCTTCGCGGATGTTGCGGTGCGGGCCGTTTTCGCTGCAGCCAAAGCCTATAACGCACACAAAAACGACTATTGCAAACAGCCATTTGTTGTTAATTCCGCTATGTTTTATGTTGTCCAAAATGCTTTCTTTCTGTGTTGGTAAAGGTACTATATATCGGTAAATAATCGAGTTTTGAACCGATTTTTTTGCAAAAAAAATGCCCGTCAAATGCAATCGTTTGACGGGCACTTTTTCTATCTGTTTTTATTACCACGCAAACATCGGGCGCGGCATCATCATCTCGTTTACTTCGGCTTTAACTTTTGCTATAACGCTCTCGTTTTCAGGGTCGGCCAGAACGCGGTCAATCATATCCACAATCACGTCCATATCCGATTCCTTCAGGCCGCGGGTGGTGATGGCGGGTGTGCCAAGGCGCAGGCCGCTGGTCTGCATTGCCGAGCGGGTGTCGAACGGCACAAGGTTCATATTCACCGTGATGTCGGCGGCAACAAGAGCCTTCTCGGCCACCTTGCCAGTCAGTTCGGCGTATTTCGGACGCAGGTCAACCAGCATTGAATGGTTGTCGGTTCCGCCCGAAACAATGTAGAATCCTTTGTTCATCATACCTTTGGCCAGGGCGGCGGCGTTCTTCTGCACTTGTTTCTGATACTCTTTGAACTCGGGTGTGAGAGCTTCGCCGAAAGCCACGGCTTTGGCTGCAATCACGTGCTCGAGCGGTCCGCCTTGTTGTCCTGGGAAGACGGCCGAGTTAATCAGGCTGCCCATCGAGCGGATTTCGCCTTTTTTGGTTGTCTTTCCGAACGGATTCGGGAAATCTTTGCCAATCAGGATGATACCGCCGCGTGGTCCGCGCAGAGTCTTGTGAGTTGTCGATGTCACAATGTCGGCATATTTGACAGGGTTGTCGAGCAGTCCGGCTGCGATGAGTCCGGCAGGGTGAGCCATATCCACCATCAGCAGGGCGCCGCAGGCGTCGGCAATCTGGCGCATACGCTTGTAGTCCCATTCGCGGCTGTAGGCCGAGCCGCCGCCGATAATCAATTTCGGCTTCTCGCGCATCGCAATTTCTTCCATCTCGTCGTAGTCAACGCGGCCGGTTTCCTTGTTCAGGTGGTAGGCGCAGGGGGTGTAAATCATACCCGATGTGTTCACAGCCGAGCCGTGCGAAAGGTGTCCGCCGTGTGCAAGGTCGAGACCCATAAACTTGTCGCCTGGTTTCAGCACTGCCAGCAGAACGGCTGCATTGGCCTGCGCGCCAGAGTGGGGCTGCACGTTGGCATATTCGGCGCCGTAGATTTTCTTCAGGCGCTCAATGGCCAGCGTCTCAACTTCGTCAACCACTTCGCAGCCGCCGTAGTGGCGTTTGCCCGGGTAGCCTTCGGCGTATTTGTTGGTCAGGCACGAGCCCATAGCCTGCATAACCTGGTCGCTCACGAAGTTTTCAGATGCAATCATCTCAATGCCGCGCTTCTGGCGGGCGTACTCCTTGTCTATAAGGTCGAAAACAACACTGTCTTTATTCATATTGTTTCAAATTGTTATTGATTTATAAATATTTAGTCATTCGATTCAATTGGGAATTGCCGGCGGAAACTCTCTTCGAGCGAGATGATGGTCTCGGTGCGCTCCACAATGTCGAGCCGCTGCAGTTTGTCAGACAGAATGCGGCGCAGATGCTCATTGTCGTGTGCCATCACCTTGATGAATAGCGAGTAGTTGCCCGTAACGTAGTGGCATTCAATTATTTCTGGGATTTTGAAGAGTTCTTCGGCGATGTCGTGATACAGGCAGGCTTTTTTCAGGTTGATGCCCACAAAGGCGCACGTTTTGTAGCCCAGATTCTGCGGGCTGACAATGAATTCGGAACCAGTGATGATGCCGATGTTGGTGAGCCGCTGCACCCTTTGGTGGATGGCTGCTCCCGACACACCGCACTCGCGTGCCACTTCAAGAAAAGGTGTGCGTGCGTTTTTCGAAATTATCGACAGAATCTTCTTGTCAAGTTCGTCGATGTTGTGGTTTTCGCTCATATTTAAAAGCCTTTAGATGTGTTTTTCAAACTCCACAAATCAGTTGCAAGGCAATCTTGGCCCCGCTTTTAATTTGACGCAAAGAAAACTAATTCTTCGGTACAAAACTTACAATTGCACGTTTTTTATTACCTGAAAGTTAACAATTGAAAGTTAGTTTGGGCCGACTCAACTTCGTCCTTTCATCGCTTCGTCTTCTTCGGCGGTATCGTCCTTCATCAGCGGCAGACTGGCGCTTTTGCGCACTGCCCAAATGCGAATAAGTATCACCGACGATGCGCTCAGAATCTCGCACATAGCGTTTCCGATGCTTGCTTTTTGACAGATGAAAAATATTAAACCGCCTAATATACAAGCTGTTGCATAAACGTCTTTTCGGAAGATGAGCGGCACCTCGTTGATGAGCGTGTCGCGAAGAATGCCGCCAGCGGCGCCCGTGAGCGTTCCCATAATAATGTTCACCCAAATGGGGAATCCGGCGGCGAGGCTCTTCTCGTATCCAACCACGGTGAACAGTCCCAATCCGATGGCGTCGAACAGGAACATTGTGGTGTTCATTTTTATCAGGTGCTTGCCGAAGATTATCACCACCAGCAGCGCAAACCCAGTGACAATCAGGTACGAAGGCTGCAGCATCCAGAAGGGCGTGATGCCTAAAAGCAGGTCGCGGATGGTGCCGCCGCCAACGGCCGTCACAAGTCCCACCACGTATGCGCCAAACCAGTCGAATTTTTTTGCCGCCGCCATACGGATGCCGCTTATCGCGAAAGCGAACGTGCCAATGTAGTCGATTAGGGTGGTGAAAGTCATTGTTTAGTTAGGAGTTAATAGTTAGGAATTAGGAGTTGGTGGTTTAAAGTTTAAAGTTAAAAAGTTCTAAGTTTTGTTCGTAGTCTAAAGTCTAAAGTCTGAAGTCTTAAGTCCGATGTCTGAAGTCTTAAGTCCGTAGTCTAAATAACAATCGCTTCGGGTTCGATTTTTATGCCAAATTTTTCTGCTACAGCGTTTTGCACGTGGTGGGCAACTGCAATAATCTCGCTCCCGGTGGCGCCGCCCAGATTGACGAGCACCAGAGCCTGCTGCGTGTGAACGCCTGCCGTTTTTGCGGCGTTGGTGTAGCCTTTCAGGCCGCAGCGGTCAATCATCCAGCCGGCGGCAATCTTCACCAATCCTGGGCCGGCTGGGTAGGTTACCATTTCTGGATAGAGGGCTTTAAGTCGCTCGGCCACAGACTGTTCAACTACCGGATTCTTGAAGAAACTGCCGGCATTGCCCATAATTTTCGGGTCGGGCAGCTTGCTGTTGCGAATGTTGATAACCGCCTGACGGATAGTGCGCAACGACGCGCCGCCAAGTTTCTCAATCTCGCCGCTCAGGCTGCCGTAGTGCGTTATAAACTGCGGGTTTTTCTGTAGCCGATAAACCACAGAATCAACCAGATAGTTGTCTTTTAGCTCGTGCTTGAACACGCTGTCGCGATAGCCGAAACGGCACTCGGCGTTGCTCTGTGTTGCGGTTGAGCCGTCGGCAAGGCTCACAACATTCACGCTCTCAATGGCGTCTTTAGCCTCGCGGCCGTACGCTCCAATGTTCTGCACCGGCGAAGCGCCCACCGTTCCCGGGATTAGCGACAGGTTCTCAAGTCCGCCCAGATTGTGCTCAACGGCCCACGCCACAAGGCTGTCCCATTCGGTTCCGGCGCCGGCCTTCACAAGGCAGTAGGTGTCGGTTTCGTCAACAATGTTGATGTAATCGTTTGTCGGATGAATCACCAATCCGTCGAAATTGTTGACAAACAAAAGATTGCATCCGCCGCCGATAATCAGAATATGCTTGTCGGTCAAGTGGCCGAAATGCTCAATAAGCTGGCGGACGTCGTCGGGCGAGTTGTAGGTGCATAGCCAGCGCGCCGAGGCTTTCACCCCGAACGAGTTGAACTCTTTAAGTTGCGCATTTTCAGTAATCTGTAGCATCACCGATGTTTTTGGCAAAGGTAATCGGCATTGGCGGATTGTTGAATGGATTTTATCAACAGAATAGCAACAAAATCAGGGTTAGGATGCTTTGTCGGTTGATGCACCATTGAACCGGTTTTGTAATTTTTTTGCTATACCATCGATTTTAAAAGCTTTAAACAAATGGTAACGGAGAAAGTCTATTAGCAGGCAGACAATAAATATAGCAGTGGCAGCAATTATTACTTTCCCGGTCATTGTAACCATATTGTCGCTGGCGAATGATGCGAAACTCCAAGATAAAAGGTAATTGTAAGTTAATGGCTGAACGTGAATCAGATATACGCTGAATGCCAAAGAACTGAAAAAAAGAATCGCTTTTTGTAATCCTTTGGACTTTATGTTTATTTGGCTGAAGAGCAAAAGTAAAGCCCCGCTTTGTATAACCATAAAAACTGATGTGAAATCGACAAACCAACTCATTTCTTCATTTACCCCAGACAAACTTTTAAGCACATAGCCGGCAAACCAGGCGCATAATGTTGAAATCACATAGATTAACAAGCATTTGGCTTTAGTGATTATAATGGGGTATAATTTCAAATAGGCCCCTATGAAATACATACTGATGAGCCACCATTGGTTGTAGCCTCCGCCTAATGCAAATGCTCCGATAAAAAAGAGAGGAACGACGGAGAAAAGAATAATTATTGTAAGACACAATATTAAGAATTCTTTTTGGCTGAGATGTGAAATGCATCTGTTTATGAATGGAATGAAAAAGAACAGGCAGAAGTAACCAGTGAAATACCAATATTGACGGGTTACGGCAGGAAAAAAAGTGGCTTTAATAAAGTCGATTTTGCAAACTTCATATAGTTGGTGGAGATATGGAACATAACGGAATAAAATAAGTGTTACAGCGCCATAAAATGACACGGTCAGCCATAATGGAATGATTTTAAAATAATTGAATCTTGAATTAACCATCACGTAGCCGGTAATCATTGCAAATATGTCTACAGAACAATATGCGGCTGTTTCTAATAGCCAGGCTGTATAATAGTTTGAAGAGAATTTGTCGCAGGTGTCTAAAATTCCGCCACATCCCAATACGTGTAGAACAACGACCATATACATTGATACTAGTCTCAATAGGTCGATGCCGTAGTTGCGTTTAGTTGTGAAGGTGTTGATGGTATTCATTTTGAGCGAGGGTTGATTTCATTAGTATTGTCAAGAAACGGAAATGACGTCTTTATAGGAGTTTAGGTAAATGCCTGTTTTAAGTTGCGTGTTTTCAAGTATTTGTAATGTTGACGTTGTTTTCTTGTCATTGTAAATGGTTTGGCAAAAATAGTTTTAAATTGGAAAGGTTTGTCGAAAGATGATTTATTAGTTTTGCCGCATCTTAATGCATAGATAAGGTGTTAAAAATATTATCAAATATAAAACTGCCAGAGTTTATCAGATGGGGCTGTGTTGGCGTGGTTGCCACAGGAATCCATTACGGCATCTATTATCTGTTGAAAGAATACTTGTTTCCAAACACAACTTTTTGGGTGAATTTTGCTTATTCGGCCGGTTATGTGATAAGTTTTCTCTGCAATTTCTTTCTGTCGGCTTATTTTACGTTTCATGAGAAGCCGTCATTTAGGAAAGGAGCCGGATTTAGCGTCGCGCATTTGGCCAATTACGGGCTTCACATTCTGTTTCTGAATTTTTTCATGTGGTGCGGTTTGTCGACAACGGTTGCGCCATTGCTCGTTTTTGCGATTGTTGTGCCTCTTAATTTCCTGATGGTTAGGTTTGTTTTTAGAAAACTATAAATAACAGGCATCGCCACACTTTTTGTGGCCGGCCTATTATAGGTGCGCTAATTTTGCGACATTGGGATTGTCATGTCACTTATTACAATCATTCGAGGGTTGATGGCTGTGTCATTAACCAAAACATGAGTGAGGCGCTCTTTTTGCCGTTCGTCCCAATATGAAATGTGTTTCCAATGGTCTTTGCTTTTGTAAAAAACAGTGTATCTTTTGGTTGGTGAGTAGTAAAATATGTCAGATTGTATTGCGAAGAGAGAGTCTGGACAATTGTTGCGCGTAGAGTCGAGTTTAGATATTGAAATAAGTATCTCACAATTTTTTCTAGACTCGCTGGCGTGGATATAATAAAGTGGGGTTGATGCTGGAACTTGTAGCATATCGTTTTTTGCCACGTATTTGAAATTTCTTCCGGCTCTTAAATTTATGTAGTATTCCAGCTCTTGTCCTTGGCTAATGTCAGTGGTAACCCATGAGGTGTTATGTAGTTCGTCATCATATATCATCGCGTCTTCAGGGAGTGTTGAAAAAAAATCGGTTTTTGCAATCATATCAATTAGTTTCAGCCTGTTTTGTGTTTTCGCCCATTCGCGGCTTAAGTGTTCATTGGTGTAGCCGGTCAGTAGAGATAAAAATAATATAGCTAGGCACAACATTATTCTGGCGGCTTTTCTTATTGTGTTGTTTTTAACAGAAAGTGTTACAACGATAGCAAGTGCCAAAGCAAGCATTAATGCGAAAATAGAGAAAAACGATGTAACATATCCGTGCATCCAGTTGCACCATTCGGTATTGTATTTTTTCGCTATGCCGATTAGTGTGTGTGATAAGAAGGCAACAACAAGGCTGATGACTATACCAAATCCAATTTTCTTTTTGTCGATGGAGAATGATTCTTTTTCTCGTGTCAAGTGCCATAGCAAAATTGTTTGAAGCAATGCATTTACCCAAACAATGGCTGAAATATTGTTAAATATGAACTTGTGATGTCCGCCTATCTGCAGTGAGTTGTCAGAAAGGAGTGATTGACTGTCAAAAAACGATTGGCCGGGAAAAGCAAAGCGTGTGCAACGCCACAGCACCTTAAAGAATCCGCTTATGCTGAATGCGCCAATAGAAAACGAAGCGCCGTCATAGAAGATTTTTTCGGGATTGATGTTAACCAACCATTGGCGATAGCCCCAATAGCATCCGATATATATAATCGCCGAACTAATAAATGGAATTATTTCGAGCCAAAAATCTCGGTCGCAAAGCATTGAGCCAAAGCTTTTTGTCTTTAACTGTAGGGCGACTATTACTATTCCGAAGATTAGTGCGAAAACCAAGTATGTCTCATAAAAAAGATACGCAACCCCAAATAATCCCGCCGAAACAATGAGTCGCCAGTATCCGGATTTTTCTTTGTAGTTCATATACAACAGTATTGCACCGATAAATATTATCAGACTGAAACTGAAATAGAATGGGTAGGCAATAACTGGCACGTGATTGTTGGCTGTTATTACGGTGTCAAAAATTAGTAGAAGCATAGTCAGCAGACTGAGATTTTCCGATTTGAATAACCGGTATACAAGCCAGGAAAACATTGCATAACTAGCCAAAAGCGAGATGTATTGTACAGCTTTGGTAAATCCGAAATTGTCAATCAAGTATGGAATGTAGTAGAAGTATTTTGTTATGAGAAAATAGAATCTGCCAGCCCCTTCTGCATATGCTATGGCATCATTTATCCAGTTTGCCGGATGTCTGGCTGTAATGAAATACTGGAAATCATCACCAGTGGTGAATCCAACTTTGAAAAATGGCAAAAGTGTCAGCAATGCAGTTATGGCCAATGCTGCATATACAATAAGTTGTTTTTTATCTTTCATTTGTTGTGTTTTGTGTCTTAATATCTTCGATAATATAGATTGGGCGCCCTTTCACTTCGTCAAGGATAAATCCAATGTAGTATCCAATAATGCCAATTACCAGCAACAATATTCCGGCAAATGCACTTAAAAAAATTATTATGGTTGTGTATCCGCTAACAGGTCTGTCCACAATCCACATGATTAATGAGAATACAATTAAGAAGATGCTTAACATACCGAACAACACCCCCGTGTAAATCCCAAGTTTTAGCGGTGCTTTTGAGAATGAAACCAAGGAGTTGAAAGCGAAGTGCGCAAGTTTCATAAAAGAGTATTTGCTTTCACCTGCAGCTCGTTTGGGGGCGTAGTATGCCATCGTTGTAGTATTGAATCCTACAATTTGGATAAATCCGCGAAGGAAACGGGTTCGTTCACGGTAGTTATTTCTAAGTACATCGGCTACTTTCCTAGATACCATGAAAAAGTCTGATGCGTTGGGTTTGAGTTTTGTGTCGGATAATTGATTGATTATTTTGTAAAATAATTCTGATGTTATGCGTTTGTAGAGACCGCCATCGGCACGACCTTCGCGTACCATTGCGACAATATCATTCCCGGTTTCATATTTTTCTAGCATTTGTCCAATTAATTGTGGTGGATTTTGCAGGTCGGCATCCATACAAATCAGAACATCGCCACAAGCGTTATCAATACCAGCAATCATTGCGGCTTCGTGCCCGAAGTTACGTGAAAAATGGATAGCTTTCACCTTTTTATCGGCTGCCGCAAAACCATCTATCAAACTTTTGCTGTTATCGCGGCTTCCATCGTTGATGAATAGTATTTCAACTTCGTAATTCAGTTTGTTGACAACTTCTTTTAGTGTTCTGTAAAATAGTTCTATTACATCCTCTTCGTTGTAAACCGAAACTATAATGCTGCATATAGATTTGCCCATAGAAAGAATTGTTTTGTGAGGACAAAATTAGAAAATATTAAACTGTCAATCATTCATGGTGCATTTAAATGTCTTATTTATTTGTCAATAAATGCTCTTGAGGGTAAATGTTAGTATAATAAGCTTTTATTCAATTGTATATTTGAGGCTATAACTTAAATCAGTCATATACGCTTCGCATGATTTTGAATTCCAAATATAAATATCCAGCACATCGCCTTTTTGAAAATTGTAGGATTCGGTACGCATATTGTATGTGGTTGAGAAATCAATCCATTTGTTGAAATCGGTAGACCAAAGCCCATTAATATCTTCAGTGCTCCAATGAATTTGCTTGTTGTTGCGTGTTATTGTGGTAACAATTTTTAGCCCACTGTCATTGATGGGAGCATAAAATTTGAATTGCGTTTCGAATAGTATCAGGCTTTCCTTACCGGTTATTGTGTATTTGCACAAGTTAAGCGGAAACTCTCTGCTGATTTTAGCAGCGTTGTTATACCCTTCAAAATACCCTATATCTATTCCATATTTATGGAATAAATAAAGCATATCTTTTTGAGAATTTATATCTATGACTGAATGATATTTGTGTTGTATTTTCCCTTCAATTAGTGTGTTATTGTTTGTTACATAAATGTCAAGTGCACGATAACTCTTTAGTAAATTGTTGATGTTGAGGGTGTCCGCAACATCGGTCAGAGTCAGATGAGAGTTGTTGAACCCGATTTTTTTTGTATCATTATTGTCAATTAGGTAGCCGTGAACTACCATTCGACTAGTGTTTCGGCTTAAATCAAGCAGAGGTGAAAATGTGTTACAGCGGAATAGTAGGGATGTATCAAGTCCTCGATTAATCCAGGCTACATTTTTCGGTGTGCTGATGCTATATTTGCCTTTCAGCAATGCAAGTAATGCAGGAGTTATGTCGCGGTGTGACGCTACAGCGTCCATCTGCCGAAAATCTTTAAGCATAGGTGACCAAATGATCAATGGCACGTGGTGAACTTCAATCGGCTCTGCAGATGTGTTGAAACTGTGGTCACCGGTAATTACGAATATTGTGTTATCAAATCCCTCTTTTGTCTTATAACTATCAAATAGTTTACGTAGGCAATTATCAAGATAAAGATATGAAGCGTATTTTGGGGATAATTGGTAGTTGATATGAGTATTATACTTTTTAAGTTTTTGTTGGTATTTAGAAGTAAGGTCCTTTTTATCTGGATAATCAAAAGGATCGTGTGTGGTGAGGGTTAAATAAACATCAATTCGGGGCGTATATGAAAAATCAATAGCATTTAATGCATTGTTAAATAGGTATTCATCTAATAGCCCCCAACCGTTACATTGTGACAATGTGTCAAAATCGTGTACGGTGTATGCGAATGTCGGATCAATTTTGTTATCAAATATATAGTCGTAATTTTGTTTTAGAAAATAGTTCATGTCATCAAGACCGATCCAACCGCCATAGAAGAACGATGAGCGGTAGCCGTTCTGGTGAAGGATTTTCAGCAGCGAATGGTAGTCGGGGGCGTTGTCGCGAAGGTTCATAAATCCGGTTTTGCCCATAGGTAGTGCGCCAAAAATCGAAGGCAGAGCCTGAATCGTTCGCATTGATGTCGATAGGCAGTTGGTCCAACTAAGGCTGTTAGCCGCCAGCGAGTCGAGGAACGGAGTGGCTGACGGCATTATGCTGTTCTTGCCGCTGAACTCACGCCCGAGGCCTTCGACAATCACAAATACAAGGTTTGGTTTCTCGTCTTTCAGATTGAAAAAATCGGACAGTGTATTCTGACTGTTGTCATTGTGCAGAAACGGAAAATCGGTGCTTATAAACTGATGCTCAGGGAAATGACTTTGAAAAAGTGTGGCATCTTCGGCTATCGGATTGCTTGATTTTTGATTGAAACCGCTTGCAACGCTGCTCACAAAATGGCGCAGTTTGTTGTCGGCGGTGTATTGGTCTTTTGAGTTGTTCATCATCGGCTTTCCAAAGCAAAATCCAGCAAAAATAATTAGTAGATAAATGCCATACATCCAATTCTTTATATGGTAATCGCGTCTTGAAGCCAAGTAATAAAACACAGGAATGCCGACAATGAAAATGTAACTCCACCAAGCGGCCTTTTGCGACGAGCCGATGATCCCGAAAATCTCTTTCAGCGAGTAGGCGAAGAGTGACCTGTCGAGCGGAACGCCGGCAATAGAGTAATAGGTGATGAGTATGCAGGAAATCAGAATGATTATGGTTGCTATTATTCTGAAAATCAGTTTGCTGAGTTTTGACGAGAGCAAATCAACAACAGCAAAAACAACAAAGAATGGCACTGATAGGCGCGCGATGAACAAAATGTCGTAAAATCCACCAATAATGTTTATTTTCAAACTGTTAGCAAAGCCGTATGTGGGTTGAAATAAAAACATTTCATAAAGCCGGGCTACGGTAACCACAACCAGCAACGGGATAATAATGGAAATATATTTCTGCAGTAAGCCAACAATTTTGCGAATTATTTGAATGTTAATGGTTTTCATTGTTAATAGGTAATATTGATTTTTGCGTTGCGGAACCGAATTGTGGCGCCGTTAATGTTCCAGAAATACAATTTTAATGTTTTTTTATTGAAGTGATAAATGAACGGGCAGCGGATAATTGTTTCGTAGTGCACTTGCTGAAAGCCGTTGGTTTCAGGCATATAGCATTTGTCCCAGAATATGCCGGTGATGTCGGCGACGAGTAGCGGCAGCTGGTCGGCGGGAGTTTGCTGTGAGTCAACATCAACATCGACACTCAATTTTATATGGTTGGTTCGGCCCAATTTGATTCGGGCAATGGTTGTGTATAGGTTTTCGGTGGTAATGGTGTCTTCGGTTATAAATAGAGAGTTTTTATTGTCCTCATTTTGAGTTAGTTCGATGTTTTTGTGAAAGAAAGGCGTTGTGGCTTGGTGGTAACAGGCAAAGCCCAGCAGCAGCAGAGTGCCGCCCATCAAATATTTTTCGGCTTTGGGTAGCCAAGCGGGCGTTTTTATCTTGTCGAACAGTCTGACAATCAGTTTGTAAAGCGGTCGTATTGCCATCGCCACAGCGATAGATGTTGCGATAAAAAGTGTTGCGGCAAGCAGACCGGTGGCGGCATTGGGCGTTGCGGCGATGCCGAAGAACGGTTGTCGCAGAAATCCGTGCACGGCAAACAAAAACATCGAAATTGAGCCTAAAAACGCAAGGGGGCGGCGCACGGCGGCGAATCGTGTAATCGGCTTGCGCACAATATTATAGATGATGACAAAAACAATGCTGACTGCCAGAAAAGTGAAAGGGTAGAAGGGCTCGAAAAAGTTGCCGAGAGTGAACACAGCAAGTGCCGGAATCAACCACCAGCGGCTTAAGCAAGTGTCGTGGCGCAAAGCCAGCCATATACCAAAGCAGAACTCAGGCAGGTGGCCGGGGGCGTTCTGCATTGCGAGCACAAAGCCAGGGTCGTGGTCATAGAGAAACAGTGCCGTCATAATCCACAAATAGGAAATGACCATAGTGCCACCAAGAATCTTGGTGCCGTGCCGTTGCG
The DNA here is from genome assembly GCA_946404125.1 of uncultured Bacteroidota bacterium. GTDB lineage: Bacteria > Bacteroidota > Bacteroidia > Bacteroidales > SZUA-534 > RUG13583. Next base: position 18,346 of record CAMJCK010000007.1, on the reverse strand, counting down.
TCAGCCCCAGAATTATCGGGAACAAAATGTAGAGTTGCACAATCAGCCCGAAGAACCACCAGGGGCCGCATACGCTCACGCCTGAGCCGGGAATGAGAGTGTGTATTAGAAGCATTTTCCGGCCTATCTCGCGCCAATCGCCAAGTGTGGGCATTTGCTTGAAAATGATTAGGTTGGCAATAGCGAAGGTCAAGATTGCGACTATCAGCAGTGGGTAGATTTTTTTCAGCCGCGAGCCCATAAAAACCGTCCAACATTGCGGTTTGCTGAGCATAGATTTCGTTAGACCGTAGCCGCTTATCAGAATAAATACCTGGACACCGAAATGCCCTAAGTAATTGAAAATAATATTTATAAGCTCTTGTGGCTGGGTTGCTAGCACTTCGCCGAATCGTAATATGGTATGATTCGCAAAATTGAACTCGTTCTCACCGGTTGTTGGCTCAACCCAGCGGAAAAAGTTGTGCAACATTATTACTAATATCGCCAAGCCTTTGATAATCAGACTGTCGTCTTTTGTGAATTCGGTGCGTTCCATTGCAGTTTTCAGTCACGCAAAACTACATCAACCCATCTGCATTTCCAAAATGTTCGTTTTTGCGTTGCCCGATTCAAAACAAAACTTACAGCCGCGCACATTTACGCATAGCTGTGCATTCCGCCAAGCAGGAAATTCACGCCGAAATAGGTTATCAGCACCGATAAAAAGGCTACAATCAGGAAGATATGAGCGGCCATTGGCTTTTGCAGACGCGGAAAAATCGACGGGTGCAGCGGCATTGCATAGATGAGCATTGTTATCAGCGCCCAGACCTCCTTCGGGTCCCAGCCCCAGTAGCGCCCCCACGACTGGTTGGCCCAAATGGCGCCAATGAAGATGCCAGTTATGAGCAGGAACAGTGCCGGATAGAGCATCAGTTTGCTCACAACATACAGCATTTCAGTCTGTTCGGCGTTACCGCGACGGCCAACCGCAACAGCCGCAATTCCGTTGAGCATTGTGAATGCAAGCAACGTATAGGCCAGCATCAGAACGCAGACGTGGATACTCAACAGCGGCGAGGCCAGAACCGGCATCAAATGTGTTATTTGCGGATTCGACTCGCCAAAACCGGCAACCATCAGCGTCAGGCCGGAAACAATGTAGCCGAAAGGCACCATCAGCGCAAAGCGGCGTTGAAAGACCAGCGTGAGGGCCATTGCGCAAGCCGACATAAACTGCATTGTCTCAAAGCCGTTCGATAGTGGCAGATGACCGCTCACATAGCCACGTAACACAATGGTTGTCAGGTTGTAAGCAAGCAACAAACCCAACACAACATTGAGCACAATAGTAACCTGCCGGCCAACGTGTTTGCGGCGTGTCAATTTGAAAATGAAAAAGATAAAGATAATGATGCCGGCGGTGGTGAGAGCCATCGAGAGCATCTTTGTAATATTCAACGAGTTGTAAAGACGCTCGGCTCGCATTTTGCCAGCTGAAGGCAAAACAGAGGCGGCTGTTTTCTCCTGATAGCGTTTTATTTTGCCGATTGTGAGATTGAGGCTGTCGTAGCTGCGAGTGAACGCCAGCTCTCCAATGTAATCCATTGTTTTCTTGATAAATAGCCATTCGTCGTTTGGCATATCGAGAGGCAGATTGTCGGCCGGATTATACCAAACAATCTGATTATCATCGGCATACGGGAATATTTTCAACAATTGGCCGTTGAGCAGCATCATCACTATGTTCATCTTCTCGTCGGCCTCGCGGAACGATTTTGCTCCGGGCACGTCCTTGCCGCTGAAAATGTCGGTCATCACCTCATCGAGGCGGCGGTTTTTGGCGATGAAATCGTTGTACGACACATATTTACTGCCGCCACCAATGACATTCCGAGCCTCGCCTTTCAGTTTTATCATCGGCTCGTCAGCCCATCCGGAAGGATTGAGCAGCCAACCCATAAACACCTGTTCGGCACTCATTCCCTTATAGTTAGCTTTGCCATAGAGCTTGATTGTGAAATTGCGCGCCACAGTCTGCATTGGTCCGATACGGCCGTTGCTGTAAGCGTAGAGCTGCCCGAACTCCTCCGCCACATTGCGTGGCAAGGCTTTCGAGTTGTTTTGCGCCGAAAGTGTTTGAGCCTGCAATCCAATGCACAAAAGCAAAACCATAGCGCCCAACTTGCTGCTAACCAATTTTTTGAGCGTTGTGCGGAATCCGCAGTTTGGCATAATAAGAAGCAGAATCATTGCAATAAGCAACAGCGCGTAACCTGTGTAGGTGACGCCAATGCCGACAGGGTCGTGTGATACCGACAGATAAGTGCCGCCGCCATCGGGGTCGTAGCCCGACTGATAAAACCGGTAATTGCCAAAGCGCGCCACATTGTTCATCGACACATTGGCAGTCTGCGTATCGGCTCCACTCCTGAAAATCAATGCGCTAACATAGTCCATCGGCGACTGAGTGCCAGGGTAGTTCACTGTTTCGAAACCTTCGAGCTCGACACTGAACGGCATTTTGCAAATCTCGCCGTTATTGTTGATAATGAACACATTAGTCTGCTCGCCTACGCGAATATGCGTGGTGCCTTGTTCGCCGAAAATGTGCGTAATGAGCGCCCCGACCAAAATCATCGCGAAAGCGACGTGAAGCAGAAAACGCGACGGATTGCTGAAAAGACGTTTGCGAAGAATGTAGGCCATTCCACTCACTCCGATAACCGCCCAAATGATTGTAAACCAGACGGAACCATAGATATTGACTGCAGCGAAACGAGTGCCGTAAAGTTTCTCGATTATTGTGGCCGCAGCCATAATGGCAATTATCGCCACATACGAGGTTATGACCGTGATTCTCAACGCTTTCATTCCGTTTAAATATTGATGATTTTGTTTGAAAGTGCGTAAATTGTGAGTCCCGACTGCGTTTTAATGCCGGTTTTCTGAGTGATGTTTTTCCGATGGCTGATAACCGTGTGGACGCTGATATTCAGCTTGTCGGCAATCTCTTTATTCATATTTCCCTGAGCCAGCAGACGCAACACATCTAACTCACGGTCAGACAGTTGCATCGACAAATCGGCGTCATCGGCCGACTCGTCGTTCAGCTTCGACATCACCGCATCCACAATTTCGCTTGGAACATCGGTGATGGCAATCTGCAAATCGAACTGATTCAGATATTTAGGGTCGAAAAACGAGTAAACAAGCGCGCACCATACCACATTGGGATTCTTCTGTTTCAGGTGCGCCAATTCCCGGCCATCCTGTTGCAGAAGTTGGGGATTGATGATTATCAACTGCAATTTGTTGGCGGTTATAAAACGCTGCATATCTGCAACATAATCGATTTTATACAAATCGAATTTGCCGGCTTTGAGCAGAATGTTGCTCAATCCGTTGACAATTATGGCCGAAGGCTCAAGAATGCCAACCCGGAATACTGTTTTATCTGACTGCCTCATAATTATTTAGCCTTGCTTAAAGAACGCTCAACTTTCATAACGAGCGGCATCAGTATCTGTTCCTCAATGACCGAATGGGCGTAGAGATTGCTTTCAACATCGCACAAACTCAATAGCAGACGGCGACGGATTTGTCTGTCCTCACGCACCGATATATATTTGATTAACAAACTTTTCAGCTCGTCAAGCTTGTAGTTAATGTCGGTGTGGTGCTTGCGGTACTGCTTTGCCGAAAAACTCTTGTCAAACGAGTCGCTGTCAACACCTATGTATTTGTTATACAAAGCATTGATATACGGAAAAGCAACTCGGTCCTCATAGTCGAGGTGCTCGTTCACCTCAGCATAATACTCCTTGAAAAACTTCTCGACAATGCTGATTTCAGTAGAGCTGTTGACGTTGCGCAACTCGTTGATAATGTTGCGGATTTCGGGGTATTTCTCGTTGAGATAATAAGCGTGAGTATTGTGCAGGAATTTGATTATCAGCGGAATGTTCTCAACACCGAACTCAAGTTTCGATTCAACCACAAAGCCGTTGTAAATGTTTGAAACCGTGGTGAAAAGGTTTGTGTCGATATTGTGTTCGGTACAGAACTCGGCCACGGTTTTGTCTTGCAATATGTAGTCAACTTCAAAATATTCAAGCACATAGAGCAGCGACGGACTGTTGTAAATCACATCAGCAAGTTTGCTATCCGGTTTCAGATATTGACGACTTTCGTTATACATAACATTTTGCTTTTCAACGATTAAACATATTTTTGACAGTTGTGGGGAACGCTCCTCACAGCTGTCAAAAATAATTCATCGTCGGCGAATTTTAAAAGTTTTTCTGACTTTCAAATCGATTCAATAAACTTCACAATCGCGTCGCGGTCGGCTTTGGGCAGGGCGCGGAAGTTCTCAACCGACCATCGGGCGTCGCTCTGGCTGCTTCCGTGCCACATTATGGCTTCCATAACGTTGCGCGCACGGCAGTCGTGCAGACGGTCGTCGGCGCCTGTGACGAGACGTGACAGGCCGCGGCCCCAAAGCGGTGTTGTGCGGCACCATCCCGTGCGTATGTCGTTAGCCATAAACAGACGGTGCTGAACCATATCGGTGTAAGGCCAAATTTTCTGGTGCGGATAGCGCGGCATATCGGTGTTGCCGAACATTCCGTTGGGGTCAACAATGTTGTCGTCGCCTGTGGTCCACGACGGACGGTGGCAGGCGGCGCAGCCAATCTGGCGGAACAAATCGTGGCCGCGGGCCACATCGGGGTCGTCAAGGTTGCGGGCGGCGGGCACGGCAAGTCCGCGGTGCCAAATCATAAAGTTGCGGTAGTCGTTGTCGCTCATTTCGGGCTTGGCAATGTTCTTCGACTCGCCGTCAACTGTCTCTTTTCCTGTCAGATAGCGATAAATATCGTACTCAACGCCCTTGTCGGTCTTTTCGGCGGGGAAGTAGTTGTAAAATTCGGCCTGAACGTTAGGGTCTTTCGACGCTGTGGCGGCATAGGCGGCCGTCATATAATGGTAGCGGCGGTCGGAACGCGTCACGTTGGTAATGTTCCAAATGGCGTTGGCGCCTGCGGCGTCGAGCAGCGGACCGCGCGACAGGGCGTAGGTGAACCGTTTGGCGTATTTCTCGCCCGTCAGTCCCGAATACTGGCTGGCCCAATCGGTGCCGTTCCAAATGGCGGGGTTCAGGCTTGCGCCGACGGCTGTCTCTTTGATATACTGCGCTTTAAGCGAATCGTCGGGAATGGCGTCGAGCAGCCCAGTGCCGTAAACACCGATTGTTGATTCGAGTCTGATACCAACATCGCTGATATCGATATTGACAATCTCGCCGCCGCGTTTGGCCTGGATTGGCACGTAGAACGCGCTGGCGGGAATCTTCACTTCGGGATAGATTAGTTCGTATTTCTCGCCGTCGTCGAACTGGTTGCCCCACTCATCTGTGTAGGTCAGCCAATCGATTGTGATTTGGTCTTCGTCAATCGGCGCTTTGAACGGCGCCACGGCCAATGTCTGCGGCATTCCTGTGACCGAAGTCAGATAACCGTCGGTTGTAACATCGTAGAGCACAAGCAGATAGCCGTTGCCCATATCGGTGGCCTTGTAGCGCGTCTGGCGCTTGCCGTGGCCGTACGACGGGTGGCAATAAAGGCATCCGTTGCGCACCATCAGCGGGCCCAAGCCCTTGAAAGCGCTGTTGGTGTCTTGTGTGAAATCGCGCTCAAAAAAGTACTCGCCCAATTTGAACGCTTGCGCGAAATTGCCTGTGTTGCAGGCAGGTGTGGGCTGTTCGTAGGCCGACGCGCCCGCGTTGAAAACCGTTCCCAAACGGCCGCCCGCATAGTACTCTTCGCTATCGACGGGCACTGGTGTCGGCTCGTCTTCGCCATTGTCGCGGCAGCCAATCATCAGTGTCGTTGCTGCCAATGCAAGTGTCAATAAATCAATGTGTTTCATATTCAGATAAATTTAGGTTCCATTATGCGCGACAAGCACCAAAGGTTTCCCCGTGGTGCCCATCGCATTCGACTTTAAAATCAATATATCTTTTTTAGGCTTTTCCGTTTTTTTGGGTGAATCGGTGAACTGGTGAATTGTTGAACTGAAACTCAATCAATTAACCGATTCACCGATTGACCGATTCAACATTATTCAATCTTTCCCTTCAGTGCGTCAAGTGCCTCGTCCAAATCCTCGAGCGCCTTAATGGCCTCGCCTGCCGAAGTGTCGGTGTAGTTGAGCACGAACGGGCGTTTCATTTTGTTAACCTTGTCGAGAGCGGTCTCGAGAGCCGACATTGCAGCGTTGGCCTCGCTTGCCGCAACGCTTTGCAGATATGCCATCAGCGACTTCTCGGCTGGCACTGCGCCCGAAACGCCCAAACCGCCGTAAAGTGCGTGTTTACAACTCATTACGTTGTCGTAGAAGTCCTGAATCGAGTTTTGTGCGTTAGGCGATTCAATGTAGTTCGCATCCTCGCCTGTGTGCGGTGCGCCGATTTTCGAGTGAGCCACCTCGTCGATAATGTCCTGGCAACCCTCAATTATTTGAATGGCAGCCAATTCGACGGTTTTCCAACGCGAGCCAGCGTTTCCTGCAGTGCGGAATTCCTCACCGAAGAAATCATCGGGTTCCATTTCGTTGTCTTCCAAAACTTTAGCCTTTGCAGCCGTTACATTTTCAGTTCCTGCCCACGCAGCCTCAAGACGGCAGGCCGAAAGGAACAAATCGGCGGCCACAGCCTGGCAGTAGTAAACCTCGTCGGCGGTCAGGTCGGCAGCGGCGCGCGGCTGTCCGTTGCGGAAAATCACATACTCAAGTGCGTGAAAACCTGTCAGATTCTGGCCTGTGGCAACGTTCTGGTCAATCACTGCGGCGTCGTCTTCGCTGGTGGCAGGGTGGTACTTGCTCATCAGGTTGTCGAACACCGTGACATCGAACGGCCAAGTGTCGATATGCGGGTCGATTCCGTAGCCCGAAGCCGCACCGAACAAAAATGCCTCCGACCATTCCCAATACTGGCGCGAAGTCTTCCATAAATCGCAGACAGTCTTTAATTTAGCATCGCTCTTGTCGGCAGCGAAAGCATCAATGGCGTCCTGCATTTTTGCACACTCATCGGCCAATCCCTTGTAAGTTGGGATAACCGTCTGGTTTACAAACATTTCGTTCGCCGTTTGCAACTCGCTGTTCAGTTTGTTGTCGTCTTCTTCATCGTCTTTGCAGGCCACAAACACCGTTGCAACCATCGCCAAAGCAATAATGCTTCTGAATTTCTGTTTCATTTTTCTTGTTTTTAAATTATTGATAATTAAAATGTTTAGTCGCTTCGCTGTTTAGAAGGTTTAGTCGCTTCGCTGTTTAGAAATTCTCAACCTTCTCAACTTTCTCAACCTTTATTTAAACCATCCGCAATACGCCACGCCCACCGAAACCGACGGTTCGTTGTTGTATGGTGATTGGTAGAATCTTTCGGAATATTCGGCTTTCACAACAATCTCGGGCAGCGGGAAGTAGTTCACACCCAACGCGATACGCTGTTTGCCGCACCATTCGTAGGCGGCGGCGTTGGTGCCTTTCAGCATCGAGTCGTACCACTCATACCGTCCGAACAGGATAAGTTTCTGATTTTCATCTGCAAAGCGACTGATATGTCCGAAAATATTATAGCCGATTTCGCCACCCGCAGTGGCGGCATCGCTGGCCACGGGCTGGTGCTTACTGGGGCTGCCGTCCTGCCCAACGTGAGTTGGAAAGTTCTTGTTGAAGGCCGTAATCTGGTCAGCATCAGACAAATGCGCCCACAAAGCGTTGCCGCGAACGGTCAGGTTGGCGGTGCGGTACTGAAAATCGAAAGTGCCAATGGCGAGCGCGCCCTCAACACCGTCGTACTTCGCGCCAATGCTTTTCTGCGTGTTGCGGAAAGTGAGTCCGTAGTAGCCGCTCACCGACAGCCGCAAGCCCGCAACCGACTGATTGTCAACGCGTGCCGCAACTGCGTATTTGTTTGCAATCTTAAACTCGTAGGGGCTGCCCGCGCCGTATTTCACAAAGCAGTCGGCGCCAAAACGCTCGGCATCCAATCCCGACAGAAACTGCGCCTCGTAGCGCCAACCTTCGGCTTTGCCCCAAACGCTCACGCCCGTCTGGTGCCACGTGCAGGGAAGCATAGCGCTCTCACCCTCAGGCCGATAGACGGTGAAAAACTCAATCGGCATATGGTGTTGATTCACGGCGCCCACAGGCACAACCAACTCGCCGACGCGAATGTTCAGCGCCTTGCCGAAACTCTTCTGCAACCAAAACTGCTCGAGCGCAACCTCGCCGCCGCGCTCAATCTCGGCCTCGTACTCACCCGACTCGTCGGCGTCAATCTCAACAGCCGACTCGGTTCCGCCGTGCTCAAACTCAATTTCAGAGCCCATCGTCCAACCGCGGCCGAAGTCGTAGCCTATATTGAGCACCACGTGCGGCAGGTCGAACTGTCCGTGGCTGCCGTCGTCTTTGTGCTGCTCGGGGAAGCGGTAACGGTTGAAATGGTCGCTGTAGAAGTTGCGCGTCATCACCGCCTCGCCGTATCCGCCAATGGTCAGGCGCGGTGCGTTTTTTGTTGAATCTTGCGCCGAGGCTTGCGAGCCCATCAAAACCAGCGCTGCGGCCACCATTGCCGCTATCTTGCAATTGTTCATTGTCCGTAAAATTTACGGCGCAAAGTTGCCCACGCGTGGTCAGGCGGTCAATCCCCACTAATTGCCATTTTGGAGTGTCGGCGGTAGTGTTTTGTTATTAGCTAAAAGTTGGGATATTGGGAGGCGAAAAATCACTATTTTTGGTGATTGACGGGGGATTGATTTCGATGCTGGTGTGAATCTAAAAAAATGTATATTTGAAATTGCTTTCGCCTTTTGTGGCGTTGGCTGATTTTTTCGAACTTAATTGGCGAGTGATATGTTGTTCAGAAGCCTACGTAAATTGTTGATTGCGTTGCCGATGGTATGTTCAATGGCAGCGTCGGCGGCCGATAGTCTGGTTGTCTATTCACAGATAAATGTCTATCCGTATTATTTTGATAATGAGGGTTCTAACGAAGGCGTGTTGCCCGATGTGCTTACCGATGTGCTCGGTAGCAAGTACGGAATGAATTATTTTACAGCCACTTGTGAGACTTGCGACGAGAATTTCCGTCCCGACATCATCTGCTGTCCGGCCGACGAGCCGGTTCCCGACGGCTATGTGAAGTACGAGATTCCGCTGCAAATCAACTATGTGGTTTGTTTCCGCCGCAACGAGCCCATCGAGTCAATTTTCAGCCTTTCCGACAAGAAAGTCATCATCATCCGCAACGATTACCCCTTTGAGGCGCTCTACCGCCACCGCACGGCTCACATTTTGAACGTGTCGTCGGCCGACGATGCCCTGCGCACCCTGTCGAGCGGCTACAACGATTGTGCCGTGCTGCCTCTCACCGAGGTGCTCCAGGCCCTCGACGACGGCAAGTATCCCAACATCGAATTCCTGCCTACACCGTACATTGTCAAGCCTTTAGCCTTTGCCGTTAAGAAAGAGGCCAAATCGCTCGACAGTATGCTGAACGCCAATTTGCAGAACGAGCTGTCGAGCGGCAAATTCGCCACCATCAGCGAGCGGTGGCTTGAGTACGGCATCCGCGTACGCGAGGGCGTGTCGGGCTTTTGGTGCGTGCTTGTGGTGCTGTTGCTGATAACCGTTTTGGTGATGTATTTCTGGATTCAAACCCTCTACGCTGAGGTCAACGACTCTACTCGCGAGCATATCAACAATATGATTCACAACCCGTTATCGCCGCTTGTGATGCCGGCGGGCAATCCGCTGCTGAAAAAAATGATGTCGAGCGCGCCGTTCTGGTTCGCCATCAGCAACCAGGATGGAAAAATTGTGCGCGCCAGCCGGGCTTTCCTCCACGGCGTGGCTCAAATCGACGATTTGCCGTCGGGCGGACTGAAGTGGAGCGATTTGTTCGACGAGGCGACGGCGGAGCAGCTGCTCGATGCCGACAAGCAGATTTTCGACGGAAATGTGAACTCGGTGCTGAAAACCATTGAATATAATTCCAAGTACTTCAACGCTTCGTGCTGGACCATCAAGCACCCGTTCAAGTACGACAACCGCCCCGAGGTGTTGGTCATCACAGCGGTGGTTTCTCCGGTGTTCGACTCTAATTTGTTCTACCACAATATGTTGCCCGAGGATATGATGCAGACGGTGATTGATTCCACAACAGACCTTGTCTACCTCAAATCGACAGACGGCACTTATCTGCAAGTGAACAAGGCCTACTGCGAGCACTATGGAATCACTCCGGAAAATATTGTGGGAAAGACAGATGCGGATATGTACAGCGAGAAAATGGCGGAGCAGAACCGCGAATCGGACCAGACGGTGCTCGAAACCGGCGACGCTTGGACCGAGCAGGCCTGGCACGCCGATGTGCAGTGCATCGACCATAAATTCGAGAACCGCAAGCTGCCGCTCCGCACCAACGATGGCCGGATATTCGGCATTGTGGGCATTGCGCACGATATTACCGACATCGACCGCCTGACAAGGCAGATTAAAAGCTCCAACGATAAGCTGCAGGAGTCTGACAGGCTCAAACTCTCGTTCCTTGTCAACCTTAGCCACGATATCCGTATGCCGGTCAAGTCGATTATTGAGTACAGCGATATGCTTGCCGACAGCGACCTGACCTACGACCAGCGCATCGAGATAATCGAAATGGTTCAGGCAAATGGTAACTTGCTGATTGACTTGGTTACAGATATGCTCGATTACTCGAAAATCGAGGCCGGATACATCCAAATCAAATATTCTGATTTCAACCTGAACTCGGTGGTGGCCGATGTTTACAATATGGCCAACAGCAAGAAGATGCAGCTCGGCAAGGACAATATGTACATCTCGCTGCTCATCGACACCATTGAGGATGATGTTATGATTCACAGCGACTCGTTCCGTCTGATGCAGATTCTGAAGAATATGCTTACCACCATCATCAAGTTTGCCGATACCGAAACTGTTTACTTCGGTTACCGCACGGCCGCCGACAAGGTCTATTTCTTTGTCAACACCGACCGCGGCGACATCTCGCGCGACGAGCTGACGGCTTACCCCGACACGCACGAGGGCACCAACATCTCAATCTCGCAAATCGAGGAGTCGTACGGCATTTCAATCATCATCGCGCAAAGCATTATCGGAATGATGGGCGGCAAACTGTGGGTTGAGGATTTGAACTCGGGTCACCCCAGCTTTATCTTCTATATTCCTTATAATCACGAAGAAACGATGTCGAGCATTATGTACGACTCGCGAAACAATGAGTTTGTGATTCCCGATTGGACGGGCCACACAATGCTTATTGCCGAAGATGAGGAGCTGAATTTCATCTTGCTGCAAGGCTTGATGCAGCGCACTAAAGTGAAGATTATCTGGGCGAAAAACGGTGTTGAGGCGGTTCGGCAATACAAGGACAACCCCGACATCGATGTGGTGCTGATGGATGTGCGTATGCCCGAAATGAACGGATTGGAGGCTTCCGAACTCATTTTGGCGTACGACCGCAACGCCGACATCATTGCGCAAACGGCTTACACCATTCCGGAGGTGGCCGAGCGCTGCCAGAAAATCGGCATCCACCGCCTTCTCGAAAAACCAATCGACCAGGGCGAGCTCTTTGCCGAGTGCGACAAATATATGCAGCACAAGCACGCTGCCAATGATAATGAATTGATGGATTGATTTTTATGTTGAACTATTGAATCGGTGTCCCGATAGTTATCGGGATGGCTAATCGTTGAATCGACAAGATTTCGATTGACCGATTCACCGATTGACCGATTGACCGATTGACCGATTAAACCAAGAAGATGGATCGAATTGATTTTTTACGTTCCGAACTTAACCGTCATAACTACCTTTATTACGTCAAGGCCGAGCCTGAGATTGACGATTATGAGTATGACCAACTGATGAACGAGCTGATGGCGCTCGAGAAAGCCAATCCCGACCGTTTCGACCCCGACAGCCCAAGTCAGCGTGTGGGCAACGACATCAATCAGAATTTTCAGCAGGTCTATCACCGCTTTCCGATGCTCTCGCTGGGCAACACCTATAATAAAGAGGAAATCATTGAGTTCGATGAGCGCGTGCGTAAAGCGCTGGGCCACAGCGTGAAATACATCTGCGAACTGAAATACGACGGCGCTTCAATCAGTCTGACATACGAGCACGGACGCCTTGTGCACGCCGTGACGCGCGGCGATGGCGAGAAGGGCGATGATGTGACGGCCAATGTGCGCACAATCAAATCGGTGCCGCTGCGGCTGCCCGAAGGCAACTATCCCGACCTGTTCGAAATCCGCGGCGAGGTGCTGATGCCGCGTGCCGTGTTCGACAAACTGAACGAGGAGCGCGAGGCTTCGGGCGAAGCGCCGTTTGCCAATCCGCGTAACGCCGCCGCAGGCTCGCTCAAAATGCAGAATTCGGCGCAGGCCGCCAAACGCCAACTCGATTGTTGGCTCTACTTCCTGTTTGCCGCCCAACTGCCCACCAACTCACATCTTCAGAATATGGAGTGCTGCCGCAGTTGGGGATTCAAAGTACCGACTTTTGTCGCGGAATGCTCGTCGATTGACGACATTCTCGCCTTCATAAACCATTGGGACACAGAGCGTCACAATCTGCCGTTCGATATTGATGGAATTGTTATCAAGGTTGACAGCATCAGCGACCAACGGGAGTTAGGCAACACCGCCAAAACGCCGCGCTGGGCCATCGCCTATAAGTTCAAGGCCGAGCAGGTGCAGACCAAACTTCTGTCGGTGTCGTTCCAAGTCGGGCGCACGGGTGCCGTCACGCCTGTGGCCAACCTAGAACCTGTGCAACTGGCAGGAACCACCGTCAAGCGGGCAACGCTGCACAATGCCGATTTTATGAAACTGCACGACCTGCACGTTGGCGATACGGTGATGGTGGAGAAGGGCGGCGAGATTATCCCCAAAATTGTTGGCGTGAACACCGATTTGCGTCAGTCAGATGCTGCGCCCGTCGATTTCATCGAGTGCTGCCCCGAGTGCGGCACACGGCTTGTCCGCAACGATGGCGAGGCCGCCTGGTATTGCCCCAACGACGCCGCTTGCCCGCCGCAGGTTCGCGGCCGAATCACGCACTTTGTCAGCCGCAAGGCGATGAATATCGACACTCTTGGTGAGGAGACCATTGATATGCTTGTGTCGAACGGACTGATAACCAATGCCGCCGACCTTTACGATTTGACTGTCAGCCGTTTGCTGCCGTTGAAGAAAGATGGCCGTGTGTGGGCAACCAACATTGTGAACGGCATTGAGCAATCGAAGCAGATACCGTTTGAGCAGGTGCTGTTCGCCATCGGAATCCGCTTTGTGGGCGCCACGGTGGCAAAGATTCTGGCGCGTCAGTTCGGCTCAATCCAAAACCTGATGCAGGCATCGTTCGACGAGTTGAAAAATACCGACGAGATTGGCGACAAGATTGCGCAAAGCATTATCGATTATTTTGCCGAAGATGGCAACCGCCTGTTTGTCAATCGGTTGATTGGCTACGGACTGCAGTTTGAGATGAAGCGGCAGGAGGCCAAAAGCGCCAAACTTGCGGGGCTGACCATCATTGCTAGCGGCAAACTTGAGCATTTCAGCCGCGACGAGATTAATCGAGCCATTGAAGAGCACGGCGGCAAGCCTGTCACATCAGTGTCATCGAAAACCAATTATCTGATTGCTGGTGAGAACATTGGCCCCAACAAACTTGCCAAGGCGCGCGAGTTGGGCATTCCAATCATCACCGAGGCGGAGTTTTTGCAGATGATTGCCGACGATGGCGACACATCGCCGCAAACCGCTGAACCACAAGAAGAAAAACCTGCTGAAACAAAGCCGAAAAATGATGGGCCAGTGCAGATGAGCCTTTTCTAAAAGATTGATGTTTAAAGGAATGGCGAAGATTTGGCTTTTTTATTGTTGTTGAGCCAATTCTTCAGCGGTTCTTTGGTGTTTCCATCGTCTGTGCGACCATACCCAGTTCTCGGGCGCTTCGCGTATTGACGTTTCGAGCAGTTGATAGAAGCGGTCGGTGATGTAATGCTCGGGGCAGGAGTTCGGTGTTTCGGTGATTAAAGTAACACGCGTGTCGAACTTGCTGAATCCCAGTCGCTTAATCTCGCAGTAAAGTACCGCCATATTGAATTTTTGGGCAAGTCTTTCTGAGCCGATGAACACGCCGGTGTCTTGGTTCAAAAACGTCAGCCAGTAGTGTATTTGGCTGCGTGTGGGCGTTTGGTCGGCAACGCTCAGAAGGGCGAAACGGCGGCCGCTGTCGCGCATCTCAACCATCTTGCGCAGGGTGTCGCGCATCTCAATAGGCTCAACGCCCGTTTTCGAGCGCATTTCCATATAGAACCGTTCAAAAATCGGGCTGCTCAACCGCTTGTAAATTGCCGTCGTGCGGATGTCGAAATTGGCAATCTTGGCGCAGCCGTATTCCCAATTGCCGTAATGTCCCAAGATTATCAGCACGTTACGGTCTTTGTCGATGAGTTGTTGGAATACTTCTGGATTTTGCACGCCCATACATTTTGCAATGCGCTTACGTGGTGAAAATCTGAGATTTACAGCTTCAATAATCATATACGCCAAGTGCCGGTAATAACGCCGTGCAATGCGGTTAATCTCTTTTTTGCTTTTTTCGGGGAACGATTTTGTCAAATTGGTGATAATCACCTTTTTGCGGTAGCCTATTACGTGTGCCACCAGTACGTAGATTATAAGCGCAAGAAATTGTTGAAGCGGTTTCGGCAAAATCCAGACGACCAGAAAAATGGTCATTGTCAGGTAGTAGCCGATGAGTTGCAGAATTTTCATTTTTTTTCGGTGAATTGTTTTTGATTACGTACAGTAGAGACGCGGCGCGCCACGTCTTTACAAAATAACATCCGTTCGTAATTCGTAATTCATAAATCGTAATTCAAAAATCAAAAATAACTTACAGTCCTTCAAATATTTCCGCATCGTTTTGCGCCGGCTCGCCGTTAGCGAACAATGCGTTTCGCCAGTCATCGTTCTGCCGTTCGCAGGGCATATTGCTGTGCAAAAGCGTGAGAGCGTCGCCATTGGGCGTGAACACAAACTTAATGTTGGTCAAGTTGCCGATTTTGTAGTAATGCCAAACCACAAACGGATTGGCGGCGTCGGTGCGGTCCACAATGGTGTTTGGAATGCCGTAGCGCAGCATCAGCAGCTTTTGGTCGGGGCTGCACTGCTGAAGTTTTGCGGCATTGGCGCGGCGCACAAAGTTGGCCAGAGCGTTGTCGGGGTCGAACTGGTTGCGCTGAATCCAGAAATCGTAGAGCGTCTGCTGCATCACAATCATATCGGCCGACGCCACGGCTTTGTCGATGATGCCAAGTTCGGTGCTGTCGGCAATCAACTTCATATCTTTCAGTATGTTGGCTACTGTGTCGGCATTGGCGTACATTGCCGCGCTGCGCAGAGTTTTCCCGGCCGAAGTGTAGCTTGGCGCCGTTACGCCAGGGTTTTTGCGCTCAAAATATTTTGTTGCCGAGCCAATGGCCTTGTCATACCGGTCGCGGATTTCAATGGTTAGAAAATACTTTCCGGTAGGCAGCCGCTTAATGTCGATTTCTTTCAAGAACTGATAGTAGTTCAGCGCTTTAACCTTTGTGGTCGATGAGTGGCCGGCAATGGTTTTCTGCGTGTGAGCGTCGCGGATGCAGGTGTGGACGTTGCAGTCGCCAAGACCGTCAGTTTCGGTGGCAACGTTGTAAAGTTCGACGTAAAATCGCAGATATTCAGCATCTTGCGGAATTGTATCGCGGCAGTAAGGAATGCACTCGTTTCCGTTTTTCAGATTGATTGTGCGCTCAAGTTTCGGCGTGAAACTTTCAAGAAGTTCTATGCCGCTGAGTGCCACCTGTTTCTGCGGAATATCGATGGCGATAATTTCGTGTCGGGTGATGGTTTTCTGATACTCTTTCGGCGCATTCAAATCTTTGATTTTCAGTTCGAAATTATAGATTCCCTGCGGAATGAAAATCCGTTGCACATCGGTAAAATCAGGAAAGACATCGGTGGTGTCGGGCAGGGGCGGGTTGCCGACAATAAAGTGGCGGAACTCAACCAGGTCGTCGGCGTTTTTGAAAATCATTGTAACATCGATTTTCGATTCCAGATTAACGTCATTTACAGTGTAGTTGACTGATTTTCCGTCGATTAGCAGATAGGTCTCAACATACGAGCGTTTGTCGGACAGCATATAAACAGCATAGTCGAAATTAACGTTAAGTTGCTGGCTGTTAGCCAATAAACTGCCCATTAAGGCGAAAAATAGAATCAATGTCCGTTTCATTTCCGTTTAATTTAGCGCGTAAATGTAGGCGATTTCTGCGAATTTGAATCAGTGTAATGTATAATGATTAATGTGTAAGGTTTATGGCGAATAGATTAAGTGGAGTTAGTTCGTAATTCAAAATTCGTAACTCGTAATTTTATAGTCACTTATATCTTGTCTGATGCCTTTTTGCCTAAATCTTACATCTTCGCTTTCAAAATCTCAAGCAGTCGCGGATAAACGTTCTTGCTTGCCGCAAGTATCTCGCCGCCAAACAGATAGTCGGTGCCACCGCGGTAGTCGCTCACTAGTGCGCCAGCCTGTTGCGCGATGAATGCGCCAGCGGCCACGTCCCACGGGTTCAGACCGTACTCGAAATAGCCGTCGAAGCGGCCGCAGGCAACGTATGCAAGGTCCGATGCAGCCGAACCTGTGCGACGAATGCCTTGCGAGTGCAGCACAATCTCTTTCACGGTGGCCACGTGTCCGTCGAGACGGCCGTATTTGCTTATTGGAAAGCCTGTTACAATCAGACTTTGTTCCAAATCGGGTGCTGCCGATGCGCTGATGGGCTTGCCGTTGCAGAACGCGCCGTTGCCAGCCGAGTGGAACAACTCGTCGCGGCCGAGTTCGTAAACAATGCCCAGCGCTAGTTCGCCCTTGTGCTGCAGGGCCACACTAATGGCAAACGGATAGACGTTGTGCAGGAAATTGGTGGTGCCGTCGAGCGGGTCGATAATCCAAATGTCGTCTTCGGTTGAGTGCCCCGCAGTGTTCTCTTCAACAATGAAACCGCAGCCTGGCAGAATGCGGCTCAATCCGTCAACCAGTTGGCGTTCAGAGCCTTTGTCGACGTACGACACATAGTCGTGCAGCCCCTTGTGCTCGATTTTGCTCGCATCGAACTGTGCGCGCTGTTCCTTAATGAAACGGCCAACTTGCCGCACAAGGTCAATGGTTTGTTGTTCAATTGCTTTTATGTCAGTCATTTTTGTAAGGTTTAATAGGTGAATTGGTGAATCGTTTAATTGTTTAATCGGTGAATTGGTGAATCGGTGAATCGTAATTCATAACTCGTAATTCGTAATTAAATAATCCTTCCGCTTACTTCGTCGCCGCCGAGTGGTTGCTGTAACTCAACGTTACGTAACTGATTCACAAGGTTTTGGTCGGTTTGGACTTTCACTTTTATATAATTGTCAGTGAAGCCACACATCTCGCCACGGGCGTGCTCGCCTTCGAAAAGAACGGGGCGCGTTTTGCCTATCTGGCTGTCGATAAACACTTTCGTCATTTCTGCGCCCATTGCAATCATCTGCTGGCTGCGGTGCTTGCGAATCTCGTTCGGCACCATTTGCATCTTGACTGCCAACGTGTTAGCGCGTTCCGAATAGGGGAAGACGTGCAGATAGGACAGGGGCAGTGAGTGCACGAAACGGCACGCTTCGTCGAAGTCGGCTTCCGATTCGGTGGGCACGCCAACAATCACGTCGGCGGCAATGCACGCATCGGGTATCAGGCTTTTAATCAACTCGATACGCCGTGCGTAGAAATCGGTTGTGTAGCGGCGGTGCATCAGCGTAAGCAGACGGTCGGTACCGCATTGCAGCGGAATGTGAAAATGCGGCATAATTACTTCAGAATCAGCCACGTGGCGGATAATCTGGTCGGTGAGCAGGTTGGGCTCAATCGACGATATGCGCAGGCGTTTCAGTCCCTGAATCCGCTCAAGTTCAGTGAGCAGTTGGAACAGATTCTCGCCGTTGGCGCGGCCGAAATCGCCAATGTTCACGCCAGTGAGCACAATCTCGCGGATTCCGCGCTCGACGGCTTCGCGAGCCACGGCCACGGTGCGCTCGACAGTGTTGCTGCGGCTGCGTCCGCGGGCGTGCGGAATGGTGCAGTACGAGCAGAAATAGTCGCAGCCGTCCTGCACCTTGAAGAAACTGCGGGTGCGGTCGCCAAACGAGTA
>CAMJCK010000006.1:0-103016 GCA_946404125.1 uncultured Bacteroidota bacterium | reverse complement strand
CCGTCGTTTGGGGCGGCTGTGATTGGGCGCGTGCTTGAGTCGCAGGGGCTGAAGGTGGTGATTGTGCCGCAACCCAACTGGCGCGACGACCTGCGCGATTTCCGCAAATTCGGCCGTCCGCGAATGTTTTTCGGTGTTTCGGCAGGCGCGATGGACTCGATGGTGAACCACTACACCGCCAACAAGCGCCGCCGCTCGGACGATGCCTACACTGCTGGCGGAATCGCTGGTCAAAGGCCTGATTATGCGGCGGTTGTCTATTGCAATATCCTGAAAGAACTCTACCCCGACGTGCCGATTGTTCTGGGCGGAATTGAAGCGTCGCTGCGGCGGTTTGTGCATTACGATTATTGGTCCGACTCGCTGAAACCCAGCATTTTAGTCGATACGAAAGCCGATATTTTGAGTTACGGAATGGGCGAGAAAACACTCATTGAACTCGCCACCCGATTCAAGCGCGGCGACACCGTTGAGCAGATGACCGACCTGCCGCAAATCGGCTATCTGCGGTCTGCGGCTGATTTTCAGACGATTAAAACCGATACGGACATTGTTCTGTCGTCGTACGAGAAAAGCCTGAAAGACAAGGTTGCCTATGCCGTTGATTTCAAGACGATTGAAGAAGAATCGAACAAATGGCACGCGCGGCGCATTCTGCAACTGATGGGCGATAAACTGCTGATTGTCAATCCGCAATACGAGCCGTGGACGCAAGCCGAAGTCGATTTCTCGTTCGACCTACCCTACACGCGCCTGCCGCACCCGCGCTACAAAGACAAGACCATTCCCGCTTACGAGATGATTCGCCACTCGGTGAACCTGCACCGCGGTTGCTTTGGCGGCTGCTCGTTCTGCACCATTTCGGCGCACCAGGGCAAGTTTGTGGTGAGCAGGTCCGAAGAGTCAATTCTGAAAGAGATTGAAAAGGTGACGCAAATGCCTGATTTCAAAGGCTATCTGTCCGATTTGGGCGGACCGTCGGCCAATATGTACAATCTGCACGGACAGGACACTACCATTTGTGAACACTGCAAACGGCCGTCGTGTATCTTCCCGAACATTTGCAAAAACCTGAATACCAACCACGAACCTCTCACAAAACTCTATCAGAAGGTGGCGGCCAACCCGAAAATCAAAAAGGCGTTTATTGGCAGCGGCGTCCGCTACGACCTTCTGCTCAACTACGACCACCCAACGCCCGACAAGTTGGAATATATCCGCCAACTCATTGTGAATCACGTAAGTGGCCGACTGAAAGTGGCGCCCGAGCACACGTCGGATGCGGTTCTGCAAATGATGCGCAAGCCGCCGTTCGCGCTCTTTAAGCAGTTCAACAAGATTTTTCAGACTGAAAATCAGTGCGCTGGGCTCAACCAGCAACTCATTCCGTACTTCATATCGAGCCACCCCGCGAGCACCAAGCGCGATATGGCCCAACTGATGCTCGAAACCAAAAAACTCGACTTCAAACTCGAACAGGTTCAGGACTTTACGCCCACGCCAATGACGCTCTCGACCACCATTTACTATTCAGGAATTGACCCCTACACAATGAAGCCCGTTTATACCGCCCGCACCAAAGATGAGAAACTCGAACAGCGCAAATTCTTCTTCTGGTACAAACCCGAGTTCCGCCGCCAGATTGACGCCGAACTGCGGCAGATGGGGCTTTCATCCGATTTGGGCGGCAGCGCCAAAGGCGGCTCGTTCAACCCGAATTTCAAGCAAAATGGTGGCTGGAAAAACTCGCACAATCTATCGGCAAATGGTGAAAATAAAAGCAAAAACGCCAAAGAGAAAAAATCTAATTTTAAAAGCAGAAGAAAATAAAAGGCTGATTTTCAATGAGCGATTTGTAAAATTTGAGCACCGCCGAGCGCCCGGCTTCCAAGAATTACAGACTCGGAAAAAATCACTTAAATTGCACTTTAAATACTCAAAATTAAAAACGAAAGAGCCGGATTGGTTGTTCATTTGTCCGTTCAAAAAAATGGAAAGATGAAAAAGATTTTGGCTTTGGCAACGATGGCTTCGTTGGCGGCTTTTTTCGTGCGCTGCGACAATTCCGACGACAAAATTATTCCCGAAGAAGAGTTTCCGAACAACAGCAAACTGGTTACCGGCATCGAAAAGCATACAGCTGAAAATCAGCTTCTTAGCCTTCGTTTCACAAAAGATGACAATCCGAATTCGTTGATTCAGAATTACTCTGCAACCGTTTCGTCGGGCGATTCGATTATGGTTTTTATACCATATTTGGCTGATTTCAAGCTAATTGCCGACTTCAGCATCGGCTCTGGCGCAAAAGCCTACGCACAGGGCGCCGAGCAGATTTCCGGCAAAACCGTCATTAATTTTACTAAACCCGTTGAATTTCAGATTGTTGACACCGATTCCAACTACGTGCACACATACATAATAAAAGTGTATAACAGTGGCCTGCCGGTTGTTTTCATCGAGACGCCCGGCGGCAAAGACATCACTTCAAAAGAAGAATGGATGGACAACGCATCGATGCGTATATATTTGAAAGACGGCAAGTTGGATTACGATTCCAATGAGTCGGGAATGCAGATTCGCGGACGCGGAAATTCAACCTGGGACGCAACCACCGAAAAACGTCCGTACGCAATCAAACTGAACAGCAAAGCCGAGATTCTGGGTATGGCAAAGCACAAACGCTGGGTGCTGCTTGCCAATTATTACGACGCCACATTTTTCCGCAACGATTTTGCCAACTATCTGGGACACAACTACACAAACCTTGACTGGACGCCCAGCGGCGAGCCGGTTGAGCTGGTGCTGAACGGTGTGCACAAAGGCAATTACTACTTGTGCGAGCAAGCGCGGATGAGCAAAACCCGCGTTCCGGGCGAGTATTTGGTTGAAGCTGACCGAAAGGAAGGCTCTGGCCAAATAACCGGAATCAAAACCGGTAACTTCTTCAATGTCAAAGATGTGGCTACCGACAGCGTGGAAGATACCGACCCTGCGGTTGTTGCCCACGTGAAAGGCATTCTCGACCGTTTCGAGACAACTCTTTACAGCGATGACTATCTGGATGCCGATAAAGGCTACAAAAAACTCATCGACCTTGAAAGTTTTGTTGATTGGTTCTTAATCAAAGAGTTAAGCAAGGATTACGATGGCAATATGTTCACAAGTTGCTACTGCCACATAATGGCCGACAGCACAATCCGTATGGGCCCGATTTGGGATTTCGACCTTGCCTTTGGCGGCAATCCGTTTGAGCAGCTGATGGGCGGTGGTTTCGGCGGATTTGGCGGATTTGGCGGGTTTGGCGGATTTGGTGGTTTCGGTGGAACCGACTATGCGTGGTACAATGAGCCCGAAGGCTACCATATTGCTGACGCCGACTGGTTTGTGCAAATGTTTAAGGACCCTGAGTTCATCGGTCTTTTGAGCCAAAAGGTTGACAATATGGTTGCCGGTCTCGACGACATTATGCTGTACATCGATAAAAACACTGATTATCTGGCACTTTCGGCTTCAGCCAACAAGGTTGGATATTCTGGGTCGAACCCGATGTCGGGCTTTGGCGGCTTTGGTTGGGGATGGGGTAACACATCGAACACCAATGCGGCCGCTCAGAAAAAGCCCTACGCCGAAGAAATGCAGGTGATAAAAACCTTTGTGAGCGAGCGCCTGAAATGGATGCAGAACGACTTGAAGACGAGAAAGTAAAAGCTTGCAACACAACGAATAACAAGCATTTAACACAGCATTCTCTGTGTCTGGAATAAGTTTCATCCACAAAAAACGCCCATTTTTCGGATTTTCCACCGAAAACAACCGATTGGCGGCAAAGTTGAGTTGAATATCGAACATAATTTTGTTTGGAAACGAAAAATCCGACATTTGCAGCGTCAATTTTGAAACTATAATTGTCGAATTAACAATTAATTATGCAAAATAAACGGACATTGCAAAAACTGCTTGTGGCGGTGCTCATTGTGAGCCGCTGCCTTCCAACATCGGCCGCGACCGCCGAAAAACACACTAACAACAATCAGCTACTGACTTTCAATTTGTTGCAAGCCGACAATAAAAATCTGCTGAGCGACTATGAAGCCACCATATCGGGCGACACAATAAAAATTTTGGTTCCGTATCTTGTTGATTTCAAACTAAAACCAACATTCACAACATCGGTGAAGGCCAAAGTTTTTGTTGACGACGCGCTGCAGACAAGCGGCAAAAGTCTGATTGATTTCAGCGAGCCGGTGCAATACAAAGTGGTGGCCAAAAACGCCGTCCACACCTACACGGTGATGGTGTTCAACAGCGGCCTGCCGGTGGTTTGCATCAACACAAATGGCTCAAAACCAATAACTAGCAAGCGTGAATGGATGGACAGCACGCAGGTTACTATCTATCGTGCCAACGGCCAAATCGACTTTCACACAACGCAGCCCGACGCGCAGGTGAAAGGGCGCGGCAACTCAACGTGGTCGGTCAAGGTGAAACGGCCTTATGCGCTGAAACTGAAGAAGAAAAGCGCCCTTTTGGGGATGCCGAAAGGCAAACGCTGGTGCCTGCTGGCCAATTTCTACGACCCGTCGCTGATGCGCAACGAGCTGGCCAACTATCTGGGCCAAAACTACACCAATCTCGACTGGACGCCACACGGACAGCACGTTGAGCTGGTGCTGAACGGTGTTCATTGCGGCAACTACTATCTCTGCGAGCAGGCTAAAACCACCAAAGAGCGCGTTCCGGGCGACTATTTGATTGAAGCCGACCGCAAAGCCGGACGCGGCGACATTATCGGTGCAAAAACCGGTAACTTCTTCAACATTAAGGACATATCGCTAAAAGGCAAGAAGGAAAGCGACCCTGACGTGATTGCCGATGTGAAAAAGATTCTCGACCGATTCGAGACCACGCTCTACGGCCCCGACTTTCTGAATCCCGAAACGGGCTACAAAACGCTAATCGACGTTGAGAGTTTTGTTGATTGGCTGCTAATCAAAGAGTTAAGCAAGGATTTCGACGGCAATATGTTCACTAGCTGCTTCTGCCACATTATGGCGGACGGCATCATCAGGATGGGCCCGATTTGGGATTTCGACCTTGCTTTTGGCGGCAATCCGTTTGGCAACGAAGGCGGTCTGGGCGGCCTGGCAATGGGCTTCGGCGGTGAGAACGATATGGCTTTCTACAACCAACCCGAAGGCTACCATATTGCCAAAGCCGACTGGTTCGACCGGATGATGCTCGACCCCGAATTCACCGGCCTTCTGCTGAAAAAGATTGATGCGATGATTGCCGATTCGGCCACCATTATGGCGCACATCGACTCTGTGGCCGCGCAACTAGCGCTCTCGGTTTCGGCCGACACGGTGAACTACTACACCAATCCGGGTTTCGATTTGAGCGACCCCACGGCGATGAGTTTCACTATGGAAGACCTTGAAGATATGGGTGTTGGCGGTTTCCCGATGCCGGAATTTGACTCGGCTGGCGGTTTCGGCGCATTCCCGTTCCCGATGCCCGGAATGGACTCGGCCGGAGGCTTCGGTGCGTTCCCATTCCCGATGCCTGGGATGGATTCGGCTGGCGGTTTCGGCGCGTTCCCCTTCCCAATGCCTGGGATGGATTCGACTGGCGGTTTCGGCGCATTCCCCTTCCCGATGCCCGGGATGGATTCGACTGGCGGTTTTGGCGCGTTCCCCTTCCCGATGCCGGGAATGGACTCGGCTGGCGGTTTTGGCGCGTTCCCTTTCCCGATGCCCGGGATGGATTCCGCAATGTTCGGCGGATTTGACGCTAGCTTCGGCTTGGGCGGCGCACAAACACCGCACCGCACCTACAGCGAAGAAGTGGCGTGGATTAAAGAGTTCGTGAGCAAGCGGCTCGAATGGCTGAAATCGGATTTGGAAAAACGTAGAAAACGTAAATCATAATACACTGAAACACAAAACAAACGCCGCATCTTTACAAGGTGCGGCGTTTTTGGTATCTACCCCTTCACCACATTCACCGGCTTGCCATCAGCAAAAGCCTTAAGGTTACCAACGGCAATGTCCATTAGGCGCTGGCGGGCTTCGAAGGTGGCCCACGCAATGTGCGGCGTGATTTGGCAGTTGCGGGCGGTGAGCAGCGGATTGTCGGCTGCAGGCGGCTCGGTGGATAGCACATCGACGGCTGCGGCAGCAATGCGTCCACGGTTGAGAGCGTCGGCAAGGGCCCGCTCATCAACAAGCGGGCCGCGACCTGTGTTTATCAGTATGGCCGACGATTTCATTTGCGCAAGCACGGCGGCGTTTATCAGGTGGCGGGTGTTGTCGGAAAGCGGACAGTGCAGGCTCACAATATCGCTTTGCGCCCATAAATCGCTGTACGACACGCTTTTAATGCCGTCGGGCAAGTTCTGTTTGCTTGTCACGGCAATCACCTTCATTCCGAAAGCCAAAGCAATGCGCGCCGTGGCCATTCCCGTGTTGCCGAGCCCCACAAGGCCAATGGTTTTGCCTGCGAGTTCAACCTGCGGGCGGTCCCAAAAGCAGAAATCGACGCTGCCCGACCAGGCGCCGCCACGCACAAGTTGCGAGTGGTGCTCGACCGAGTTGGTAAGATTAAGTATGTGAGCGAAAACCATTTGCGCCACCGACGCGGTACTGTAGGCGGGAATGTTGGTAACCACTATTCCGCGGCTTGCGGCATACTGAAAATCAACAACGTTGTAGCCTGTGGCCAGCACGCCAACATATTTAAGATTAGGCATTTGCGACATATTTTCGGCTGTCAGCACCGTTTTGTTGGTGAGCAGCGCGTCGGCGTCTTTCGAGCGCTCAACGGTGAGTGCGGCGGGTGTGCGGTCGTAAACCGTAATCGGGCCAATCGGCTCAAAAACAGACCAGTCAAGGTCGCCAGGGTTCAGGCAATAGCCGTCGAGAACAACTGTTTTCATTTTTCAGCAATTTGAATTCAAATATGGCGATTTTCGGCTCACCGCGCACAACGAATGGCGATAATTGATTGAAATCGCTTATTTTTGGGCAAACAATCTACACAATGAAACAGTTATCGATAATCGCATTTGCTTTAATATCAATTTTTTTTGCGTCGTGCTCGAGTGAATTCAGCACATCGCCGACAGGCCTTGAATACAAAATTGTTGCCGCCAACCCCGACGCGCCGCAACCCGCTGTGGGCGACATTGTGGCCATCCGCCTGACGTGCCGCAACCAGCAAGGGCTGACTATTGACGAGACACCGCTTTTCAAAATGCAACTGAAAGCGGCACCGGC
Organism: uncultured Bacteroidota bacterium; assembly: GCA_946404125.1. GTDB lineage: Bacteria > Bacteroidota > Bacteroidia > Bacteroidales > SZUA-534 > RUG13583. Next base: position 95,742 of record CAMJCK010000006.1, on the reverse strand, counting down.
CGGGCAGCCGTCGGTTGAAGAAGGCCTGCTAATGCTGCACAAAGGCGACAGCGCCGACTTCCGCCTGCAAGCGCGGTTCTACGGCGGCAGCCAGGCGCCGGCCAACGACAGTCTGCTGACGGTTTCGGTTAAAATGGTTGACGTGATTAGCCGCGAAGAGTTTGAGCGCGACCGCGAAGCCGCACGCATAGCCGGTGAGCGCGAAGAAGACCAGTTGCTCAGCGAGTATCTTCAGAAAAACAATATCGACACCGAGCCGACAATGAGCGGGCTTTATTACATTGAAACTGAGAAAGGTACAGGCCCCGCACCCATTCCCGGCAAAATGGTGGCCATTCATTACGAAGCCAGTTTTCTCGACGGCCGCGTGTTCGACTCATCGTACAGCCGTCGTGAGCCGCTGAAGTTCCGTTTGGGCTCAATGCAAGTGATTCAGGGACTTGAAGAAGGTGTGGCACGAATGAAAAAAGGCGGCCGCGCAACGCTTATCATCCCTTCGCCACTTGCCTACGGCGACCAGCAGGTTGGTCCTGTTCCGCCGTTTGCCACGCTTATTTTCGAAGTGTGGTTGGTGGGGACGGAAGAGTGAGATAGTTAGGAGTTAGGAGTTAGAAATTAGGAGTTAGGAATCAGGATTTAGAAGTTAAAAGTTAGAAGTCAGAAGTTAGAAGTTAGACGTTTGGATTGACGATTAAATGGCATTTAAACAAATCTCAAAAAAAAACTTGCGCGTTAACGGAAAAATCCATAATATTGAAACCGTATTTGAGAGTTGAAGAAAAGATTTCTTGCCAAAGCCTTTCAGAAGTTGTGCTGGAAGGCTTTTTTTAACGCACTTAATCTACGTGAACGTTTATGAAAATATCTGAAATTACAAGCTTTATCGAGTCTGTTGCGCCGCTGGCGATGCAGGAGTCGTACGACAACGCCGGGCTGATTGCGGGCAACCGCGATGCCGAGGCCACCGGAGCTCTTATCTGCCTCGATGTTACCGAAGAAGTGGTTGACGAAGCCATCGGCCTGGGTTACAATTTGATAGTGGCGCACCATCCGTTCGTCTTCGGTGGTTTGAAAAAGTTCAGCGGCGACAGTCCGGTCGAGCGCACACTTGTGAAAGCCATCAAAAACGATATTGCGGTCTATGCCGCGCACACCAACCTCGACAATATGCTTGCAAACGGTGTCAACAGCAAAATTGCAAGCAAGCTGGGGTTGACAGACACGAGGATTCTTGCACCAATGAGCGGCAATCTGCGCAAGATTGTGGTTTTTGCGCCCGCAAGCCACGCCGAGGCCGTGCGAAACGCAATGCTCGATGCCGGCGCCGGACACATCGGCAACTACAGCCACTGCAGCTACAACCTGCAAGGCCAGGGCACGTTCAAAGCCAGCAAAGGTTGCAAGCCGTTTGTGGGCGAAATCGGAAAAATGCATTTCGAAGACGAGACGCGCATCGAGACCATCGCGCCAGCGCACACCGTGGGAAAGGTTGTGAGCGCAATGCTGGCCGCGCACCCCTACGAGGAGCCGGCCTTCGACATCTACCCGCTCGACAACAGTTTCGGTCAGGCCGGAAGCGGCATAATCGGCACGCTGCCGGAGCCCGAAGACACGGCGGCATTCCTGCAAAAGGTGAAAAAGATTTTCGGCTGCGGAGTAATCCGCCACACGCGCCTGCCCGAGTCGCCAATACAAACGGTGGCTGTGTGCGGAGGCGCCGGCAGTTTCCTGATTGGCGACGCTATGAGAGCCGGAGCCGACATTCTGCTCACCGCCGACATCAAGTACCACCAGTTCTTCGACGCCCGCTACCCCTTTGTTTTGGCCGACATCGGGCACTATGAGAGCGAGCAATTCACAAAAGAACTTTTTTATGAATTACTTACTGGAAAATTTTCTAATTTTGCAGTCCGATTGACGAAGGTAAATACAAATCCAATAAAATACGTATAACGCAATGGATGACAAAAATCAAAAGGTGGACGTTCCGATGGAGCAAAAGCTGAAAAATCTGTACGATTTGCAACAGATTCAGACAGAAATCAACAAAATCAAGAGTTTACGCGGTGAGCTTCCGCTCGAAGTCCAAGACCTTGAAGACGAACTGGCCGGCTTGCAGACCCGTATCACAAACCTGAAAGCCGAAGTGAAGGAAGATGAGCAAGGCATCTCTAACGAGAAGCACAAAATTGCTCAATGCCAGGAAGATATAAAGAAATATCAGTCGCAGCAGGACAACGTGCGCAACAACCGCGAGTACGATTCACTCTCGAAGGAGATTGAGTTCCAGACACTCGAAATCGAGTTGAGCGAGAAGCATATTCGCGAGTTCACCGCCGATATGGAGCACAAGAAAGAGATTATTGCATCGGCTGAAACTAAATACGACGAGCGCAAAGGCGACCTGAAACAGAAACGTGATGAGCTTGACAGCATCATCTCGGAAACTCAAAAGAAGGAAGACGAGTTGAACGTGAAGAAAGCTGAAATAGAGAGCCTTATTGAGGACCGCTACCTGACAGCCTTCAACCGCATCAGCGGCAACGTGCGCAATGGGTTGGCAGTTGTTACCGTTCAGCGTGACGCCTGCGGTGGCTGCTTCAACAAGATTCCACCTCAGCGCCAAGTGGATATCCGCTCACGCAAACGCATCATCGTATGCGAGTACTGCGGTCGTATTCTGGTTGACGCAGGTTTGGCCGAGCTTTAAATTTAACTTGAACATAATCAAAGGATTGTCGGTTTCGGCAATCCTTTTTTTGTTTCTATTGGCTTGCATTATTCTACCGATATGAATGTCCTACGGACATTTGACCTATTGGGCCACTGAAACCGTCAATTTTGCCTTTCAAAATTTTGAATGCCCTTCAAACCCTCTGTTCATCGGCATTTGCAATGGATTCCAGCCTGCAATTTGACCTATAGACAACATTTTTCTTGGCGAGAGATATTGGATTGATATTGCAATATCTTCAATCAAAAAAAGAAAGCCGAGCCATTGCTGACTCGGCTTCTTGCTTTAGCCCGGTTGGCAACAAACTGCCAACCTAAATCAATATTTCACAACCTTTTGCTGCAATATCTTGCTGTCGGATACAAACCGCAGTAGGTAGATGCCGCTCGGCAGATCGCTGATGTCGATTGTGGCATCGAAGCTGTCGACGTTGACGGTGCGTACCACATTGCCTGTCTGCGAGAGCAGCTGGACAACTCCGCCCGCCATTGAGCCAGTAGCGCTCACGCGGAAGCGGCCGTCGGTCGGGTTGGGCACAATGGTGAGCTGCGCAACCTCGTCGCCAGTGTACTGAACGCTGATTACCTTGTCGGCATAAGCGCGGGTGCCGTCGAAATCAACTTGCGACAGACGATAGTAGCAATAGCCGCTTTCGGGTGCGTTGTCGCTGAAGGTGTAGTCGATGCGGCGGTCGGAATCGCCGGCACCATCGACGTAGCCGATTGTGACAAAGTTGACACCGTCAATCGAGCGCTCAATCTCGAAGTAATCGTTATCCTTCTCCGACATTGTGGCCCACTCAAGCACAATGCTGTTGCCCTCCTGACGGCCGCTGAAGGCGGTGAAGGTTACGGGGAGGGGATTGATTGTAACGGATGTTCCCGATTTTGCACCATAAGTGAAATTACTGTATGATGTAATATGAGCAACGATTCTATCATTATATACATTCTCCGGATTGATAATTTCCCAATCCCCGCCATCGTCAGGTTGATGCGCCAAGACTAAGCTGGACTTCCAGTTAACTCCATTCTCTTCTGTGCCAATACCACTTGCAGCCGAATCAGCCCAATGGAAAGTGATTGTGGCTGGCTGATAAGCAGCGCTGCCATTCTTGAATCCCTTTATGTTCCATTTCTCTTTACCGCTCACACGCTCCAAGCCTTCTCCCAAACCAGTGGTTATCGGTTCCGTAATGGCATCATCGCAAGAGTATGTAACCGTGAATGTTGCTCCCCCTTCGTCAGGTACAACATCAAGTTGTGCCAAACGCTGGTCGCCGCCAACATAGAATTGGAATAGTTCGACGCTGAGGTCAGGCCATGTTTTCTGTATTCCACCAATAATCCACGAATTGGCGCTAACAGGCTCGGCACTACCGCCTGGACCAAACTTAACCATTGCACCATTTTCGTTGGCAAAAACCTTTCCAGCGTTCAAACTCATTAATCCGTTGAAGGTTGGTGTGCCAGTCACTTTAACACCATTACTGTTGTCAACAATGACTTTTGTAAACGAACCAGAGCCACGGAGTGTTTGCAGTTCATCTCCCGACAACACCACATTATTCCCTCCCTCAAACGAACCGTTGTTCTCAATATCGCCATTTACAGTAATATCAGCTTCGGCTGTTACGGTTGCTCCTGCCGACAATGTTATATTTTGGAAAGTGCCCGTACCAGATGCCGCATGTTCGCCAGAGCTGAAGACAACTGCGCCTGCGCCTTGGAATCCGTTAGCTGCATTGTTGACAACATCGCCATTGATGGTCAATTCTTTTCCTTCGCCAACATTTACCCAGACTCCCGACTCAACTGTTATGTCTCTGACTGCTTTGCCATCAACATTGACTGTCGGCTTCGAAATTTCAACATTGTCTGTTGTTGTTGCCCCTTTGGTGATTTTGTAACCCGGGCGGATAACAACATTTGTGTTCTCGTCTGGCACATTACCTGCCCACCAGTTGTCGGGGTTGTTCCAATTGCCGTCATCTGTTATTCCTCGCCAGAGGTAATCCTGACTAACAGCCTGAGCAGCAATATCGTAGGAGGACGAGCAAGTCTTGTCATTGTTTCCGTTGTCGCTAACTACCAGTGTGCCTTTAATCTTGTCGGCCTTCGGAATCTCTATCTTGAACGGATTGCCTTCAACATCATAAGTTATGTTGTCGCTTCCTGGCTTGCCATTATCACCATAGTCAACACCTTCATTGCTATAAACAAATTTGTATTTAGCAGGAGCTTCATCACTTGTCTTAGTCCAAGGAACTAAAGCGATGTTGCCTAGATACAAATCATCGGCGTCGATTACCGGTGTTTCGATGGCCGGATTCTCGCGGATTGTCATTTGATAGCTGTCGTCAAGCATCCGGCTGCAACCGCTGTTGCGGATGCGAACCTTATACTGAACCGAATTGGAACCTCCAGATGTGTACGTCAACGCGCTGTTGGTTGTCAGCGTGAGTGCCGAACCATTATAACCGCTATTCTCGCTGCTAATAGCGTTGTCTTGGTTGTCGAGAAGCGTGTATTTCAGATTAGAGTTCGATGTACTCAAATGCACCGTGCCATTGTTTCCATCACAAACAGGAAGGGCCGAGATTTCTCCGTCGAAATCTATGCTGCCATACAAGTTTATAGACTGACTGACAGCTGTTTCCACATCCTCTTCTAACGGGGTTTCAGAACCGTCGGGAATGTAGCTATATGTCACTCTCTCGGTCACTGACAATGTTGCTGAACTTCCGGCAAAACCGTTTTTCCACTTAACAATCAGTGTGTTAGTATTGGTATCGCCAACATATTCTATAACAGGGTTGTTTAATAACCATTGGTTGTTTACTTTCCAAGAATATGTATGTCCACTAACAAGAGCCGTGCTGTAAGTATAATTATCATCGTCGGTTGACGGAACTGATGCCTTGCAAGCGGCAAAAACATCATTAGTGGTTGTACAATGGATTTCGGGTTGCGGCTTGTTCTTCACTTCAACAAACTTGGTGTTTCCTCTGGTACACTGTTTACCATTGGTGTTGTAAGTCTTTAAAACATTCAAATTCAAATTGTAATTCTGCCTGTTATTGAGGTCGAACGTTACGTGGGTTACAGCAGCGTTAGATGGATCGATTGCTACTTTTAACGCATTTTCGCCTGATGCGCTCCAAGTATAAGCGTTAGCGCCATCATCCCAACGAGTTACATCAACCTCATAGTCACGGGTTTCGCCAACACCCACAAAACGTGAGCCTGTGATTACTGGCTGGGCGTTGTATGCCACCGTTACAGTATTGCTGCCGCTGGCTTGGCCTTGTGTGTTACCCTCCCATACATTCAGAAGAGATACCTGATATGGAACCGGCTCCTCATCGTCACCACTACCTGTCGAGATAAATCCTCCGTTGCGGCCAAAGAATCGGCCAAGGTCGTTGCCGGTGAAAGTCAGGTTGTTACCATCTCTGATATCAACTCTGCCCGTGTACTCGTCATCCAACGACTGCACTTTGAACTCTACAGTATAATGGTCTGACAATCCGTTGAAAGTAATTGGTATTCCATCAGCAGCATCTCCATCGCATATAGTAAGAGCCGGAGACTCTGCCAAACGAGCCGTGATTCCCACATATCCAAGAGCATAACGGGTATAGTCGCTGATGGCTACCTTCGCACTCGTTGTAACGTAAGCCGACAATGTTGAACCCGAGCGTGTGCTGTTTATCATCTCCCATTTATCGACATTTGCACCATCATTAATCAAACCAGTAACCATCAAACGGTTGAACAGGGCATCGGTGCAATTATCGATTGACCTATCGGTGGCGTAAAGTGCCACCTTGGCTTCCACAGAGGCAGCAGGTGCTCCAAACATCCAATACTCGTTATGGCTGACGGATGACAATGGCGGCAGGCTGTCGAAACTCATTCGGCTGTCGGCATCATAATAGTATGTTGTCGTCCACGCGCCTTCCTCAGTAACACTGGTAAGCGTTGCAGGAGCATAGAATTTGTCACCTTCGTCATCAATTTTGCCAACAGGGAATGTGAAGTTGTCATTCGCATGCATCATCTTGGTTAACGGACCATTGACAAACATTGTCTGACCATAGCCGCTGATGGTGGTTCCGTAGCCAATTACAACGCTGCTATTGCCGGCGGTGGTCAGGCAGCCATTGGTGAAGATTAGCTCCTTAACGATTGTCAGCGGTGTTGAATCAGGAACTCCCGTCTCATTACTCCTGACAATTTGCACACCGGCGGGGTTGCTGATTTTCAGTCTATAGAATGACATTCGGTCGTTAGCCAGCGTGATTGTCTGCTCTGTTGTGCCGTTAAATTCAACCAACGACTTGGTTTCGGAGCTGCCGGCATCGAAACCTGAGATAGAAGTGTTCTCGTCTATCCAGTTACCCTTGATATAAATTGGAGTGTTGTTGAAAGCCAACCTTGCGCCGTTTCTAATGGTCATATTGCCATTGATGTACTCACCTGTCTCTTTCGTGAGTGTCTTGACGCCGGTGCCAGAAAGTATTACATTCTGCATTGGCTGCGAAGCATGTCCAACTATTGAGTTAGGCAGTTTTCCATTGGCAGAGCCAGTAAACTCTATAATACTTTTTGTGTCGCTCAAGTAACCCTCAAAATCACCGGCAGGCATCTTATATTCGTCTGCGTTTGGCCATATTACCAACCATCCGGCACCATCAACTCTGCCAAATTTGCTTCCTTGCGTGCTGCCAATATCAAAAATGCCCAATCCTTTAGTTTCAATGGTTTCCAAAGGAGTCAGTTTTCTTGCTTCGTCGAAAATGATGCAATAAGCCGTTACCGGAGCAGGGCCGCTGACATATACTTTGTGACCAGGTTGTATGTGAATTGGGTTGCCATCGGGGGCGTCATTGTATGGAACCAAACCGCCAGCTCCAGCATTAGCAGTCTTGTCCCAACGCATCCAAGTGCCCGGCGCACTCCATTCACCTCCGGCAGCACCACCTTCATACGCACAAGCATCGCTAGTATAAAGCACGGGCTGAGCGTTATAGATGCTTTCGCCGTAGGCTCCAGCGGTGTAATCGCCCTTGATGTGGCCGAAGTGGTCGAATTCAATGTCGTTACCAACAACTCTGGCTTTTGCCGGGGTAGTCGCATCACCCGTAAAGTCCATCCACTCATACTCCTCAGCGCCACCATAATAGAGATACTCCGGCAGCATTGGCTCCTCGCCCGAACCATGAACCACGCAGTCGTAAGTATAAGTCTGCTTTACTGAATATTCATCTGATTTCGAGGTCTCAAACTCATCACCATCGTCACCAAATCCATCGGTAACCACCTTCCAGTAATAGTTAATACACTTTGTCGGTTCAACTGACAGGTTCTGGTGGCGGAAATTCATTGTAGCAACAGTGATTGACGCGTCACGTATTTTGTTGAACTCAAACTCATACTTCGCCGGTGTGTAACGTCCCACACCATCAGCGTCGTCAACGCCAACCGGGATTATGAACGAGAACGGAGTATCTTCGCTATACGGCACATATTTAGTGACGCCGTGGTCCTCATACATACCATTCATCCTAATCATACGGCTAGCGCTCAAAACTTCGCCCGGAACCGCCTCAATGGTTGCATCCTCATCAAGATAGAGACGGCAACGGTCAATGAACAGGTTGGCGTCGAGCTTGACTTTATTATGAACCCTGATGTTGGTATTAAGATAAACCTCGTGGTTGTTGCTCACCGTTATTGTGGAAATGTAGCACAAGGTGTTGCCGTCAATAGTCTGCTTGTCGTCGGACCGGCAGAAATTGATACCGCCCTCGCCTTCGAAACTACCACGGCAAGTCAGGTCGCCAAACAGATGGATGATGTTGCCATGGTCGTCAACCGTGCCGCCATTCTGAACAAGGTTTCCACCAATTCTGATGCTCGTTTTTCCGGCCTCCAAATCAACATCGCCATCAATTTCCAACCGTGCGAACTGAGTTTGATAGCCTGCCACACCTTCAACCCTTACATTCTCACCTACGAACTTGGTAAGCTGGGTTGCGCTTCCTGCCACAAATCCCTGACTGATGGTAGAACCCTCAGTTGAATTGTTGTTGTGGTTAATGAACTCGCCACGGATGACAAGGTCGCGGGTGAGAGCGTTATAGACACCGCTTCCTTCGATAGTCAGACGGTTGACATTGATGTTGTCATAAGCGCTGAGAGTTGCTCCGCTGGCCACCTTCAGGTTGTACAAAGGCGAATTGGTGAGCAGTTTCTGGCTGCCGCCGCCAATGATAATCTCACCACCGGTGCAGTTAACCGAACCCGCTGTGGGTTTGATATAGATGTCGCCACACAATTCTCCGCCACCACCATTCATAATAGTGAGCGTACCACCACTCATGTTGAACTCACCGGCGTCTTGAATATGGATGGCGCCAAAGCCTGATAGCCAAGCAGGTGAATTCCCTCGTTTTTGGCCTTTAATCACAACCTCACCGCCCCTCTGAGTCCAGATGAGCGAACCTGTTGTCTGACCATCATACTTGCTGATTTGACCAACGACTTCGAGATAACCGTCGTTAATGGTAATTGAAGGCTTGCCTTCTGCAGCATATGTTATACTGTTATAATTAGTAACGGCATCCGTTCCAACAACCAAACTTCCTCCTTCCACACAAATATGCCCAGTCAACTCCAACCTTGGTGCTGCCGTTGCATTATCCACCACCGAAATATTACCCGAGATAACAGACAGACGCACATTCTGCGGAATTGCCATACCACCGGCACTGAGGGACAATTCATCGTCATCCTCACCTACCCCATCATCAATGTCTAAAGCGAAGGTTCCGCGTTTCAAATCGGCCAAAGCAGTACCAGTCGATGCAACATTTTTGGTTTTCAGAATAAGACTGTCAGCCAGATGGTCTTTGTTGCAGATGAATCGGTTGAAGTCAATGCTGCTATTACCACTGACCACTGACGTTGTTTCACCTGTGAATTCCGTGTCGAACTTGTTATAGCCAGTAGTGGCATCGAATGTGCCGTCGACTGTCAGATTGCCATGAATGAGAAGTTTGTTCATATTGGCATCGGCAATATCAACTTCAGACAAACCTGCGGCTTTTATGGTTGCGCCACTGTTCACAACCACCGACCCTTTCACTGTATATGTCTGCTTTTGGTTTGTGAATTTATTATTCCTCAACAGTAAACCACCGCTTTCAACAATCAAACTGTCGTTGACAGTTAAAGTGCGGATGCCTGTTGTGTCTGACTGAGCCCAGCCTTTGATGGTTAAATTGTTGAAAACCGTGATGTTTTTGTTTGGCAAGGTTATCGGTGTCGCCACTGAACCTCCGCTTATCACCAAATTACAATAATTCGCTTTACCATTGGGAATAACATAGTTGTCGCCATAATATTCAACCGTACCACCATGCTCGCCAAGGAAGCTTACATAATCGCCTCCTGGGAAATAGGCTCTTCCGATTTTTATTGTGCCAGCACCGATAGCCTCATCAACTTCAGCAATGCCTAAATCACCATTATATACGCCCAAATCGAGAGTTGAACCAGGAGCAATTGACAAACTTGAAGATTTAGCTTCTCCGGTGGCCTTTATAGTATGGTGATGAGTTTCATCGCCAATTATAACAGCTGTATTCTTATTTGGTAGTACAGTTTCCCCTGCAGGTTCCCCACCTACTCCCGTTGTTGACCAACAATGCCAGTCGCTCCATTCAGCATCGGGATTGTCATTAACAAAATCCGACGAATAGAGAACTTGCATATTAGTAAAGGCTTCGGGTTTACCGGCCGTATAATAACCGTTCACATTGGTAATGTCGTCGCGGCTGAAAGATACTTTCCACTCGGTCAAGCCGCCAGTTGTGCTGCTCTCAACATTGCCAAAGGTTGTGTCCCACGTTCCTCCGGTGCGGCGAGCTCCAACATACCCCACAGGAGCGGCATCGTTTGAAATCCAGTTGGAATACCACTTATACTCCTGACTGCGGTTGACTGCATTCACAAATCCTGTCTCCTCGGTTATCCAATAGCATTTGAGTGATTTATTGGCCACTCGGAAATTCGAACCTGTCACCGGTCTCGATGTAATCTTACCGTAAGTTTCGGCATTGCCAACTTCGATTGTGGCCGGTGTGTAATAATAATTGGAGCTTTGGAACCCGAACGGGAATGTGAACGACTTGTGAGTAGCGTCGTAAACTTTTGTCACACCAAGTGCTGTTGCGCTTGGTCCGTATGTTTGAATCATACAATCGGAACCGAAACCCGAACTAACTGAAGCAACAACCTCGGCTTTAGGACCTAACTCAAGATTGTGAATACCAATGTAGAACCGTGTTGCCGAAGCAAAATCAAGCTGCCCGTTGATGGTGAGCTTTGTGGCTCTGTTATTATTGACAGGGTCTTGGAATTTCAAAGTGCCTTGCGTGGTGTTGATAGTGACATTGTTCAGCACACCGTTTCCATTACTATAAAGGATTCCATCGGTTCCGCAATTGAGCAGCATTGTTGCCGGGCCTGTGGCTCGTTCGATGTGTTCGCCGTCAATTTCAACGTGCTTCAACATTGTGTAAATGTTGTTGTCGTTACCATCGCGCAGCTTGCCATTGTTGCCCAATATGAATTTATTGCGGACTTTAAAGCTGTTGTCGGCTGTAATGTCTGCCCCTTCGGCAATGGTGAGATTATAGAATCCCTCCGAAGTGGCTGTTTCATCAGCAACTATAATTCCGTCAGCAATTAAATGGGCTCCGTTATCAATTGAAGGGCTGTCACCAGTCATAATAAACGTACCCCTTCTTGTATAGACTTTTGCCGCTGTAAGCGGATCGCCGCCTCTGATTATTAAATTTCTACCTACTGTTACCGCTTTGTCTTTGGTGTCGAACACAACACTGTTTTCAATAATTAGGTCGTTCTTTATTACGGTGTTGGCCTTTATGCTATATGCTATCTTACTCTTCCAAGTTCCCGAAGCATCACTTAAATAGTGGCTTGCATAAGCTGCAGTAGCACCGTTCAGTCTCTCGTTCTTCAGTATAAGGTTATGGAAAGGCAGCTCACTTGAAATTTTATAACTACTGCTGCCGGCATCGCCACCACTGCCATTCTCAAGTCTTCCTGTATTGATTATAATATCACCTCCGGTTATCCCGCCGTCTGTTGGGTTTGACTTAACAACAAACGCACCCTCATTACCGGCCGACCAGATTTCCATCGTTCCGCCCGACATATTAAATATGTAGGATGAAAGCGGCATGAAGAATGATGCGGATGCTCCGGCCGCATCACCAAGTCCGGTTATATACACGTGACCACCTGTCTGAGTATAGCTTGTCTGACCATTGTATGAGAATTGCGAAGGACGGAACGATGCCCACTTGACTGTGCCTCCGTTTATTTCAATATGAGTTGAGCCGACAAAAGTTGCACCCGAACCTCCCTTGCCATCATAGGTGCCATCATTGATGATAAACCTTCCGGCCGGAATTATTGATGAATAAGCCACTTTCAGAGCGCTACTGATGGTTGACTCCACTTTTACAAGCGGACCATTCAATTTCAGACAACCTTTTTGAGGAATGAAGAAACAATCTTTGTTTTTCGCTGCTTCACCGCCTTCCGCCAGCGAACGGATGTGAGTCAGCCCCTGAAGTTCAAGAATACCGCACTTCAGCCATAACGGCTTGAAATACTCTGTCGGATTCTCCGGATAGGAACCTTCAGTCTCGAATCCCGCCGGTGCTTTGGTGTTTACAGCCTGTCCCAAAAGTCCGAAATTCTTCTCATCACTGTATGTCTTCAGCACAACGGCCAACTCCTCGTTTGCCTTATCAACAATAATCTGGCTGATGTTGGTAGTGTTATAACAATCAAAAGCTGAATTGCCTGTGCCCACAAACCTTAAAATTCCACGTCCGTTTGTGCCTTCAGCAGCTGTCGCCGAACTGGTATAACTATCCCAAGTACGTTTGGTGAGGAGCACTTCGCCACTGTTGGAGAAGTTTCCGGCAATCTGCAGTGTGTCGGCATTGTCAACATCGCCAACACCCGAGTTGTTGATTATCTTACCATTCCCGCCAATCACAACATCACCTTCAACATGAATTGACTTGCCCGCATCCTTATATACCAAAGCACCATTGGTGATGGTGAGGTTGCCGTTGATTTGCAACTTATTAATTGGCGATCCATTTTCACCCTTCGGCTTGATATCCAATTTCATATCGGATTTGGTGTAACTGATGCTCAGATTGTTGAACTCAGCCTGCTCCAAATCGAACTCATCGGCAACGGGGCTGCCGCAGAACTCGGTTGTTCCGCCATCGGCAGCCATAAACAAATCGGGGTGACGGATTTCGGGAAAGCTGCATATGTCTTTGAGTTGCAGTGTGCCATTTCCCTTCATCACATTTATGTCAACATCGTTTTCGCTGTTGACAATCAGCTTGGTATCAAAACCGTCAAGGAACACTGAGCGGGCGTGAATATTTTTATGCGCACGCCCAGTTGCGTCTGTGGCTATGTCTTCGTCTGTGCCGCCTTCAATCTCATTATTATGGAGAATGACAACATCATGGTCTTCTGTAGGTGTCAACCCCAATGGATTATCATATATTGTACCGGTAGAAGAAGTTGTCCATACTGCCGTATCCCACCATTTGCCATTCTTGAACGAATAGAGAGTTACCACTGGCGGGAACTCAATTGCCGACCAAATACCATTGATGATTATATTGCTGACGGAAATTGTCTTTGCCACGTCATCAGTTGCGCCGTCAGCGATAATACCATCCTCGGCATCGTCAAACCCATATCGGTACACTTTCAAATAGCGGACATGATTGTAAGGATCATCGTCGGTGTTATAGTTGAACACAAGGGTTCCTTGTGCGCCTGATTTCGACCGCACTGTCCAATAGCGGCGCAAGTCGGATGCCTTGCCTGTCTTCGGCTGGTTCTTGACTTGAACCGAAACAGTATCGCCAGTCGCGATAGTGGTCAAACCGCTGAACGACACAGGAGTGTATTGATAAACCGATGCGCCCATATTATTCTGAGCGATAGTACCCACAGGCATTTTCAATGTTGTGGTAGCCGCCGGTGCTTTGTAAACAAGCCGTCCGCCATCGCCAACCACAACCATAAAGGTTGGCGAGAATGTGCCAGGCAAGTCATTTTGACTGATTGTCAGCTTTTTAGCACCAAGATGGATGCGTCCGGCTGTCCAAGTCAAGGTACCTCTAACCTCAACATCATCCAAGAGTGTGATGTCGGCAATTGCGCCGTTGAGCCCAACGTTGCTGTAGCTACCCGGCAGCATACGAGTGCAATTGGCTGCATAGGTGACGGTTTTCCCATCGACACACTCAACATTGGCATAAGCAATGTTCGGATTTTGCGACAAGCCGCTGATTGTGGCGTCATCAACAAATACAAGTTTGCCGTTTGTTCCGCTGAAATCGGTGGCGCTGTTAAATGTAACCGTTCCACCGCCAAGTTTCAGTTTGTTGCTAGTTCCGTCAACCTTTATTGCTCCATTGAGAGTTATGTCGCCTTCAAATTTCAAATCTCCATTAATGGTAAGATGCTTACCTGAAGCCACTTCCACCTCCTTGTTTGCCGACCAGCTCATAGTGGCTGCATCGCCAATACCGGTAAGGGTTACGTTGTTTGCGATTTGTAACTTATTGTCGAGCGCAACCGAACCGCTGATTGAGAGGTTGGTGCTCTCTGCCAAAGCCAGCTTTCCGCTGATTGCACTGCCGGTACCGCCAATAATGGTGTCGTTTCCTGATATGGCCATATCAACACCACTCTTCATAGTGAGCGTCACGTTGTCGGCCAATTGAGTTTTACCGCCAGTCAAGGTCATTGTTTTGACGGTTACACTCTGCCCCGCAATAAAGTTGGCTCCACTGTTAACAGTGATTTTCTCTATTGTGGTTTCGTTGTCATAGTCCAATGTTCCACCGTTCTTGATGTCGAACTCATCAACATCAACAGAGGCTGATGTGCCTATGTTTATAGTAGCATAATTGGTGATTCTATTGGCTGTAATTCCTTTTTTGCTAATATCCAACGTTCCCGTTCCTTTAACCACCTGATTGTCTTCAGTAAATATAAGAGTGTTGCTTATATATTTACCCTGATTGCTATTTGCCGTTGGGTCCCAATATTCTTCAAAAATCAAAGAACCAATGATTATTAGGTCTCCCCCTCCTCTAATAATTAGATTATAATCCTTTTTCTTTTTAACATTTCCGGCAATGGTGAGTTTACTGCTATTAACAAGCGCTATTTCTTTTTCTTCCAAATTAGTTTCTGCTCCATCTTTTCCAAATGTAACGTCACTATTGTCAAATGTTACATTTTTTCCACCAGTAACATCCCCTTCCACTACCAATTTATGACCATCTCCATTAACTTCAAAATCTCCTGACCCTGTAAATGCCAAATTACCCGCTACGGAATCATTACTGCACTGTGTAATGCTATTGCTACGTATAGTAAGACTTCCATACGCACATCCTGATTTCAAATTAAGCATGTTCTCGCAATCACTCCCATAAGTAATACCCCTGTTGTTAGGATTAAATTCACCACCAGCACACTTTGTTAATTTATATATATTAATGGCCTTGGTTGCCTCGAAAGCACCAATCATTGTATTAATGTCTGCAAAATCAAAATCAACATTAGTATTACTTGTTATTCCAAATTTAATTGTAGTTCCCGCAGTAATTGTTCCTGCTAATTTTGCGCCTGACAATGTTGCATCCTTCTCCGCAGTCAGCTTCGAAGTGCTTCCCGACATTGCAAGACCGGTCATTGTGGTTACACCATTCAATTCAACCTCGCCGCCATCGTTTACTGTCATATTTGTCAAGGTCACACCCGGATTTGAAACGAACTTGCCGTTAACCGTAAGACCGGTAATATTCTTGTCTGAGCGTTTATTTGTCAAAGTTGCGCCGCTACCTACGGTTATTGTTGCCGGAATGTCGTTAGTACCATTCAAATCAGCAGTTGCCACATTCACATTGATGGCATCCCCCGAGAGTGTATTATTAATATGTATGGCGCCGGTTCCTGCAACTGTTGCTCCAGCGAATGTTAAAGCGCCGTTTGCATAAACAACTCCATTGGCACCATTGATGGTCAAAGTGTTGCTTGCCAATGCCAGCTCTCCGGTAACTGTAACTGCGTTGTTATCAACCGTCACGTTTCCGCCCAATGCCATGTCTCCAGCAACTGTTGTTGCGCCGCTTAACGTGCCACCACCGATAGTCAAATCGGTGGTTGTGATGGCTGCGCTAACTGATGCACCGCTGCCAAGAGTCAGATTTGCGGCCGAAATGGTTGAGCCGGTGATTGTTGCATTGTCGCCAAATGTTGCATCGCCGGTAATTGCAGCCGTACTGCTGATTTCAGCGTTAGCGCCCAATGTCAGATTCCCGCCAAGAGTAACCGCACCTGCAAAAGCCGCGCCATTGCCCAATGTTATATTGGTTGCCGAAACCGTGCTATTGAAGCTGACTCCGGTTTTATCGTTGGCAGATGCAACAATATTTCCTACAACTGCAACTGTTTCATTAAATTCCACATTGCTGCCTAAGGTTAATGAGCCCGGAGTTCCAGCGACTCCAACAGTAACCGTTCCGTTGATTTCCGCACCATCGGCTATGGCCAAAGAACCTGTAACTATCAGATTTGCATTAACTATGGCTCCCGCTTCAATTTCCAATTGTGCTGCCGTTATTGTGCCGTTGTATGTCTCTCCAGTTTTGAGAACCACTCTGCCCGAACCGCTGAATGTTACATCGGTGCCGGTACCGGTGCCCTCAACTGTGAGAGTTTTTCCGCTATTAACTTCAATTGCGCCAGTCAGCACGGCATTGGTTGCAACAGTTGCATCGCCGTCAACAACAACCTTTGCATCAGTAGCGATGGCTGTGATTGCTGTTGCCGAAACAGTATAATCACCACTGATGGTGAGCTGTTTATCTTCACCAACAGTTATGCCGCCGGTTGTTACATTGCCCGCAAAGGTGCTGCTGGTTTCAACCGAGATTGTTCCGGCTGTTGCAGTGGCAAAATTGCCGTTGATTGTTATAGAGTTGGCACCCTTCAATGTCAGCGAACCATTCATTGTTCCCTTGTCGGCACCAATAGTCAAAGCCAAATTCTCTCCGCTATTGTTGTTCAATATCAGGTTGTTGAATCTGAAATCGCTCTGTCCGCCAAAATCGCCATTGAGTTCAAGCGTGCCGCCGTCGGCTGCTCTGAAATCGGCATCGTGGCAATCAACTCCTACATTATATGTACCCGTTTGAATCAAGTGGCCTGTTCCGCTAAGATACTTGAAGTGGGTTTCCTGCGTACCTAAATCGAGTTCTCCTAAAACATTAACGGTGTTTGCGTACTGCGCGGCACTCCCAGCTTCAACAATATGACCAGACAGAATCGTCACATTATCAGTTGACATTGGTGCGCTAACCGACCCCACGCCACCATCAGGTTCAGAACCGTCTGGTTTGTCAGTCCAAGTTGCATCAACATTCCAATCGCCATTTTGGTAAGAGTATATGAATCTTCCTGAAAGCACTGCGGTCCAAGTGCCGTTGATGTCTGACTCAACGACATTGGTTGTCATTGTTTTATTTTCATTATCAACAGAGGAACCTGTCAATTCTTCTCCGTTAAGAGCCACAAGCATAGCCAAATGTGTGGGGTCGTCAACCGCAACAAACTCGAAATCCAACTTTGCGCCATCAACATTGCTGCTTTCAACAGTCCAAGTACGCTTCAAGTCCTGCGCTATTCCTCCTGCAGCTGTGTGATTGTCAGTCGATACGGTTATTGACGATGTGGCGCCAGCCGCAATGCTGCTGAATGTAACCGGAGTGTACTGGGCTCTGCTGGCACCTTCGGCTAGCATTGTGCCAACCGGGAATACTACCGAACCGGTCAAATCTGTTATTGTCAGCCGTCCGGCAGCATCGTCCAAACCGCCCGAAACCATCATATGGGCTCCGCTAAATTCATTTTCGCTGGAAATATTGGCAACTGTCAGCGTGTTGCTGCCAAGTGTTATGATGCCCGAATTCCAAGTCAGGGTTCCGCTGACTGTTACATCGCCGCAAAGCGAAACATCGGTACCGAGTATTGTCAATGCGCTATATGCGTCAGATACCTGAATAACAGGTGCAGATGCAGCGTAGGTAATGTTTCCGCTAATATCAAGACCGTCAACGCACTCGTCAAGTTCTGCAATTGTTGACGTTCCGTCGATATGGAATTTGCTGACATCGGAAATCGACGAGATGGCCGGAATTGCTATGGTTCCGCCACCGACTGTAAAGCTGGCGCCGTCAGCCGAAAGGTCTATCGCTCCTGTCAGATTTGCATTTCCCGTAACTCTCGATGCCCCCGAAACGGTAACCGTTCCGTTGCTACCAACATTAAAGTTGCTTGCGGTTACTGTCGCTGCGTTAATTGTGGCCGAGCCGCTGTTAACCGCGAAGTTGCCGGTTACTGTGGTTGCCGCTCCAATTGTTGCCGAGCCGCCGTCAACTGTTATTGCCGCTATCTCACAAGCGCGGTTGCTGGTGAGCGATGTCCCGGTGTTCAGCACAAACGATGCGGCAACATCAGAGTTATTATCGGCAGTAAGCACTATTGCTGTAGTTCCCGAGGCTGTGATGGTCTTTCCGCCAGTCACCTCATTCTTCAGTGTCAATGTCTGGCCGCCGGTTATTGTAACATCGGCGCCAACTGCGAATGTTTCCTCAACAGTGACTGCGCCGCAAAGTTCAACCGTGCCGCTACTTATGCTCAGATTGGTGTATGTTACGCCCAAAATCTTAGATGATGTTGATGTATATGTAATGCTTTTATCGTCGCTGCCATTGGCCACAACTCCTACTGACAGACATTCGGTCAGATTGCTGACTGTTGCGCCACCCATTACATTGACAGCACCATCACCCGAAATTGTCGCTCCTGCAAAATCAACTGCCGTTGCAAGAGTAAGCGTCTTGCCGCTGTTCACTGTTATTTCTCCATTCAGTGTTGCATTGTTTGCGGTTGTTGATTCTCCGAATGTGGCTGAGCAACCAGTGCCAACATTGAGATTGCTGAGCGCGGTAGTTCTATTATAGGTGAGCGTTGCGCCGCTGGTCAATGTCAGATACGGTTGCACTGTGGCGTCATCCGTTTCTTCATCAATCGTCAAGTCTGTACCACTAATTGTAAGAGTGCTTCCATCTTCGCTATTAACAGCATTATTCAATGTCAAACTCTTATTCGAGCTACTGATAGTGGTATTGCCTCCGATTGCGAATGTTCCATCAACCGTAACATCATCGCAAAGTGTCACCTCGCTGCCCTGAATTGTCAGATTGGTGTAAGTACCGGCAAAAATCTTGGTTGACGTTGTTGCGTAAGTGATGGTTCTGTTTTCTCCCTCGCCTGCAGCCTCAATACCAACTGACAGACAACTAATTAAATTACTGATTGTTGCTCCTTCCTTAACATTGACAGCACCCTCGCCCGAAATTGTCGCTCCTGCAAAATCAACTGTCGTTGCAAGAGTAAGCGTCTTGCCGCTGTTCACTGTTATTTCGCCATTCAGCGTTGCATTGCTTGCGGTTGTTGTTGCTCCGAATGTGGCCGAGCAATCAGTGCCGACATTGAGATTGTTGAGCGCTGTTGTTCTATTATAGGTGAGCGTTGCGCCACTGGTCAATGTCAGATACGGTTGCACTGTGGCATCAACCGTTCCTGCTCCAATCGTCAAGTCTGTACCATTAATAGTAAGAGTGTTTCCATCTTCGCTATTAACAGCATTATTCAATGTCAAACTCTTATTCGAGCTGTTAATGGTGGTGTTACCGGCTATTGCGAAGCCTCCATTAACCGTCACATTATCGCAAAGAGTAACATTGCTGCCGTTGATGGTCAAGGCCGTATAAGTTCCGCCTAAGATGTTTGTCGATGTTGACGCATACTCAACCGACGCACCATCGGCAACCGATATTCCCAAGTCGCACGGAATCACACCCACAATTGTGGCTCCATTGCCAATCACCACGCTTGCTCCTGTTTCTTTAGTGATATGTAAATTCGAACCTATTGTAACGGTTCCGGCAAGAGTCAGCGTTTTGCCGGCTCTCACTGTGATATTTCCATCCAAAGTCGGATTTACCAGCGTTGCCGAAGCCTCAAACACTGCATTGCCATTCTGTGCAAGATTAAGGGCTGTTAAATCAGCTGCGCTGCCATAATTCAGCGTTGCGCCATCGGGCACACTGATTTTTGGCTCCACCGAGCTGGCGCCCGAGCCAACCGCCAAAGTCGCACCACTATTAATAGTAATGGTTTTCTTTTCAGCCGCTCCGCTCTCGTCCTCTATGTTACCATTGATTGTCAATGTCTTCCCGCTTCCGCTGATTGACAAATCGTCTTTCACCGCAAATGTGCCGCCAACCTCAGCATCCGCGCAGAGTTCAACAGCAGTTCCCTCTATTGTTAGCGAGCCATAACTGCCTGATGCATCGGCTAATGCAAGAATCTTGTTCGACGATGCCGCATAAGTGATGTTTTTATAGTTGGCAACCGAAACATAGCCGGTAAAACAATCGTCCGCTCCTATAATTTTGGCATTGCCATCAATCAGCACTTTATTGTTTGTCCCGAATGTTGGTGAATCAAATGTCACCTCCGCACCCTTAACTGTGGTGGTGTATGCTCCGTTGACTGTGCCGGCGAATGTGGCGTTGCCCGTAACATCCATATTACGAGCGATTTCGAGTATGCCTCCATTATCTACAATAAGGCCGCCTATTTCATCATCGTTCAATTTGAGTGTTGAGCCACTGGTTACTTTAATGGTACCAGCGCCAGCGACTATATTGCTGAAATCAGCATAATTTTTATTCTCAACAGTGTAAGTTGCAACCGAAAGAATGGCTCCCTCAGAAATGTTTATTGCCGCATCATAAGCTTGAAATGATGTTGTAATTGTTGAACTTTTGGTAACATTTATTGCCGGTGTCTTCTCCACCTTATAATCTGTTTTCAATTCCCCACCATTTAATACTATTGGCGTTGAAACTATGAGTGAACGGGTGGTTTCAAACTTGCCACCGTTGATCACTAATGCTTTTAATGCATTGGCTTCATTAACGGTTTTACTTTTCGTATAGAACGTACCTCCATTTATTTCAATTTTCCCATTTACTATATGATTGTCGCGCTTATCAGGACATATAGTAACATCGACATAAGTTTTAAACCATTTACTATTACCATAGAAATACTCCTTAACAGTTAATTTTGTTCCATCACCACCCAATTTATAGTCATTGTTTATTGTGAAATTATTGTTTACCGTAACATTTCCACACAAAGTCAAACTGTCAGCAGTTGAGCTAATAACTAAATCATAATAATTAGTGGCTGCAATTATATGGTCAGATGTACCTCCGTATGTAATGGTCTTTTTGTTGCCACCAAAGGTTATATGTTCTACTCCTAAACAATCAGTAAGATTATTAATTGTAGCCGTTCCTTTGAAATTCAATGTTCCAGCACCAGAAATGTTTGGTGTACCTAAGAATGTAAGGTTTTTGCTATCGGCAATGTTTACGGTGGCTCCATTATCTATTTCAACCTCTCCATTAACAGTAATATTGTTACTTGCAGTAACATTGCCTGATATTTTTAAACCACCATTAATTGTAATCGGAAAATCTTCACTAAAATTTATACCATCAATTGTTAAAGTAGAACCCGACACAACATTTATTTCATTGGTTTTTATTGTTGCCACCCCAGAGCCAAAACTAGTAATTGTTGCACTTCCTCCAACTTGTATTGAGCTTTCTGTGGCGGTCAGTTTTTTACCAGACGCTATCTCCAATTCACCGCCATCTAATGTCAAATTATTAATAGTTGTATTATAATTTGCCACAAAAGATCCTCCTTCGTTAACTATGAGGCTATTTATTGTATTAGGATTCTTATTGTTAGTAAACATATTGTTATCGACAACAATATTTGCACTAGCTCCCGAACCTGTTAATGAAACTGGAGATTCGGTTTTCAACGAATAAGTAGAAGTGTTAATTGTCCCCGAAATCAAATAACCGCCAGCACCCGTTAATGTATAATCACTACCAAGAGTAACCGTGTTGCTAAATGTTAATGTCCCTGATGCCGATTCAATATGACCTGTACTTAAAGTAACGGCTTTATTCCAAGTGAGATTTCCTTCTGTTTCAAGAGTTACATCCGGATTGATAGTAAGATTTGTAACTGCTAATGTGGCAGTTCCATCTCCGTCAACTATGATTCTTGAGTTTTTTGTTACTGACAAATTGGTGATTGTAACCGTTTTTCCAGTTTTAATAGTTAGCGTTCCACCATCAATCGTTAGATTGGTGATTGTAACATTTGCTTCTGCTGTAAATGTTCCACTCACGCTTTCTGTTCCTGTTATAGTAACATTTGATAACGTTCTGCCTTTCGTTTGCTGGTATAATACATTTCCTCCTTCTATTACAATTGGATTTGAAATATTAGCAATACCGTCTCCGGTTTCGTTTGTAAATATGACATTTGCAACAGATGTTGTGAATTTTCCTGTTTCTGCCAAATTTGTTTTGAGTTTTAATGTTCCTGCACCACTAACCGAAAAATCAGCGTTTGCTTTTAGTGTTTTCTGTATGTGTAATTCCGCATCACTCGAAATGGTGATATTGCCTCCATTATTAACAAAACATTCACCAATGCCTCCGGAACCGGTAACTGCAAAATTCCTATTTACATATAAATTGACTCCTGATTTTAAAGTTATCTGCCTCACATTCAAATTTACACCATCATAACCTACGGCATCCTCGTCTATGGTAATATTATGATTAATATTTACTTTAGCATCCCCATAAGTGCCATACGTGTTAGTAAATGATATTTGCCCTGGACATTCTGACGCAGGGTCTGCAGTCGGAGTTTTCGATTTCCAATTGGCACTTACACTCCAATTGCCGTCATTTTTTGAATAATATTCTTTATTTGTCTGTCCCCACACCTCATTATTCGCCCCAACAAAAAGCGACAAAGTCGCAAGGCATAAAACCTTAACACGAATAGCTGAAACTAAATTCATCATATTTGAAAAATTTTTCTTCATACGTTTTCCCTCATTTGTTAACTCACAAATTTACCCATAAAAGGTGTTTGCGACAGCTTGAATACGCTTATATATATATGAGTGTTCCTGTTTTTTTGATAATCGGACTGAAAAGTGGGGTAAACAGACGCACGAGGGGCTTTTAACGCCAAAATTTTTGGCAAAAACGCTTTTAAGCTATTCTATTGGAAGATAAACAGTTGAATTAATATATTGACAACAAATAAAATGCGTGAGGACATACAGATTTATATCATATATCATAAAATAAAATTATGTATGATATTTGGGATTATGCCCAAAATATGGCCAAAGGAATTTTTGTGGAAGATGTTTTTAAAAGTTTTCAATATGCGATATTGAAGCCGTCCCCTATGAGAACTATAATAAAAATAACAAAAAAAATAGCCCAAGGCGTTGCCTTGGGCTATGCAGTTTTTACCCCACTGGGGCACTAATACTTACTTTTTACTTTCCCCAATCTTCAGGTGCGTGGCGCCATTTTTTCAGTGCCTCGAGTTGGTCGTCGGCAATGTAGCCTATTTCGAGAGCGTGCTCAAGCAGTGCGTCGTAGTTGCTCAGGGTGTCGAGGTTGCAGTTGGCGCCGGCAAAGGCATCAACGGCGCGTTTGAATCCGTAGGTGAAAATGGCGTAAAGGCCCAGAACGTCGGCGCCGGCGGCACGCAGAGCCTCAACGGCAGCGAGGCTGCTTCCGCCTGTCGATACCAAATCCTCAACAACCACAACCTTCTGTCCTGCCTGCAGATTGCCCTCAACGCGGTTGCACATTCCGTGAGTCTTGGCGTCGCTGCGCACATACACAAACGGCAGCCCCATAGCCTCGGCAACCAGCACGCCGTGAGCGATTGCACCCGTGGCCACGCCCGCAATCACCTCAACATCAGGATATTTCCGACGGATAAGAGCGGCAAACGAGTCGCGGATATAGCCGCGCACCTCAGGGTACGACAGCGTTGCGCGGTTGTCGCAATAAATTGGCGATTTCAGCCCCGAAGCCCACGTGAACGGTGTTGACGGAGACAGTTTAATTGCTTTAATTTGCAGTAAATAAGAAGCAACTTTTTGTTGAATTTGATTTATTGATTCCATAATGTCTCAAAAATATAAAGTTTTCTTTTTCGGAAACGTTCTGGTTTTCACTGACAGCCCCGAATTGCATCGCAAAACTACAATAATCTACAAATATTCGGGCGTGGAAGCGCTGAAGGATTTTCTTTTCGGATACGTCAAAAAGTGCAACAATCACCATATCAGGATTTTATGCGATAATAAAGAACAGTGCTGGAAGGATTTTTGCTCGCTGTTCGAAGTGCGGCGTGCGGCTGGCGGTTTGGTTGTCAACGATAGCGACAACTATTTGTTTATCAGGCGGAAAGGCAAGTGGGACATTCCCAAAGGCCACATTGAGCCGGGCGAGCAGAGCCGTGAGTGCGCTGTGCGCGAAGTGACGGAAGAGTGCGGTGTTGGCGGCTTGGAAATTGAGCGCGCAATCTGCACCACCTATCACACGTATTACATTGGCAGCCAGCCGATTCTGAAGTCAACCGATTGGTACTTAATGCGCTGCTCCGGCACGCCCGAACCGACGCCTCAAACCGAGGAAGACATCACGCAGGCCGTCTGGGTGGCTCCATCCGACGTCGATAACCTACTGAAAGACAGTTTCTCATCGATACCGGAAGTGATTAAACAGTTAGGAGTTAGAAATTAGGATTTAGAAATTAGGATTGAAAAGAGAAAGTTTAGAAGTTGAGAATGATTAGTTCTCTAAACAGCGAAGCGACTCACCTTTTAGACGATTCTCCGATTAAACAATTCACCATCCCGATAGCTATCAGGACACCGATTAAACGATTAAACAACAATGAAAAGGAAATTGATAATCAGCATCTTCGCAATCTTGCTCACCACCGTCGCGGAAGCGCAACCCGTGCAGTTGAGTGAGCGGTCGTACATTGAGGTTTACACGTGCGCGCCAGGCAACCAACTCTACTCGCAGTTCGGACACACGGCCATCGGCGTCATCGACCCGGAGCGGAACCTGCGCGAGGTGTTCAACTACGGCACTTTCAGTTTCAACACACCGCATTTCTACATCAAATTCTGCGCCGGAAAGTTGCTTTACCAACTTTCAACCGAGAGTTTCAGCGAGTTTGTCTACACCTACGAACGCCGAGGCCGGCAAGTTGTGGCGCAACGGTTGAATCTGACGCTCGCCCAGCGGCAGCACCTCTACGAAATGCTTGAGGAGAACAGTCTGTCCGAAAACTGTGATTATCAGTACGATTTCTTTTTCGATAACTGCGCAACACGGGTGCTCGATATGCTCTACCGCGCGTTTGGTGACTCGCTCACCTACATAGGCACCGACACCATTCATCTGCCAACAATGCGCGACTGCATTCATCCGTATCTTGCTGGCAGCCAATGGACAAAAGCCGGCATCGACCTTGTGCTGGGCTCCATCACCGACCGCCGCGCATCGAACCGCCAACAGTCGTTCATCCCCGACAAACTGCACGATTATCTTACTGAATGTCAGATAGACACATTGCCGCTTGTGAGCGACACGCGTCTGCTAGTTGAATCGAAAATCAAGTACGACCAAACGCCTTGGTTTCTATCGCCATTACTGATTTTCAGTCTGTTGTTGATTGCCGTCATTCTTTTGACATTCCGTTTATCTGCCACAACGCTTGTGGTTTTCGACCGCATATATTTCGGCATCATCGGGCTGCTGGGGCTTCTGATAACACTTCTATGGTTTGCCACCGACCACGGCGCCACCGTTGGCAACCTCAATATACTGTGGGCTTCACCGCTGTTTCTGGTCCATATTTTCACCATCGGAAACGCCGAAAAGCAATGGCATAAATGGCTGCGAATCATCCTGATAGCAGGAAACAGCATAATGATTTTCGGCTTTCTGCTTCCGCAGAGTTTCAACCTGTGCTTCTACCCGCTTGTGACGGCCTCGCTGGTGAGGTTGGTTGTGAAAAAGAAACCTCAACTGCGCTGACGCACAACCTCATACATCAAAACGGCGGCGGCGGCTGACACGTTAAGCGATTCAATGCTGCCAAGAATCGGGATTTTAACCAACGGCTCGCAAAGGCGCATCACATCGTCGCTCAAGCCGGTGTCCTCCGCTCCCATCACAAGGCAAAGCGGCCCCGTAAGGTTCTGATTATAATAGAGATTCTCGGTCTTTTCGGTGGCACCGCAAATGGTGAGTCCGGAATCCATAAGTGTCTGCAAAGTCTTTTTCAACGACGACGTGCGGCAGATTGGAACCTTATGCAACGCTCCCGCCGATGTTTTGACGGCATCAGGTCCAATGCGCGACGCACCCTTTTCGGGAACCACAATGGCATCGACACCGGCACACTCCGCCGAACGCACAATGGCTCCGAAATTGCGGACATCGGTAACACTGTCGAGGGCAACAATAAACGGCATACGACCTTCGTCAAACACCTGAGCAACAATATCTTCAACTTGACAAAAAGCAATCGGTGACATAAGTGCGATAACCCCTTGATGGTTTTTGCGAGTGATGCGGTCGAGACGCTCAACGGGTACTCGCTGAACTGGAATATGGTTCTCGCGGATAAGTTCCGTAAGTTCCTGTGTCAGTTCGTTGTTCTGACCAATTTTCATCAAGATTTTATCGACCTGCTTGCCAAATTTGATGGCTTCGATTATGGCTCGAGTGCCGAAAATGTAATCGTCGGTGTGACGGTTCTGGTTGTTATCCATTGTGTTACGTTTTTGCGCCGCAAAGATAGGAATTTTGGCGGTGAATCGATTAAAGGTGAAAGGGAAGTGGGAAGAGGTTAGGTTTTTTAAGTTTTAAAGTTCAAAGTTTAAAAGTTTAGTGTTTAGAGTTTAGTGTTTAGAGTTTAGTGTTTAAAGTTTAATGGGTTGAAATGCTCGCGGTTTAACCTTCTCCTTCCCCTCATTCTTTCTTCGGTTCCAACTTCAACCGATACGGCTCGGTGGTTGATTTGGCGCTGAAGAATCCGAGCGCGCCGTTGCTGACATTGGTGTAAATGTTGGCTGGCGGGCCTTGCAGAATTGTGCTGTTGCCGAATGTCTCGTCGCTCATATCCTTAATGAACTGACGGTATTCGGGACTAATCGAGAATAAATCGAACCGCGCTTCGGGCCTTGGCGGAATCGAGTCTTCGTTGGCATCGCATATCTGAATATCCTTGAAAACTCCGCAACCGTCGTACATACTGCCAGCATAGGCCCACTTAACATCTTCAAATTTAGAGTTATAGCACGAATCGTTGAAGTAAACGTAAATCATATAGCAATCATCGACGCCCTTCTGCTCGGTGAACGAAGCGTAGAAGAAATAATGGTATTGGGGCAAAGTCAGGCCGTATTCCTCGTTGACGTACTCGTAATAAATTGTGTCGAAACGGTTCGGGATAGGCATATGGTCCACGGCGGTGTAGGTCTCACCGTTGGTCAACTCAATGTCGAGCGTATAGGTGCGACCAGGCACGCCGCGAGCCGAAGAATCGGTCCAATAGGTGCCGTCGTTGTCGTCATCGGTCAGGACAAGAGTCTGCACGCCGTCGGAAATTGTCACCTTGGCGCCCAACTCGGCTGGTGCGGGCTGGTTGTAGAAATAGGACGTGGAACGTGTGAGCCGCACGCTGTAGGGGCCTGGCTCGTTGGTAATCTCACCAGCAACCACCAGGCGGTTGTTTTCGCCTTCGTTCAAATCAATGTCGATTCCTTCGGTGCAGGCGGTGGCGAAAGTGAGAGATAAAATGCCGATTGTGAGTATGTTACGGTTCATTTTTTTGGTAAATCGGTGAATTGTTTAAAGGTTTAAAGTTTAACTGGTTTAAATTCAAAAATCGAAAATCAAAAAATAGCAAAGCCGCAGTTAACTACGGCCTTGCGTCGTTCAAATTAATAACCAATTATCATCGGTTTCACCAATTATTCAATCCTTCAATCCTTCTCTCATTCATCCCGATAGCTATCGGGACTTCACCCCTTCAGTCATCGGCTTGCCGTCTTTCATATCATTCACAATATCAAACTCATATGTATCGTACGAGCGGGCCGAGAAGTAGCCCAGACCATTGGGTTTGTCCTTCTCTTTGTTGATAATGTTGGTGCAGACATTGGCTGGCGGGCCTTGGAAGATACCCATTCCCGAAGTCTCTCCCGACAGTTGGCTCACAAAGTTATAATAGCCAATGCTGATAGTCACCAAATCGCAGCGGACGTGCGGGTTGTGCGGAATGGAATCCTCGTCGTGAGCGCAGAAAAGAACATCCTCAAAGTGTCCGCAACCGTCCATATAACTGGCGGTGCTGGCATACAGAATATCATCGAACGTCGGGTTCCACAATGTATCGTTGAAATAGTAGTAAATCAAATACTTATCATCGAAATATGGCTTTTCGGTGAAGGTGGTGTAGAACCAATAGTAGTACGAGCCTATATCGACACCATATTGCAGATTGGTGTACTCGTAATACACTGTGTCAAAGGTGTTTGGCGCAATCAGTTCATCAACAGCCTCATACTCTTCGCCGTCCTTCAGTTTAATGTTCAAAGTGTAGAATCGGCCTGGCACGCCGTAAACATCGGGCGCGGTCAGGTAGTTGCCCGTGCTGTCGTCGTAGGTGAGCGGGAAAACGTTGCCCTCGCTATCACTAATTGTGACAATGGCGCCCTTTTCGGGTGTGGCGGGCTGGTTGTAGAAGTACGACGTTGAACGCGTCAGGCGGACGCTGTGCTGCATTGTGTCGGTCGAAATGTAGCCCTCAACCACAAGACGGTTGTTCTCGCCTTCGTTCAATTCAATGTCGATTTTTTCGGTGCAGGCGGTGCTGAAAATCGCACTTAAAATGCCTATTGTCAATATATTGTGTTTCATCGCGGTTTAGAATTTGAAGTTATAGGTAACCGAAGGGAAAATGCTGAACATATAGAGTTTTTCGGCGGTCATCACCGACGGGTCGTGCTCGTCCTGCTCAAACATTATGCTGGCCGCATTGTGGCGGTTGTAAACGTTGTAGATTGACAGGTTTAGGTTCTGCTCAAGCCAGGGGCGGCCTTTGCGCTCGACGGTTTTCAGGTCGAAGGTGGCCGAAAGGTCCAAACGGTGGAAGTCGGGCAGGCGCAGTTTGTTGCGCTCGGCGTAAACAGGGGCAATCACGCCGTTGTACTCGAAACGCCCCGTGGGCAAGGTGCGCGGCGCGCCAGTTGAGTAAACCCAGTTGAGCGACAGGTGCAGACGCGGCAGCACATCGTAGGTTGCCACCACCGACAGGTCGTGCGGTTTGTCGTAGTTCGACGGATAGTACTCGTCGTTGTTGATTGTCGCAACCTTGGTGAAGGTGCGCGAATAGGTGTAACTAATCCAGCCCGTGAATCGGCCTTCCTGCTTCTTCAGCATCAGTTCAAGACCATACGAATAGCCCTGGCCTGTGCGGATTTGCGAGGCAATGTCGTCGCTGACAAACATATCGGCGTGGTCTTTGAAATCAACCACATCGTACATTTTCTTATAATATGCTTCGGCCGAAAAAGCGTACACATCTTGCTGGAAATTATGAAAATAGCCCAGCGACACCATCCGGCATTTTTCGGGTTTCACGTTGGGGTTGCTGGCAAACCACGAGTCGATGGGCAGCGGCGACATTGTGTTGCTGGCCAGGTGCACATACTGGTAGGTCTGCTGGAAGTTGGCCTTGATGCTGTTGTGATCCGTCAAGCGGATATTGAGTGAAAAGCGCGGCTCAAATCCCTTATACGTGTTGAAAACGCCTTTGCCATAGTGTGTTGTGTCAACAATGTTGTAATTCTCGTCGAGGTTCACCACGTCGGCCTTGCCAATGTTCTGCAGCATCGACAGGCGAACGCCATAGTCAACATCGATAAGTCCGCCGATTTTAGCCTCGTTCGACACATAGACTGCGTGCTCAAGCGACTTGTTGTATTCCGACACATTCTTCATATAGTTGGGGCTGTTGGCGCCGGCCTTCACAATGAACGGCGTGAACTTGTGGTAGGTGGATTGGAAACCGCCCTTGATGGTGCTCTTGGGGTTGGCGAAGAATGTCAGGTCGCCCTTGATGTTCCAGTCGCGGATTGACGATTCCCAGCGGGTGTCGCTCTCCTCCAATCCGTACATAAAGTGCGAGTAGATGACCGACAGGTTCGAGAACAGCCGGTCGTTGAACAAATGGTTGTAACGCGTTGTGAGCGTGCGGTTTCCGTAGTCAATCTGCATCGCGCCGGCGTAGTTCATCACATCGCGGCCAAAATAACCCGAGGCAAACAGGCGGTTGTTGTCGTTCACCTTGAAGTTGACTTTGGCGTTCATATCGTAGAAGTAAAGCTTGGTGTCGTCGGGAATCTGGTCGCGGTAGAGCGGGAAGAAAATATCCATATACGAGCGGCGCCCCGACACAATGAACGAGCAGCGGTCTTTAATAATCGGACCGTCGATGGTCAGACGGCTCGACAACAGACCAATGCCGCCGTTCACGCCGAACTTCTGCGGACTGCCCTCCTTCATTCGCACGTCGAGCAGCGACGACAGGCGGCCGCCGTACTCTGCTGGCATTCCGCCCTTGTAGAATTTCACGTCCTTCAAGGCATCGTTGTTGAAAACCGAAAAAATGCCGAACAGGTGGGCGGCGTTGTAAACAGTGGCTTCGTCGAGCAGCATCATATTCTGCCCCGTTCCGCCGCCGCGCACGTTGTAGCCGATAAATCCTTCGCCCGAAGTGCCGACGCCAGGCAGAAACTGAATACTCTTAATAACATCGGTCTCGCCAAAGAGCGCGGGAATACTTTTAATGGTGGCAATCTGCAGTTTTTCCATTCCCATATCGGGCTTCACCAGATTCTTGTTGAGCTTCTCTCCTTTCACATCAACCTGAGCAATCACGGTTGTTTCCTCCTCAAGAACAAAATTCAGTTTAACATTGCGGTCGAGTTTCACATTTTTCGATTGCGGCGAGTAGCCCAGAAAATTGGCTGTAACCTTGTAGCTGCCCTCGGGGAGCGTGAGGCTGTAGAAACCATAGGCGTTGGTGATTGTTCCGGCGCCCGTTTCGGCCACATAAACGGTGGCGCCAATCATCTCCTCACCGGTGGCGGCGTCGGTCACAGTGCCGCTGATGGTGTACTTGCCCTGCGGGGTGACGCTGCTCGCAATCATCTGCGGCAGAGCAGTTTTTGTTGCTAACACAATGGCCAGCAAACAGATAAGTTTTTTCATCTTGCTTGTTTTAGTTAAATTTTTAATTCTTTCACGCTCTAATGATGCCAGAAAAAGAAAAAGGTTGCAGTTGGTCGCGCATTTTTTTCGTTTTTTTTCGATGAAAAATCACAATGAATTGTGTGTCATAGGTTTATTCCGTGTTATTTTTTACGGGATGCAAAGGTATCGATTTCCGATGCAACCTGGTTGCAATTGTTGTGGTTATTGGGAGAAATACATATTTATGTGATTTTTCGTTATTTCCAATTTTAGGCTACCTTTGCGACCTAACTTTCAGCGGCAGACCGGCAATCGCGCCAGCATCCGCAAAATGGTTGACAGATATGGATTTAGAAGAAATCGACGACTTCAGTTACCGACGCAAAAATGAGTACAATGCCGAGCAGACATCGGCGCTGACCGACCTTTACAGGCAAGTTATCACCAATCTGGGCGAAGACCCCGACCGCGAGGGCTTGAAAAAAACACCCGAGCGCATAGCAAAGGCGCTGCAGTTCCTGACGCAGGGCTACTATCAGGACCCGAAGGAGATTCTGCAAAGCGCGATGTTCAAAGAGCAATACTCGCAGATGGTGATTGTCAAGGACATAGAAGTGTTCTCGTTCTGCGAGCACCATATGCTGCCGTTCTTCGGGAAGGCGCACGTGGCCTACATTCCGAACGGCTACATCACCGGCTTGAGCAAGATTGCGCGCGTGGTTGACGCCTACTCGCGGCGGCTTCAGGTGCAGGAACGACTTACCAACCAAATCAAGGACTGCATTCAGCAGACTCTGCACCCGCTTGGCGTGGCGGTGGTGATTGAAGCGCAGCATATGTGTATGATGATGCGCGGCGTCGAGAAACAGGAATCGTGCACCACCACATCGGCTTTCACCGGATTGTTTATGAAGAGCAACGCCACCCGCGCCGAATTCATCAATCTTTTAGGCAAGAAACTTCATTGATTTTGGCACAAGAATTGTGTTTCGATGTTTCGAGATTATAAGTAGAGACGCGGCACGCCACGTCTCTACAGTTTGTTTGGAATCTCAATTTGAAACTTCGAAATTTTAAACATATTACATTGAAATGAAAGCATTTGTATTCCCCGGACAGGGGTCGCAATTTGTGGGTATGGGCAAGGACCTGTACGACAATTCGGCTTTGGCCAAAGAACTTTTCGACCGCGCAAACAAGATTCTCGGCTTCGACATTACAAGCCTGATGTTCAGCGGCACCGACGACGATTTGAAACAGACAAAAGTAACGCAACCTGCAGTTTTCCTGCACTCGGTGATTATGGCTAAAGTGCTTGGCGACAAGTTCAAACCCGATATGACCGCAGGCCACTCACTTGGCGAATTTTCAGCTTTGGTGGCTGCAGGCGCTCTGTCGTTCGACGATGGTCTGACATTGGTTTCGAAACGTGCGCAAGCAATGCAGAAGGCTTGCGAACTGAATCCATCGACAATGGCGGCTATTATTGGTATGGAAGATGCTGTTATTGAGCAAGTTTGCTCTGAAATCGATGGCATTGTTCCGGCCAACTACAACTGCCCCGGACAGTTGGTCATTTCGGGCACCAACGAAGGCATCGACAAGGCCATTGCCCGATTCACCGAGATGGGCGCCAAACGCGCGCTGAAGTTGTCGGTGAGCGGCGGTTTCCACTCGCCAATGATGGAACCGGCCCGCGCCGAACTCGAGAAAGCCATCAACGAAGTATCGTTCTCGAAACCTGTTTGCCCTGTTTACCAAAACGTAACAGCAAGTCCTGTGACCGACCCGGCCGAAATAAAGAAAAACCTTGTGGCACAGCTCACATCGCCGGTTCGTTGGACTCAGACAATGCAGAATATGATTGCCAATGGTCTGACAGAGATTGTCGAAGTTGGTCCGGGTGCTGTTCTTCAGGGACTTATGCGCAAAATCAACCGCGACATCACGGCCACAGCTGCACAAAGCATAATTGAGCAGGCATAAGACTTTAGTAATTAAACACATTAGATAGCAAAGCCTTCGGTAGCAACCGGGGGCTTTGTTGTTTAATTCAGTAGAACTATCTTCTATAATTTTCGCACAATCGAGAACAATTGTCTACATTTGCAGCCAACGAAGAATATTAACTCTAACGATTATGGCATACACATTAGACGAAATCGATTTGCAGATTCTCAAAACACTGCAAAAGAACGCAAAACTCACCACCAAGGAACTAGCCGACGCCGTGCACCTGACGCCAACACCGGTGTTTGAACGGCAGAAACGGCTTGAGCGGCAGGGGTACATCAAAAAATATGTGGCCATTCTCGACCCCGACAAGCTCAACCAAAGCCTGCTAGTGTACTGCAAGGTGAAAATGGCGCAGATAAACAACGCCATCGCCACCGCCTTTGCGCGGCAGATTATGCGTATGCCCGAAGTGACAGAGTGCTACAACACATCGGGCTCGTACGACTATCTGCTCAAGGTGCGCGCCACCGATATGAAACAGTATCAGGAATTTGTGCTCAACAAGTTGGGCGTTATCGAGAACGTGGCGTCGGTTGAGAGCACATTTGTGATGGGCGAAATCAAGCAGGAATACGCGCTGCAACTTTAGGCTGCATTGGACTCAAGCGGATTCTGAAAATAGGGCAACAGAAGCGCGTCAATGAGTGCAGGCAGAAATTTCTTTCTCGCACAAAAAACGGATTCCCCCGATTCGGGAAATCCGCTTTTCAATGAAAAAGAAATCTTTTAGGTTACTCTCATACTCCAGCACCGTCAGAAAACGATTCGGAAACGGCGCGCTGCTGAACAATCTTCGAGTGGGGTTTGACACTCTCTGTGAGCCAAATGTTGCCGCCGACAATGGTGTCGTGGCCAATGGTAATGCGTCCCAGAATCGAAGAATTTGAATAAATGGTAACATTGTCCTCAATAATCGGGTGGCGCGGGGTGTTCACAGGTTGACCGCTATCGTTGTAGGTGAATTTCTTCGCGCCAAGCGTAACGCCCTGATATAGAGTTACGTGATTGCCAATAATACAAGTCTCGCCTATCACCACACCTGTTCCGTGGTCGATTGAGAAATACTCACCGATTTCGGCGCCAGGGTGAATGTCGATACCCGTTGCCGAGTGGGCCATTTCGGTTATGATACGCGGCAAAACGGGCACTTTGAGTTTCAGCAGTGAGTGAGCCACGCGGTAGTGAACCATAGCCTGCATTATGGGGTAGCAGAAGATTATCTCGCTGTAAGCCGTCACTGCGGGGTCCGATTTGAACATCGCCTCAATGTCGGTGTAGAGCATCCGTTTGATTTCGGGCAGATTGTTGACAAACTGAAGCGCTATCTGCTCAACTTCATCGTCCGATTTTCCTCCGTTGAAACAACTGAAACTCAACGAAATCTGTTCTTCGATTTCTTCAATCAGTTTTTCCATATTGATACCAACGTGGTAAAAACGGCTCTCGCGGCTGCCAACGCCCGAACCGAAGAATCCAGGGAAAAATATCTGTTTCAGCAATTCGATTATATGCCGTACGGAATCGATTGAAGGCAATTGGTCTCCCTCTGTACGCATCTTCTTCTCCTCGTCTGATATGTTTGACAGCAATACAACATTACGTGATAATACTTCTTTTCTATTCATTGCCAATAATTTAAGGTTGGGTTTGAAACTACGGCGGCTTTGTCAAATTTCATATTCAATCTGAAAGTCGTTCAATATTTTGTCCATAAAATAGACGATTTGCTTGCGCCACCAAGCCCAGTCGTGAGCCGAGTCGGTGCCCCAGTAGTCGACCCAGGCGGGCACGTTTTTCTCGCGCAGCAGGGCGTCCATTTGGCGGGTGCTTGCCAGAAGGTCGTCTTCCCACGCGCCCTGCCCGACGCACAATATTATCCGCCGCCGACGGTATTCATTCCAATAGTAATGATTGTCAGGCATATAGCGCAGAAAATCGTATGGTGAGTTTTCGTAAATCAGGCTGTCGTTGTAGTTCGGGAAGAAATATCCAGCGTAGTACAGGCCGCTCAAGGCGAGCAGAGTGTCGAACAAATCGGGGCGGCGGAAGAAAAAGTTCCCCGCGTGGAATCCGCCCATACTGCACCCCGTAACTATAAATGTTTCAGCATCGTGGCGCACTTCGGGAATCAGTTCGTTCACAATGTAGCGGTACCAGCGCTCGTGAAGGTCAATGCGGTGGTGGTAGTCGCCGCCCGTTTGCGACCACGTCTCGCGGTCGATACTGTCAACGCAAATCAGGCGAATCCGCCCGCTGTCGATAAATCCCGACAGAACGCCCACCATATCGAAATCCTGATAATCGTAGAACCGACCGTCCTGCGACGGGAAAACCAGAACGGGGCGGCCGCTGCTGCCGTAGGTTTTGTATTCCATATCGCGGCCAAGATTGTGGCTGTATCTCTTTATATATTTGATTTCCATCGGCTTAAAACTTTTCGTGCACAAAATTGACAAATTCTTTCACGTCGGCAAAAGTATCAAGTTTAGCGGTGTACATTTGCTGTCCCATTGCCGCCCAGAACAGTTCGGGCATACGCTCGCACATTACAATGCGTCCGCCGTAGCGCTCAAGAATTTCGGCGTGGCTGTGGCGGTAGCGGTTGAAGTCGCGGCGGCTTGCAAAGGCGCAGTAATACTGACTGTCGGCCTCGGGCGTGCGGTTCTCGTCGAAGGCCACCATATCGGCCCAAATCTTGTAAACATCGGTCGAGTGCGCGTAGTTTATCATATCGGGTGTGTAGCCGCCAGCGGGCCGCATATTCACCTCAAGCGCCACAAATCCGCCCTTTTTGCCCAAACCAGGGCGGTCGGCGTCGAGACGGAAAAACTCAAGGTGCACAAAACGGCTGAAAATGCCGAAAGCCTTCACTGTTTTCCTGCCTAATTTGCGCAAAGCCACGGGCATTGTCTTATCGACATAGTATGAAAGGTCGAGTTGGCGGTTGACAATGTCCATTATCGACGGCGGCCACACGGTCATCGACTCAAAGAGCGGTTCGCCTTTTGAGTTGATAATGGCGTCGTATGAGCAAATTTCGCCGCTGACAAACTCTTCGGCCACATAAAACGGATAATTGCTTTCGGTTTCAAAGAAGTTTTTCAGTTCGGCTTCATCGCTGATTTTGTAGGTGCCGTTGGCGCCCACGCCCACGTCGGGCTTCAGAATAATCGGGTAGCCAGTGGTTTTCGCGAAAGCGCTGACGGCGGCAAAACCGTCGGCTGCCTTTGCCTGACGGGCTGTCGGGATACGGCCTGCGACGTAATGTTTTTTCATTTCCGACTTCTCCTTAATACTTGCAATCTTGTCGGATTTTATGCCTGTGCCAATGTTGAAATCGGTCCGCAGCCTTGCGTCCTGCGCCAGCCAGTACTCGTTGTTCGACTCAATCCAGTCGATTCGCCCGTAGCGGAACGCAAAATAGGCCACACCACGGTAAACCTCGTCGTAGTTTTCGAGCGACTCGACGCGGTAATACTCCGTCAGCACCTCTTTAAGTTCCGCGGGCAGCGACTCGTATGGCGTGTCGGCCAGAGCCAGCACGTTCACACCGTTCTGCTTCAAACGCATACAAAACTGCCAATAGGTGTGCGGAAAATGTGGTGAAATGAAAATGCAGTTCATTAAGTTCTTGTTTTTCAATTATTTGCCCCGACAATTTTCCGCAGTGCAATCACCAGACGGTCAACCTCTTCGCGGGTGTTGTAAACGGCGAACGTGGGGCGAACCGACATCTCGTAGCCCAAAGCCCGTAACGCAGGTTGGGCGCAATGGTGGCCAGCGCGCACGGCAATACCTTCTTTGTCGAGCATTTGGCCGACTTGCGGCGCAGGAATGCCAGGAATGTCGAACGACACAACGCTGACGCGGTTTTTGGGGTTGCCAATGAGCGTTACGCCAGGAACGAGCGCAATCTGCTGCCGCGCGTACTCCGTCAGGTCGTGCTCGTGGCGCTCAATGTTGTGTATGCCAACGCTGTTGACAAAATCGAGCGCATAGCCCAGCCCAATGGCGTCGGCAATGTTGGGCGTGCCAGCCTCGAAGCGTGCGGGCGGTTCGTTGAACTCGGTACGCTCAATGGTCACGTCCTTAATCATATTTCCGCCACCCTGCCACGGCGGAAGCATTGCCAGCGCCTCTTTTTTGCCGTAAACCACGCCAATGCCCGACGGGCCGTAAATCTTGTGGCCCGAAAAGACAAAGAAATCGCAGTCCATATCCTGAACGTCGATTTTGGTGTGAGCCACCGACTGCGCGCCGTCAATCAGCACGGGAATGTTGTGAGTATGAGCGATTTTAATGATTGCCGCCACATTGTTGATTGTTCCGTAGGTGTTGTTGACGTGCCCGACGGAAACAAATCTAGTCCGCGGTGTTATAAGACGTTCAAACTCAGTCAGA
Source organism: uncultured Bacteroidota bacterium (assembly GCA_946404125.1). Taxonomy (GTDB): domain Bacteria; phylum Bacteroidota; class Bacteroidia; order Bacteroidales; family SZUA-534; genus RUG13583. The sequence goes on along the minus strand of CAMJCK010000006.1, from coordinate 58,108 downwards.
ATCAAGTCGCCATTGCGGTCGGTGGGAATGGCGCGAAGTTCGGCCTTGCGCTCCTTGCACACCTGCTGCCACGGCACAATGTTGGCGTGGTGGTCGAGTGTCGAGACAATCACATTGTCGCCCTCGAGCAAATATTTGCGTCCGAAAGTCTGCGCCACAAGGTTGATGCCTTCGGTTGTTCCGCGTACAAAAACGATGTTGTCCACCGATGGTGCGTTGATGAACCGCGCCACCTTCTCACGCGCGCCCTCATACTGGTCGGTAGCACGTGCGGCAAGCGTATGCGCGCCGCGATGGATGTTTGAGTAGTCGGTCTTGTAGAAGTGGCTCAGGCCGTCAATCACGCGCAAGGGTTTCTGTGTTGAAGCGCCGTTGTCGAACCACACCAAATCCTTGCCGTTCACCTTCTGGTCGAGAATGGGGAACTGCTTGCGAATCTCAGTCTGGTCAATGGTGTCGGCCTCCTCATAGTGCAGGTTGCGCACCAGTTCGGTTTCGGGAATGCCGATTCCGAACCCGTTGTCCTTCAGCATACATTTCCGACGGTCGGGCTGCACATCGTCTTGTTTGTCAGACGGTTGCAAGTCAGGTTCGGCCTTGGGCGCGTCTTCGGAAAAATATTTTTCGACCACGCTCTTGAACAGCGCCGCATCGGCATCCGAAAGTTCGCCTGTGAGCGGGACCTGCGGCATTGCGAAAGCGCTGAAATCGGCCTCTGGCGCTGGCTGCGCCAATGTCGGACTTGCGTCGGGCACGGGTGCGTCAGCGTCGAACCTGAACTGCGGAATCTGCCCCAGTTCGGGAATGTCGGGCCTGAAGTTATCTAATTCATTGGCATACATTATTTTTCGATTTGGTTACGGTGTTGGTAATCGTGATAGTAGCCCACCTCAACGTTCTCGAGCACAGCAATGGCATCGTCGGTCAGGCTGGCGAGCGAGAAGTATTTTGTGAGCAGGTAACTTGCCACGCCGTATTGGTCGAGTCCCATCAGTCGAGCCGAAAGTGACGGCGCAATCTCGCCTGGAATGCCAGCCTGGTGCAGGCCCACAACGCCTTGCTCCTTTTCACCTGTGCGCACTAGAATAATGTCGGTGGTGCCGACGCCGCGGCTGGTCAGGTACTGGCCTTTGATTTCGACCTTGTCCGACGGAACAATGGGCACGCCGCGCCACGTAATCACCTTTGTACCAAACAAATCGATAGAAACAGGCGGCACTCCGCGCCAAGTGCATTCACGCTCGAAGGCGGCAATGGCGCGCGGGTGGGCAATGAAGAATGCGGGCTCTTTCCAAACAAGCGACAGAAGTTCGTCAAGGTCGTCGGGGGTTGGGGCGCCGTAGCGTGTACTGATTTTGTAGCCAGGCGCAGCCTGTGCCAGCAAACCAAACGTTTTGTTGTTGATAAGTTCCCACTCCTGACGCTCCTTAATGCTCTCGATTGACAGACGAAGTTGTTGCTCCAACTGATTGTAAGGCGCATTGTATAAGTCACTTACGCGGGTGTGGACGCGCACAACCGTCTGCAGTGTGTTGAGCGAGTATTCGGTCGGTGTCTCGTCGTAGTCAATGTATGTTTCGGGGATAATGTTGTCCTCCTCGTGGCCGCTGACAAGGTCGATATGCTTCTCACCGTGGTCGTTGACTGTGGCCTTCAGGCGCAGGTGGTCATCGACAGCGTTGTTGAACTGCTCGCGGAAATTCGGTTTTTCTTTGATAAGTTTCTCAAGCACAGGCGTTTCCAACTGAAGGAAAGTTGAGTTTGTGAGTGAGCGTACCGAGACGGTTGAACTAGCGGCGCTCAAAAGGTCGGTCTCGCCAAAATACTCGCCAGTGCCAAGCAGGGCAATGCGCAGTTCCTCGCCGTGGATACCCGTGCTGATAACCTCAGCCTGACCGCTTGCCACAATGAAGAATTTCTGCTTGTCTTTGCCTTGAGTGATAAGGTTTTTACCGCGTTTCACCTCAACAGGCACAAAGTTGCGCGCAAGGTCGGACACAATCTCTTGGTCGATACTTGCGAAGAGCGGAATCTGTCGCAAATCTTTGGCCGTGAAACTCGGCACGCCGTCGAAATACTGAATTGCAATGCGGTCGGCCTTTTTCAATTCAACTTTGGTGCGGTTGACGCGGTAGGTGCCACTCTCAACCTGTGTCCACGGCAGCAGTTTCAGAAGAAGCCGCGGTGTGATTGACCCCATTTGCGGTGGGGTTTTGGTAGTATTCGCAAGTTTGCGAGCCGTTGCAGTCGTTATGCTGCGTTGAATGTTACTGTCTGCCATAGTTTTAATCTTTTTAAATTGTTTGTTTTTAATTATTTATATAATTATCAATCTCGTTTTCTCTTTCTCTAAAATCTTGATTCGCGCACACACAATCTATATCACCATAGTTCTTATCAACCTATCATTTTAATAGGTTTATTCTTGATAAAAAATGCTATCTACAACACATTAATTCTGATGCAGATAGCACAGATTTCTGATTCGCTCTATCTCAAATTCACCTTTTCCTTCACCTCGCCGTCGGCTATCGCGAAAGCGTTGAAAACGGGCTGTTCGCCAGCGAGCGAGAGAATGAAATACAATATGTTAGGGTCGAAGGCCAACCGAATGTCCTCTGCCGACGGGCGCGACGGCGACGCAGGGTGGCTGTGCCAGTTGCCGACAATCACAAGTCCGTTCTGCCGCGCGTATTTGACGGCAGCAAACTGCTCGCGCGGGTCGAAACTGAAATGCTCCTCCGAATGGTCGATATTGCGCATCGGGTAATTCATCGTAACCGTTTGACGGTCTGGACCAAGCAGGTAGCCGCACGACTCCACGGGCGCATCGTTTTGCGCCTGTGCCAGAACACTCTGATAAGCCTCGTCGGTAATTGTCAGTTCCATCTATTTCTGAATGGTTACTTTGTGAATATTTCCTTCGACGTGCGTGATACTCAGCACGTTATAGCCTTGTTCAACAGCCGTGCGCGGCACGTTGGTGAGCGGTTCGCCTTCGGTAAGCAGCACCTCAAGAATATCGCCTTCAGCAATCTGCGACAGTTTGAGTTTCGTCCTGACAAATGTCATCGGGCAATGCTCGTTGGTAATGTCTAATGTGTGTGTTGCCATAGTTATTTAGGATTTAGGATTTAGGATTTTGAATGAACGCAGATAACACAGATTTAACAGATTAACGCAGATTTTTTCTACAAAGCGGTGTCGCTTCGCGAGAAATTCTGACAAAATTTTGTTTTAAAATTTTATAAAAATTTCCGCCCGTCAGGGCACAACCCGAATCATATCCCTCTACCTTCATTGCTCATTTTTAATTTTCAATTTTCCACTTTCAATTTTCAATTGTCAAATAAACATTGTCCGTCCGCCTTCGGATATTTCAAGGAACGACGCCACGCCGAGTGTGTCCTTCACCTCGTGAATGAAATCGGACTGCTTGAGCCCCAGAACGTGCATCGCCATCTCGCAGGCGTACAGGTTGACGCCGAGCGCCGTGGCCGCCTCAACTAGTTCCTCAAGTGTGGCCACGTTGTTTTTGCGCATCAGTTTGCGGAAAATGCGCGGACCAGCGCCGCAGAAGTTGAATCGGCTTGTGGGTGTTGCGTGCAGGCCGCCCATCATAAAGCCGAATATTTTTGTGAGCCAGTTGCCGCCCACAAAGGCGCGGCCGCGTTTCTGCTTGATTGCGTCGAGCCCCCAGAAGGTGAAGAAAATGTTCACCTCGTAGCCCACAGCCGCAGCGCCTGTTGCCAGCGTGAACACGGCCGTCAGTTTGTCGAATTCGCCAGAAAAGGCTATCAATGAAAGTTTCTTTTTGTCTGCCATAATCGTTTTTTTTTAAAGTTTAGTCGCTTCGCTGTTTAGAAGGTTTTCCCGATAGCTATCGGGGGCTTCGCTGTTTAGACTCTCAACCTTCTCAACTTCCTCAACCTTTCTTATGTGCTGCCAAGTCGCAAATACCTTGTTCATAATCAATCAGTTCGGTCACTGTCGGATTGGTGCCGCAGAGCGGACAACTCTCGCGCCGTTTGACGTTTATCTTTCTGAAATCCATTGTTTTTGCGTTGAATGTCAGCAGTTTGTCGGTCAGTAGTTCGCCCACGCCGATAAAATATTTGAGTGTTTCGGCAGCCTGAATTGTGCCCAACATTCCCGCAATGGCGCCCAGCACGCCAGCCTGCGAGCAGGTGGGGACGGCGTTCGGCGGTGGCGGTGTCTTGAACATACAACGGTAGCAGGCGTGGCCAGGAACGTAGGTAAACGTCTGTCCCTCAAAGCGTAAGATTCCGCCGTGGCTGAACGGTTTGCCAGCCATCACGCAAGCGTCGTTGATTAGGAATTTGACGGGGAAATTGTCGGTTCCGTCAACCACAAAATCGTAGTCGCGAATAATGTCGAGCGCATTGTCGGCACGCAGAAAATCCTGATATGCAACCACTTTCACACTCGGGTTGATTGCCTGCATCGTCTCTTTGGCCGACTGAACCTTTGGCCGACCAACATCGGGCGTGGTGTGGATAATCTGCCGCTGAAGGTTGCTCAGGTCAACCACATCGCCATCGACAATGCCAATGGTGCCAATGCCAGCGGCCGCCAGATACATCGCCACAGGCGCGCCCAGGCCGCCAGCACCAATCACCAGCACCTTCGCCTCGCGTATCTTTTCCTGCCCCTCAACACCCACGTCCTTCAGCAGAATGTGGCGCGAGTAGCGGGTTAGTTCTTCTTCTGTATAATCGAACATAGCAATTAATGAATTACGATTTTTGATTTTTGATTTTTGAATTACGAATTCTCAATTTTCAATTCTCAATTATATCGCGCCGCCGCCCATAAAGTACAGAAAATCAACTGCATCGCCATCGCTCAGAGTGGTTGTGTCGTAATCTTCTCTTTCAACAAACTCTTCGTTTATCTGCACGCTGACCATATCAGGTTGAGCCACATTGTTTTGCTTTATCAATTCCGATACTGTTATCGGCAATGCGACTTCCTGCTTGTCGCCGTTTACTGTAATTGTTGCCATAATATTCTGATTTTTAATATGTTAATCTTTAAATAACGTTGTTGACAGATAGCGTTCGCCAGAGTCGGGCAGCAGAACGACAATGCGCTTGCCCTTGTTCTCGGGACGCTGCGCAATCTCAATGGCCGCGTGCAGCGCCGCCCCCGACGAAATGCCCACCAGCACGCCCTCGCACCGCGCAATGTAGCGGGCGGCCTCGAAAGCGGCGTCATCGGTGACGCGGAAAATCTCGTCATAGACGCGCGTGTTGAGAATCTTTGGTATGAAGCCCGCGCCAATGCCTTGCAACTTGTGCGGTCCAGGCTTGCAACCTGACAGCACCGCGCTGCCCAGCGGCTCGACGGCCACCACCTTGATTTCTGGATTGAAGGCCTTCAGAGTCTCACCAACGCCAGTAATGGTGCCGCCCGTGCCCACGCCTGCCACAAAAATGTCAATCTGCCCGTCGGTGTCGGCAATGATTTCCTGCGCCGTTGTCTCAACGTGTGCTTTCGGGTTGGCCTGATTCTCAAATTGTTGCGGAATGAACGCATCGCCAATCTGCGCCGCCAGTTCTTTTGCCTTGCGGATTGAGCCAGGCATACCCTCGTAGGCGGGCGTCAGCACCAGTTCGGCACCCAGAGCCTTGAGCAGGGCACGGCGTTCGAGACTCATTGAGTCGGGCATTGTGAGAATGAGCCGATAGCCGCGCGTGGCAGCCACCACGGCCAGACCAATGCCTGTGTTGCCGCTTGTGGGTTCAATAATCACCGTGTGCTTGCCAATAAGCCCTTTGCGCTCGGCCTCGTCGATTAGTTTCAGCCCCACGCGGTCCTTCACGCTGCGTCCAGGATTCAGAAACTCGAGTTTGGCCACAATCTGCGCCTTCGTCCTCTGCTCTTTCTCGATTTTGGTGAGTTCCAGAAGCGGCGTGCGGCCAATCAGTTCCGTTATGTTGTTAGCAACTTTTGCCATTTTTTTACATCTATTTTTTATGACTTTGCAAATGTAAAAATAATTTTCTATTACCCACTATGTTGGTAGGTTATTTTTTCTAAAATGTCCTGTTTAGAAAGATTTTTAGTTCAAAGCCATCTCTCTTTCTTATTGATTTTGCGATAGAAACGAATGGCGTTGGGGTTGTTTCGCGACGTGCGGTTGACGGCTCGCACGCGGGCGGCGAGTTTGCGGAACCAGTTTTTCGGGATCAAATCGGTTTGACCAGGCACAGAGCCGTTTTGGTCGAGTTGGCGAAAGCGGACAAGTGCCGAGAAAGCCGTTTGCGCCACATCGATACACGACTGCCCAGGGCCAGCAATGCCGTACAGATAGCCCGACGCGGCTTGTATGGCGGCATTGAGAACGGCCGAGTCCTCGTCGGCTGACGCCCTAATGCGGCGGAAAACCGCGTAACGGTGCCTTTTCGAGCCGTTGACAATGTCGGCGCGGCGTATGGCTTGGCGCAGATTGCCGACCGCGGCGCCCGAAGTGTCGGTTATCAGAATGTCGCGGTCCGCCAGGGTGTTGAAGCCCCACGGCTTGGGCATTCCTGCGGTTCCGTTTATCGAGACGTAATGCCAGCCGCGCTGCTCATCGCCAACCATCACGGCAATATGGCCGTTGCCGAAAGCCGCCTTTTTATCGAGCACAAAAACAATGTCGCACCACGCGGCACAGCCAAGGTGCAGTGCGGCTGCAAAGAAAACGGTCAATGGTAATCTAGCCTTAATCAATGGATTACTATTTGCTGACGCGGCACGTTCCTACAAATGTCCGCCTTTTATACGTATCGATACACCGTCACGCGCTCACCGTTTCGCCCCGCAAATCCTTATCCGTCATTGCGCAGACGCACGAGTCGGACCAGACGTTCTCGGCGGTTTCAATCATATCGATAATGGTGTAGAACGGCAGAATGACGGCCAGAACGCCTATCGGGGCACCGACGCCCGACATCAGCGAAAGCGTCAGGAAATAGCAGCCCATCGGGACGCCAGCGTTGCCAACGGCCGAAACAACCGAAATCAGCAGCCAAAGCGCTATGGTTGAGAAGGTTATGGGCGTGCCGCCGTTTTGCATCACGAAAAGTGAAGTGACCAGAATGAAGGCCGCGCAGCCGTTCATATTGACGGTGGTGCAGACGGGCAGCACAAAACGCGCCACGGTGGGGCGGACGCCAAGCCGACGCTCGGCCGAATCCATTGTCACGGGCAGGGTGGCCGCGCTGCTTTTGGTGAACAGGGCGGTTAGGACGGCGGGCGCCATTCGGCCCAGAACCGTCAGCGGATTGAGCCCGCGCACAAGCAGAAACAGCGGCAGGACAACAAAGAACTGCACCACGTTTCCGCCCAGAACCACAAGCAGATACTTGCCCAACGAGCCAGCCACAACGCCAGCGCCAAGTTGCGCCGTGAGTTGCGCCGCAAAGGCCACAATGCCAATGGGTAAAATCTTAATTATCCAGCGGATAAGCAGAAAAAGCAGTTCCTGAAGGCCGAGAATCAGACGCACCACCGCCGCCTTGTTGTCCGACTCGGGCAATCGCGACAATCCAATGCCCACGACAAACGCTATCAGTAAGAGCGACAGCACGTTACCTTCGAGCAACGGACGCAGAAAATTGTTCGGCACAACGCCAAGAATATGGTCGGCGTAGGTGAGCGTCTGCGCCGACGGCTCGGCAGTGGCGGCAAACGCGCCCGCGGGAATGTTTTCGGGCTTGACCAGCACAAAAAGCACCGCACCGACAGCGGCCGCGGCCACCGTGGTAAGCAGCGTGTAGACGACCGTTCGGCGGAAAATCGGCCCCGAACCCTTCGAACCGAAAGTGGCGAACGTGCTTATCACCACAAGCAGAATGGTGGGCATTGCCAACAGTTGGAACAGCCGCGTGAAAACGGTGGCCACAAAATTGGCAACGGCGTCGATGGCGCCCACGCCCAAAATGCCTAAAACCGCGCCCAAAACCAGCGCACCAATCCAGATAACTAATTGTTTCATAGTCTATTTTGTTATTTAAGTTGTATCGCTTCGCGAGAAATTTTAAGAAAATCCTATCGAAAATTTATAAAAAATTGATTTCTAGTTTTTTGTTTCTAACCAAACGAACCCGAATTTATCCGAGAACATTTTTTGGTTTGGTTTGGATAAGTTTGGTTAGACATTGATTCTGAACAATTTTGTTTAAAATTTTATAAAAATTTCCGCCCGCAAGGGCGCACCGCAAACAAACTCACATTTCAACCGTCAAATTCACAAAAACATTCCGTCCCTTTTGCGGAATCTCGTTCCAATCGGCGTAAGTGGCGTAACGTTTGTCGAGCAGATTCTCGATTCCCGCCCTGACTGTCAGCCTTTTATCGCCAATTGGCCGCTGCCAGAGTGCCGACAGGTCGCAGACGGTCCACGCGGGTGTTTCGGTCTCGCCGTATTTGGCCGCAAAGTGGCTCTGACGGCCGTTTCCGCGCAGAACAGCCTGCGCCTGCCACCGCCCGTGGTTCAGCCCGATTTGCGTCTGCCAACCCAGGGGCGCAATGAGCGGCAGCGGGTCGTTGTCGGCGTCGCGGCCCGAGCCAATGCTCAGTTTACCGTTCAGGTTCAGCCATTTAAGCGGCTGCCATTCGGCCGTTGCCGACGCGTTGGCAATGGTGGCGCGGCTGATGTTGCCGTACACCTTCACGCCTTCAGCGCCTACGGTCATTGGCGAGATGCGCTCTTCGAGATGCCCTATGATGTAATCGGCAAAACGGAAGGCGCTGCCGTCGATGCCCACCTGCAAAGCCGCACCTACACGCCATTTCAGGGCCGCGTTCAACTCAAAAGCCGACTCGTTTTTCAGGTGCGGATTGCCGATGTAGTCAAATTGGTCGAACGTGTTGTTCAGATAATATCCGTAGGCTTCGGTCACCGTTGGCGCGCGGCTTCCCCAGCCAGCCCCAGCCGACAGTTGCAGGCCGCCCAACTGCACGCGGTAACTTGCCGCCACGCGCCCCGTGGTCTGATAGTAGGCGTCGGTCATTGCGGGGAAAAACACCTTCAGCGCGTGGTAGCCTTCTTCGTTGTCGAGCCGCTGATGCTGCCACGCAACCTTTGCCGAGAGCCGCACCTGTTGGTTTTCGGTCAAGCCGATATTGTCCGTCAGGGCCAGCCCCGTGTTGAGCGTCGCCACGTCGGGCCAGGTCACCATATACATTGGCGCCGCGCCGCCAGGGTACATTGTCATATCGGCAAAGCGGCGGTTATGGTACAGGTCGTAGTTCAGAGCCAGGTCGTGGCGCTTCCGCGATGCGGTGAGAAGGCTGTAGAGCCCCGCCGTTTGGCTGCGTCCAGGCATATCCATATGAATCTCGACGTCGGGCCGCTGCGTGTCGTCCATTTCGTGGGTGATGTGGTTGTAGTAAACCTTCGTTTCCCAACTCGCCCAGCCAAACAAATGCTTCACTGACAGCGATGTAATGATGCCGCGGGCCAGCCCCACATCCATATTCAGGGCGGGATAGCCCACGTCGGTGGCGCGGTCGAAGATGAAGGTGGCTTCAAGGGCGTCGTTATCCGTCAAGCGGAAGCCTAAATTGCTGAAAACATTCATTTTGTGGAATTGCGAGAACTGCAGTCGCTCGCCACCGCCAATCTTGTAATTCTCAGCCTGTCGGTAAAAGGCGCCAATGTTCGCGTAAGCGCGATGACCGCTCAGAGCCGCGTCGGCGCCATACACCTGCACGTGGCCGTTCCACTCGTGCCCCGCCGACAGGTTCACCCGCAGCGGGTCGGCGTCGAAACCAGCCTTCCGCAGCCGCAAATCAAGGCTTCCGCCGATGTTGCCCGTGGCCTGCGGATTGCCGTCAAGGCCGCTGTTCAAACTGATAGTCTGCAAGTTACCACTCTCAACATACGATGTCACAGGGTCCATTTTGTCGGTGCAGGCGTAGAAAATCTTCATTCCGTCGATGGTTGTCGAAAGGCGCTCGGTGGGCATATTGTTCACCACAGGTTCCCACGCGTACGAGCCGCGCCGCACCATTGCCACATTGCGCAGGTTGCCAATGTGCTCGTCGATGCTTGCCGCCTGCCCCTTCACCGCCCGCCGCCCGCCCTGCGACGCAGTGGAAACGATAACCACTTCGTCCACAGTCAGTTCGCGGGCCACCGTGGTGTCTGTGGCGGTGGTCAGTAATGTCGATACAATCAGTAATGATACCATTCTCTATCTCTGTTTTTAATTTTAGTTTGATGGCGCCGATTCGCCTGATTTTGTTTGATTTGCCAAATCAGACTTCAATCTGCGCCCTAGTTCTGTTGTTCTTAATGACGGTGCAAAGATAGATAATTATTTCTACCAACCTATAGGGTTGGTGGGTTTATTTTTATGAAATTATTGGGGATTTTTCTCTAACCGATTTAATCAGATTAAACCCTAAAAGACCGAAAGCCTGATTTTTATTTGTCCACATCACAACGTTATGATACATTTGTATAACGAAAAAACGACCTGATGTTCAGTCGTTTCAGCGGGAATCGCATTCCCGCCACAACAAAAAAGCACCAACAATGGATAACAACGAAACCTTTGAATGGCAGAAACCAGGTGTATGGCGCAAACCGTGCATTGTGCACGTAACAATGGTGGCCAATGCCCGCCAACCCATTTTCGGGACACTTACTCACGACGGCTTACAAGCCATAGTGGAAAAGACACCAATTGGTTGGGTGCTCATTAATCAGCAACGCCGTTTGCTAGAACGATGCCCCGAAATAAAAATCCTTGCCGACAAAGTTATGCCCGACCATCATCACATTGTTTTGCAGGTCACCCGCACAATGCCACAGAGCATCAAAGAAGTAGTGCGTGGTTATATGCAAGGCTGCAAAGCCGAAGCGCGCAAGTTAGGATTCGTCGGCAACATTTACGACGCGCCGCCGTTTTACCGCGTGCTCACCCACAAAGGCCAACTTGCCGCAATGATAAACTATGTTTATGCCAATGCCGAGCGGGCTTGGTTGCGAAAACAGAATCCTGACCTTTTCCGCTTGCACCGCCAAACCGAAGTTCGGGGGCTAACATTCACATCATTAGGCAATCATTTTCTGTTAGATTGGCCAGACCGCCAGTTAATAGAAATATCACGCAGCGCCACCAGCGAACAAATAAATCAACAGTTACAATCGGCATTAACAGCCGCACACAATGGTGCTGTAACTTACACGGCTGCCATCAGCAAAGGTGAACAAATCGTTGCACGAACGATTCGCGAACAAGGATGCCCATTGGTTGTTCTTCTCAACAACGGTTTTCCCGCCGAAGATTCCCCACAAGCACGTTATTATAAACCAAGCGGTCTATATTTCAATGCTTGCTCACAAGGTAGGCTTCTGCTATTGGAACCTTCTGAACAAATGTTCCTTATGCCAACCATAATCAAAGCCACCAACGAAACGCTCAGCAAAAAGGCCGAAGCCAATCATCGCGGCTATTCTGAAGTTTCCACAACATCGCAACGCTACCGCTTTGTCGCGCTGAACGAAATGGGGCGGCGGCTTGTGGCGGATTAAATCCGCAATAATTGACTGAACACGCCATCCCTGCTTATTTGACAAAAAAGCGGGGACTCACATCCCCGCCTACTATCTGTCAGGCCTTCAGCCTTTTACTTTCGCCCGAACAATAAAATCCGAACTTCTCAAATCGTCACGTCCCAGAAGAGCGAACTGTAGCCGTCGCTCAAATCGTCGCCGCCTGCAACCACATTCCCCTCCGAGTCCTTGACAGTCAGGTGGATACGCCACAGGCCAGTCATTGTCAGATTGATAGTGCCGCGGTGGCTGCCGTCGTCCTGACGAGTGAGAGCCGTGTTGTCGGGCGACGTGTGGTTACCCATATCGGGCATACGCGGGTCAATCTCGATGGTGAAGCGCTCTGCGGCCAGCGCATAGGGCGTGGTGGCTTTCGCACTTTTCTTCGACACGTATGCGGTGGCAGCGTTAGTACCTGTCTTCCAATTGGTTGGATTGACAATCGAAAGGTAATATGTGTCGTCGCCCACCTTGAAACTCTTAACCCAGGCCTGACCTTCGGGTAGTGCGTTCACCGTAATGTCGATGGGGCCAGTCTCGCCAGTGGTTCCGAGCACTTTGGCATTGTAGGCCAGCGCCCACGTGCCGCCGTCGCTGCTGCTCATTACAAACGACACCCAACCGCGCTTCACAGCCAGAATGCTGCTGTCGAAACTCTCGACGGCGCCCACAGGCGTGCTGTGGTACATATCCATTTTAACCATATGCATTAGCGGTGTCAAATCGCTGATTTCAAAATTCTTGATGTAGTTTCCAGATATTTTTTTCGTGGCCACGAAAAAGATTTCGTTGTAGCCCGTGTGAAACCCGCCAGCGGCAGCGTAGGCCGTGATGTCGTATTTCCCGTCAATCGAGAGCGACAATTCGGGCAGAATCTTCACCGTTTGCAGGAACTTGTAAACCTGCAGCGCCTCTTCGGCCGAGCAGCAGTCAATATCGCCGTCGAAAGTTATTCCAGGAATCTCAATGTCGGGGGTTCCGTCGTCGTCGTTCGAGTTGCAAGACGTGAAAGCCGCAATGCCCGCAATGGCAAAAATGACCAATAAATATTTTCTTATAGTATTTTTCATATTCAGTAATGGTTTAAATCATTATTAAAGAGTTTGATAAAGGCCGATGCACATTTCCCGTGCACCGTGCCTTGACTTTAAAACTGTATTGAAAATGCTCACAAAATCAATATCCAGGATTCTGACTAAATTTATTCCCAAACAGGGCGTATGCTGCGTCCCCATTCCCTATTGTTCAGTGCCCACTGTGGTGCGAATCCGCTTCCGATGGAAACGTAGTTGATGTCGTCATAAGTGGTCCAACCCATAAGTGATGAAGAGAGCAGGACGATTTTCGTGCCAACGTTGTATGTCTCAGTACCGTTCTGATAACCAGCGGCAGGAATGAAAATACTGTTCCCGTTAGGTCCAACAATTTCGTGTCCGTTAACGCCGTTCACACTCTTCCATTTCCACGTGGTGTTTTTAATGAGTTCGAGAATCTCCCTTTGAGTTGGGGTGCGCCATTTGCCGCCCCAGTTGACACGTGCGGCGTCGTCGTCAAGTTCGAGAACGCGACCGTTCTGTACCGAATTGTCAACTGACGACAACTGATATTTGGTCAGCGTTTCGGCAGTGCCCCATTTGTAGGTGTCCCAAGTGTAATTGTCTTTTGGGGCCGTTTCTCCGAAGACAAAATACTTGCCGAAATCCTCCTGCGATGCCGCTCCAAGGTTTTGGCTAGCCCATTTGACCGACAATCCAAGGTCAACAACCTCACCCACTGTGCCACCTATGGCAACGTGCTCACCCGCATTGTTGGCGACTTCGTCCTCGTCGTCGTCGCTGCACGCAGTGAAAGCCGCAATGCCCGCAATGGCAAAAATAACTAATAGATATATTCTTGTAAATTTCCTCATACGCTTAATTATTAGTTCAACAATCTTTTAAATTAATCGGATTGAGCGCCTTGCTGTTGAGAAAACTGAGTGCCCTTGCGCTGATTCTCAATTTTCCCAACAACAATGCCCAAAACCTAACTATTTAATAACCAAACTTCTAAACTTTAAATTTTAAACTTTAATATCCAGGATTCTGTGCGATTCCCAAATCCTCGCCCTTCAGGCCTGTCGGAATCGGCTGACGGTAGTGGCGGCCCTTCACGTTGTTGTATTTGGCCACAAGGTGATTGTGGATTTTGGTGAAGTAAGCCTCTTGGTCGGCGGTGTAGGTGTTGCCGAGCGATGTTTTCCAGTCGTCGGCAAAGTGCTTGTAGTTCTTCACTTTCTGCACCGACGAAATCAAATCTTTCCAGCGATAAGAGTTGAGAACCGAGAATTGCTCGTAGGTGAACTCGTAGTCCCACTCGCGTTTGATTTGGTCGAATGTTGGTGCGGCAACAGTCTCAATGCCAGCGCGGGTGCGCAGTTGGTTGAACGGCTCAGCAGCCTCGCCATTGCGGCCAAGTTGCACAAGCGCCTCAGCCTTGATGAGCAGCACTTCGGCATAACGAATCTCGATGCGGTCAACCGAGTTGTGCGTAATCTCAATATTCTCAGCGTTTTCGTAACTTTGGTCAACACCCTTGCCGTTGATTGGTGTGTAAACAGGCGAGTAGTAGTTGTAGGTTTTGCTGTCCTCAGGGTTCACAATTTTGGTGAAGTAGGTTTCGGCCAGACGCTTGTCGTTAGGCTGCTCTGCAAACCAGTCGTCGTAAAGGTCGTCGTCCGAAACTTCGGTGTGGTTTTGGCTGTAGCCGCTGCCGTTCTCACCGTTTTGGAACGGGAATGTCCACGAGCAGTGTGTTTGGTGGTTGCCCTGAGCGTCAAACTCGTCGCCGTCGTGGGCAATGGTGAACAGATGCTCGTTGGTGCCGCGCTTGTTGCTCTCATACTCGCGTCCCCAGAGTTTGTTGTATTCGGGGTCCAGAGCCAGTTTTCCGCTCGAAATCACCTTGTTAGCATATTCAATAGCCTTCTCAAGACGAGCGTCGGTTTTAGTGAAAGCAGGGTCGGTTTGCGTTGCCGCGATGGCAGCCACCTCGCTCTGTGACAGCGGGTTATCGCCCCAAACCAGATAAGCGCGGGCCAGCAAGCCCTGAGCGGCCTGTTTCGACGGAATGCGCGGGTCGCCGTTGTAGTCGTTCAGCAACTCTTCGGCAGCAGTGAAATCGCTGACAATCTGCTCAAAAACCTTGTCGATGCTCTGACGCTCGGTGGTTGAGCCGCCCTCTTCGGTGAACACAGGCACCTCGCCCCAAAGTTGGGTGAGTTTCAGATAGGCCAGCGCGCGCAGGAATTTAGCCTTGCCCACGGCGGCGTTGTAGCCTTGCTGACTTATCTTGCCAGCCTTCAAAGAGTTTGATACTGTGGTAATTGCCTCGTTCGCTTGCGCGATGCCAAGAAACAGATGGTTGAAAATTTTCACCTGATACCAGGTTGTCGGTTCCTGCTCAAAGCGGCTGTTCACGGGGCCAGCCTCGCCCTCTTCGCCCTCAAACGAAGTCAACTTGTTGGAATTCAGTTCGATGATGAACGAGAACGATGACGAGAGCGGCTGCCAGTGGCTGTAAACGCCGTTCACAAGCGAAATGGCGCTTGCGTCGTCGGCCACAACGTTGTCAAGGTCAATCTGATTCTCGTCGTCGTTATCCTCTTTGCACGACGAAAATCCTGCCAAAAGTGCTGATGCAATAACTGCTAAAAAAATTCTCTTATTCATAATTTCAAATGTTTTTAAATTGTTGATTTATTGTTTTTTAATTGCTTTATTTTAAGTTTTTCAAACCTCTGCTATGAACCACCCGATTCTAAACCGCTGATTCAATTTTAACATTTCCATTTCCTTGATATTTAATATTTTAAAATTGTTTGACTTCTATTTTTATTGTTTAATTGGTGAATTGGTGAATCGTTTTGCTGTGTGTCTCTTCGGACGCGGCACGCCACGTCCCCACCAAAACCCAACACCTAACACCATTTCCATTGTTAATTCTCAATCACTTATCCCCTTTCAACTTTCAACCTGTTAAACAGCGAAGCGTTTCAACCTTTAAAGTGTCAATTTCACCCCCGCAACCACACTTCGCGAAGCGGGATAAACGCCTGAATCAGTGCCACTTGCCACTTCGGGGTCGTAGCCCTTGTAGCGTGTGGCGGTGAACAGGTTGCTGCCCGTGGCAAACACCCGCAACTGCGCGTTGTATTCCTTTGGCAGCGGCACGTCGTAGCCGATGGTCAGTTCGCGAAGTTTCAGATAGCCAGCGTTTTGCACATATCGGCTGTCGATGTGGGCGAACGGCCGCGGACGGCTTGCCAGCGGCAGCGTGTTGCCGCCGTTTTCGGGTGTCCACGACTCTTTGACGGTTGCCAGAACATTGTACGAATCGCCCGTCAGTTCGAGCCTGCGGCCCAGCGCGTTATACACCTTGTTGCCCACGCTGAACCCGAACGATGCCGAAAAATCGATGCCTTTCCAGTTCACCTGCGTCGAGAATCCGCCAGTCAGTTTAGGTTGAATGCTGCCCAGAATCACGCGGTCGTTGCCGTCGATGCGGCCGTTGCCGTCGGTGTCCTCAAACTTCAGGTCGCCAGGCTGCGGCGTCTGACCGTTGATGGTTGGCAGTTTTGCCACGTCCTCGCCGCTCTGCACAATGCCGATGAACTTCAGCCCGTAGAACGCGCCCAGCGGCTCGCCTTTGCGCAGAATCTGCTGATTGTCAGAACCTTGAATCACATTATTGGTCGTTCCCATATCGGTGATTCGGTTTTGGTTCAGTGCGGCGTTCGCCGATGCCGTCCACGACAGCCGTTTGCGCTCGACCAGCGTTGTGTTCACTGCCAGTTCCACGCCTTTATTCACCACATTTCCAACATTTTGCAACTGTGTTGTCACACCCGTCGAGAAGCCCACAGGCACGTCGAGCAGCAGGTCGCTCGTTTTCTTGTAGTAGATGTCGAAAACAAAGTCTAACTTATTGTTATACAGCCCCAAATCGAAGCCCGCATTGTAACTTGCCGTTGTTTCCCACTTCAAATTGTCGTTGGCCGTGTTCTTCTTCGCGTAACTGCTCGAACCGCCGTAAGAGCCTGTGGCATACGAAGTTGTGAAAGCATAATCGCTGATTTCCTGATTGCCCACAACGCCGCCCGTCAAGCGGATTTTCAGGTAGGTCACCTTGCTGAAAGTGCTCATAAACGCCTCTTTATCAACGTTCCACGACAGTCCGAGCGATGGGAAATAGCCCCAGCGGTGACTGTGCGCAAAGCGGCTCGAATTGTCGGCACGGAAAGTGGCCGTCAAGTTGTATCTGTCACTCAATGTGTAGTTTACGCGAGCGATGAGCGAATTCAGTTTTGCCTCGCTGATGCCCGTCTGCGGCGTGTAGATGCCCGAGCCATCGCCCAAGTTGTATTGTTTCAGCACCTCGTTTGTGAAGTGGTTGGTGCGGACAACGCTGTTGGTCGATGTTGATGTCTGACGCGTGAAACCTGCCAGAAAATCAATCGATTGGCTGCCGCCCAAATCCTTCTGATAGGTGGCCGTATATTCCTGCTGCCAAACGTCGGTCTGACGGTTGCCCGTGCCGCCCACGCCTTCAGTGGCAAGGCCCAGCGACGTGTACGCACCCGAAAAAGTGTTCTGCGTCAAGTGTTCGCTGTTCAGCCCGACTGACGCTTTAAGTGTCAGATTGCCAACCGTATAACTGCCCCAAACATTCGAGAGCAGATAGTTGTTCAGGTTTTCGGCCACGCTTTCGCGAAGGTCGTAAACAGGGTTGGCCGCGTGGTCGCCGA
The DNA here is from genome assembly GCA_946404125.1 of uncultured Bacteroidota bacterium. GTDB lineage: Bacteria > Bacteroidota > Bacteroidia > Bacteroidales > SZUA-534 > RUG13583. The sequence continues at coordinate 40,748 of CAMJCK010000006.1, read as the reverse complement.
TGGCAAAATAGGCGTACTCGTATGGGTTGCTGAAATTGTAGTCGCCATTGGCGCCATAAACCTCAACCACAGGCGGCATAAGCAGCGCATAGACGAAACTGTTGGTGATTCCTGCCGAGAATGGCGACGAGTTGAAAACCTGCTTTTCGGTAGTCGTCAGGCCGCGCTGACGGATGCGTCCGTAAGTTGCGTTCACGCCGAAGCGCACCTGCTTGCGCGGTTCCCATTCCACGTTTGTGTGGAAGTTATATCGCTGAAAACCAGAATTTAAAACAATGCCGTCTTGGTCGGTGTAGTTGGCCGAGAAGGTGTAGCGGCTCTTGTCGCCCGCACCCTTCACGCTCAAGTCGTGCACCTGCTGAACGGCCGTCCGCAGAACGGCGTCCTGCCAGTCGGTACCGCTGCCCAGAGCCGCAATCTGCTCGTCGGTGTAACCGCCCTTGTTGCTGAAATATTTCTTCTGAAAATCAGCCCATTCCGTCGCGTTAAGCAAGTCAAGTTTGTGGCTCACGCGGCTCAAGCCGATGCTGTAGCCATAGACAATGCCGCCGAATTTCTCGCCCGCCTTGCCCTTTTTGGTCGTTATCAGAATCACGCCGTTCGCGCCGCGCGACCCGTAAATGGCTGTGGCAGAGACGTCTTTCAGCACCTCGACCGACTCAATGTCGTCGGGGTTCACCGTCGAGAGCGGATTCAGGCTGCCCTCAATCGAGCCCAGTCCCGTGCCCGCGTTGGCCGCGTCCTTAAAATAGATGAAGCCGTCAATCACGTAGAGCGGCTCGTTGCTCGCATTCACCGAGTTACCGCCGCGGATGCGGATGTGGCTGTCGGCGCCAGGCTGTCCGCTGCTTGCCGTAACGGCCAGTCCCGCCACCTTTCCGCTCAAGGCCTTGTCAACCGATGGCGCCGCCGTGCGGCTGATGGCTTCGGCCTTGACCGTGGCCACACTGCCCGTCAGTTGCGTGCGTTTCTGTGTGCCGTAGCCCACAACAACCACCTCGCTCAACTTGTTCAGGTTTTCAGTCAGTTGAACCTCAATGGGTTCCGATGCCTCGTACACGTCGATTTCCTGCGAGCGGTAGCCCACAAACTGAATCAGCAGCGTGAGCGGAAGTTTCACTTTTGTTTTGAGCGTGAAGTTGCCGTCAAGGTCGGCCACAGTGCCCAGTTCGTTGCCCGTTGTCGGCACAATGGTTGACCCGATGAGCGGGTCGCCCGTTCGAGCGTCGGTCACGCGGCCAGTTATGGTGGTGGTCTGCGCCGACGCCGAACTTGCTGACACAAAAGCAATTATAATTATGAGTAATATCTTTTTCATAGACAAAGTCCGAGTGAAAGGGATGCGGACCAGCGGCCCGCCCCTGTGTTCAAAAACTTTTATAATGTTGGTAATCAGACTATTCCTGTGCCAGGTCTTTCGATGGCAGTTTCAGCAGGCCGTATTGGTGCAGATACTGCGCGCCGTTGGTCAGCGTCCACTGCACAAAATCGTTGAGCAGTGCGTTCGAGTGGTCGTAGGCGAAAGCCGCGTTGCCCACAGGAATCTCGCTGTAGCGGGCGTGCTCGAGCAGAGTCAGAATATCGTCGAGTTGGCCGTCGGCCAACACCTGCTCGCCCTGTTTGTCAAGGTCGAGCGGCAGCAGAGCGATGTCCTTCTTCAGTTGGCGGCTCTCAAGGTCGAAAATATTTGACAATGTGCTGATTGTAACACCCCACGGGTCGCGGCTCACGGCCACAGTCAGGTAAGAGTCGTCGCCCGAAATCTTCTTTCCGCGATAGTCGGCAGCCGCCTCGTCGAAATGCTCGGCATAGAACCGCGACACCGACTGTTGGCCAGTTGCGGTGTAGATGTGGATTTTCTGCTCGGTGGCAGTCGGCTCGTCGTCCTCAAACAGGTCCTCAACAAAGAAGAGCGCCTTAATCCGTTTTGCGTTCAGGCGGCGACCAATCAGCCCCGCCACTTCCGACTCTTTGGCCGAAACGGGCAGCACTGCGTAGCGCGCAAAGTTCACACCGTCGGCGCTGTTGCTCACAACTGAAAGGCTGTTCTTCTCGCCAGCCTGCGCCTTGCCTGCCTTAAACACAAACTCAACGCCCGCGTTGGTCTTGCTGTATTCGTCGGCCCACTTCTCAACAAGCGGTTTAACCGAATTTGGCACGTGCACCGTAACTTGTTGGCTTTGAGCCAAAACCGATGCCTGAAATCCTAAAACAATTGCTACTGTATATATTATCTTTTTCATTGTATTTTCGTTTTTAAAGTATTTATAATGAAATTGTTGTGTATCGATAATGGCTTTTTTCCTGCGGTGCCATTGTGCCGCATTTCCTCTCTCACTTGTTGCAACAGCAACACATTCGCATTCGTTTTGTCATTTCCATTGTTTTAATCTGTTTCATTTCTCTCATCACATTTTTGACGATGCAAAAGTGCAATGTTTGGAAATATCCACCAAATAGTTTGATTATAACGGAAAATATAACTACAAAACCAACCTTTGTAGAATTTAATTCTTCACACCCCCTTAAAAAAGCCGGGGTCGTAGAATAAAATTCTACCAACACGGTAGTTTGGTAGGTTGAAAAAGGCCCGCAACTTTCGCCACGAGCCCGTCAAAACACAGAAATTAGCCTCACTTTAAGGCTAAAGCAATTCTTTCCAGAGCCTCTCGCAAAACAACGCGCGGCGTGGCCACGTTGAGCCGCATAAAGCCTTCGCCACCAGGGCCGAACATTTCGCCGTCGTTTAGGGCAAGGCGGGCGCGGTTCACGAACAGGTCGTTCAGTTGGGCGTGGTTGAGTCCGAGCTGTCGGCAGTCGAGCCAGACAAGGAACGATGCCTGCGGACGCAACGGTTTGATTCCCGGCAGGTTATCGGCGCAGAAATCTTCAACCAGACGGATGTTTTCTTCAACATAATCAAGCATTTGGCGGCGCCACTCTTCGCCTTGCGCGAAAGCTGCGATGGTGGCAATGGGCGCAAAAAGCGTCGGCTCGTCGAACTCGTTGGCCGACATCCACTTGAACAGCGGGCGGCGCAGAGCCGGGTTGGGCACAATGGCGTACGAGCTCACAATTCCGGCAATGTTGAACGTTTTCGACGGCGCGCCAAGCGTGATGCTGCAACGCGCGGCGGCTTCCGAAACGGTGGCAAACGGAATGTGGCGGTGGCCGAAAATAGTCAGGTCGCAGTGAATCTCGTCGCTGATGACGATGACGTTGTTGCGGTTGCAGATGTCGGCCACGCGCTCAAGCGTTGCGCGGTCCCAGACAATGCCGCCGGGGTTGTGCGGATTGCTTATCACCAGCATCCGGTTGCGCGGGTCGGCAGCCTGACGCTCAAGCAGTTCAAGGTCCATACGGTAGCCGGTGAGCGTGCCATTGGCGATTACTTCGCAAAGCTGATTGTTCACCACTTCGCGGCCGTTGCCAAGCGTGGTCAGGCGGAACGGATGATAGACCGGCGGCTGAATGATGACGCGCTCGTCGGGTTTCAGCAAGGCATTGATTGCCATACCGATACCTTTCACAACACCCGGCACGTAAGTCAGCCATTCGCGCTCAACCTGCCACTGATGGTGGTCCAGAATCCAGCGCTGAATCGACGTCCAAAGCTCGTCGGGCGTGGCGGTGTAGCCGTAAATGGGGTGCTCAACGCGTCGCCGAAGAGCGTCAACAACAAAAGGCGGCGTGGCAAAATCCATATCGGCCACCCAGAGCGGAAGCAAATCGGCTCGACCGTAACGCTGCTGCAAAACGCTGTGTTTAAGGTCGTTGCTGCCAGCGCGGTCAATCACTTCATCAAAATTATATTTCATCCCAAAGCCTGTTTAATATCTTTAAAAATGTCGTTAACATCTTCAAGACCAACGCTTAAGCGGATGGTTGTCTGCTTGACGTCCACTTCGCTCAGCTGCCTGTTGGTGAAGTTTCCAAAGATAGTTGATGCCGGGTGAATTGCCAGCGTCTTGTTGTCGAACAGGTTGGTGGCGCGCAGAATGAGCTGCAGGCGGTTCAGGAAGCTGAAACAGGCGTCGCGGTCGGCAAGGTCGATGGTGAGCATTGCGCCGCCGGTCGGGCCAAACTGCCGTTGCGCCCGCTCGTAGTACGGATTGTCGGGCAAACCGATATAATTTACTGATTTTATGCTTTTTAACTTTTGCAGTTTCTTTGCAAGTTTAAGCGCGTTGGCCGACTGCACACGGTAGCGCGCGTCCAGCGTCTCAAGGCCGAGAGTCTGCATATAGGCGGCGTGCGGCGTCATATACGAGCCGAAATTGAACAGAATCTCGAACGCAATCCGCTCGTGAAAGCCGGGAACCGTGCCGTAATCGATGACAAGGCCGCCGAGCGATGTGGCGCCACCCGAGACATATTTGGTGCTCGAAACCAACTCAATATCAACGCCAAAGTCGGACAAGTGCGTCTCGGTGAACGGAATGGCTGTGGAATCGACAATCAGCGGAACATTACACGCGTGAGCCGCCTGCGCAATCTGCTGCAAGTCAGCCACTTCGAGCTGCGGATTCGACACCGCTTCAAGAAAAACGCAGCAGGTGTTATCGTCGATTTTAGAGCGCAGCTGTTCAACATCGTTCATATTACAGACACGCGCTTCAACGCCAAATCGCGCCAGCGTGCGGGTTATCAGGTTGAAAGTGTTGCCGAAAAGGTGTTTCGACGCCACAATATTCTTCCCATTCCCCGCAAGGGCGATGAACGTTGACGCGATGGCCGCCATACCCGAATTGAAAGCCGTCACGTGGGTTGCCCCGGTGATTGCCTTCACCTTCGACTCGAAGTAGGTAACTGTCGGATTTTCAACGCGCGAGTAGTCAGGTGCTTCAATGCGTCCGCAGAACGCGTCGGACATTGTCTTGGCGTCGTCAAACTGATAGGCCACCGTGTTATAAACCGGCATACTTATTGCCCCGTAGGCGTCGCGGCGCGCAAACTGCGTATGTATCGCTTTTGTCTGTCTTTTAATAGTTTTCTGTGACATATTTTTTCTGTGTTTTGACAGGCAAAAGTACAATGCGACAGAAATATCCACCAAACAACAATTCAATTATGGAAAATACAACCACAATTAGCCTGATAATAGAATTTATATCTAAACCACCCCTAAAAATGCCTTACGTATAGAATGACATTCTGCCTGCCGAACTTTTTTCGGGCTAAAAACGCCGAAAAGTTTTTAAAGTTAGCCGCCTATAGGTATCTTTGGCCGCCGATTTTTTGAATAGTGACCGAGCAAAACGGTTGCCAACAGAAAACCGACTTAAAACTTATAACTTCAGAACTTAAAACTTATATAAAGATATGGAACTCAACGAATTGACAGCAATAAGCCCCATTGACGGCCGCTATCGCTCAAAAACCGAATCGCTCGACAACTATTTCTCGGAATTCGGACTCATCCGCTACCGCGTTTTGGTTGAATGTGAGTATTTTATAGCACTTTGCAACATTCCGCTCAAGAATCTTGCAGGCGTTGACAAAAACTGTTTCGACAAAATCCGCAAAATCTACAACGACTTTTCGTTCGACGATGCGCTGCGTATCAAGGAGATAGAGAAGACAACCAACCACGATGTGAAGGCGGTTGAGTATTTCTTGAAAGAGAAATTCGACGGCCTTGGACTGGCTGATTACAAGGAGTTTATCCATTTCGGTCTCACTTCGCAGGATATCAATAACACGGCAATTCCTTATTCGTTGCGCGATGCCATAAAAGATGTTTACTATCCGCTCATTGAGCAGATTATCAATACATTGGCCGATATGGCCGAACAATGGAAGCACGTGGCAATGCTGGCGCACACTCACGGTCAGCCTGCTTCGCCAACGCGCCTGGGCAAGGAGTTGATGGTTTTTGTTGAAAGACTCAACAAGCAGTTGGAACTGCTCAAGAGCATTCCGTGCTCTGCAAAATTCGGCGGCGCCACAGGCGGCTTCAACGCCCATATGGTGGCCTATCCTGAGATTGACTGGGTTGAGTTCGCCAACAATTTTGTGGGTAGCATTCTGCATTTGGAGCGCCTGCAAACAACCACGCAAATTGCTCATTACGACGACCTTGGCGCCATTTTCGACAACTTCAAGCGAATCAATACCATACTTATCGACCTTTGCCGCGACATTTGGACATACATTTCGATGGAGTATTTCAAGCAGAAAATCAAGGCGGGCGAAGTAGGCTCGTCGGCAATGCCGCACAAGGTGAACCCAATCGATTTTGAGAACGCCGAAGGCAACCTGGGCGTGGCAAACGCTGTGTTGGAGCACTTCTCGGCCAAACTGCCAATCTCGCGTATGCAGCGCGACCTGACCGACTCAACCGTTCTGCGCAACATTGGCGTGCCACTCGGTCACACAGTTATCGCACTCAAATCGCTGCAAAAAGGTCTGGGCAAACTCATTCTGAACGAAGACAAACTGAAGAGCGACCTTGAAGCCAACTGGAGCGTGGTTGCCGAAGCCCTGCAGACCATTCTGCGCCGCGAAGGCTACCCGAAACCCTACGAGACGCTCAAGGAACTGACTCGCACCAACTCGAAGGTGACCGAACAATCGATTCGCGAATTCATTCAGACTCTGAACGTTAGCGATTCGGTAAAAGAAGAGATGATGAAAATCACGCCGCACAACTACACTGGTATTTATTTCTAAAAAGCTGATAATGAAAGGACTAAGGCGAATATTACAATATGTTTTTCCGCGCTACACCGGACAGGCGCTGCTGAATTTCCTATTCATAGGCTTGTCGACAATTGGCGGATTATGCTCATTCACAATGGTAATACCATTTCTTCAGGTACTTTTCGACCAATCAATTACCACAACACCGACTCTCGATGCATTCGACTGGAGCATTGAATCTGTCACAAATATTTTCAACTACTATTTAGTGCTGATTATCAATGAATACGGAAAACTATCTGCTCTACTCTACCTTTCAGTGTTCATTCTGGTTGCAATATTTATAAAGACCGGTTTTATGTACTTCTCGTCATTGGTGATGGTAAACATTCGATACGGCATAATCCGCGACTTACGTAACTCATTGTACAACAAGATTACGCGTCTATCGCTTGGGTTCTATTCCGACGAACATAAAGGCGATGTGATATCGCGTATGACTAACGATGTAAACGAAGTTGAGACATCAGTTCTAAAATCATTCGACGTGATTTTCAAAGACCCAATAACGCTAATCGCGTCAATGATTCTGCTTATCTATATGAGCCCAAAACTCACACTGTTTGTGCTCATTATGCTTCCAGTATCAGGCGGCATTGTTGGCCGCATCGGCAGCACACTGCGCAAAAGTTCGAGCGAAGTTCAGAGCCGTTTGGGCAGCCTGCTCTCGCTGATTGAAGAAACTTTAGGCGGATTGCGCATAATTAAATCGTTCTGTGCGCACGACAAAGTATACAATAGTTTCAGCGAAGAGAACCGACTTTTCATCCGCGCGTCAAAACGGATGATGCGGCGACGTATGCTGGCCGGCCCGATAAGCGAATTTCTTGGCTCAACCATTCTAATTGTAGTCTTGTGGTTCGGCGGCAAACTTGTACTAAGCGGCGACAACAGCCTATCAAGCTCACAACTAATTGGTTACCTGGTTATTTTTTCCCAGATGATTTCACCGGCAAAACAGATTATCGATGCTTGGTACAGCATTCAGAAGGGTTTAGCTTCGAGCGACCGCATCGATGAACTTCTCAATGCCGAAGTCACCATCCGCGACTGCGATAATCCGAAAGCGATCAAGAAATTCGATAATGAAATTGCATACCGCAATGTGTCATTCAAATATATAAATAACGATTTAGTACTCAAAAACATAAATCTTACCGTCAAGAAAGGACAAACTGTGGCGCTTGTCGGACAGTCCGGTTCTGGAAAATCGACAATGGTTGATCTTCTTCCGAGATTCTACGATATTGCCGATGGCGGCATATTTGTTGATGGTATAAATATCAAAGACTTAAAAATAAACGATTTACGTAAACTTATGGGCATCGTGGGACAAGAGAGTTTCCTGTTCAACGACACCATTTTCAACAACATCGCCTTTGGCGTTGAGCACGCCACAATGGAACAGGTGATTGAAGCCGCAAAAATCGCCAACGCGCACGATTTTATTATGGAAACGCCCGACGGCTACCAAAGCACCGTGGGCGACCGTGGCGGCAAGCTCTCGGGCGGTCAGCGGCAGCGAATCAGCATTGCGCGCGCCATCCTGGCCAACCCGCCGATTATGATTCTCGACGAAGCCACTTCGGCACTCGACACCGAGTCGGAGAAACTGGTTCAGGACGCGCTCTTCCGCCTGATGGAAAACCGCACGTCAATCGTCATCGCCCACAGGCTCTCAACGGTTGTGAACGCCGACCTGATTTGCGTTCTGCAAGACGGCGAGATTATTGAGCGCGGCACCCACGCCGAACTGATGGCTCTGGGTGGCCAATACAAGAAACTGCACGATATTCAGACATTTGCGTAAACTTTTTTGCCACCGATTGCGATGAAGGACGGACTGAAACGCGGATTTGTTTTCTACATTTTCAGCGCCATTTTTTTCGCGGCGCAGTTTGTGTCGTATATGGTTGGCAGCCCGATGGCCGAGAATATGGACGGCCTGGGCTGGGCGTTCTACCTGACCGCGGCCGTGTCGCACGCGGCCATTTTTGCGGCGGTGCCATACCTGCTTTTCGCCCTGACTCTGGCCGCCACAAAAAATGAGAAAATAGCCGGCGGAGTCCACGTTTTCTTCGTAACTTTCATAAACGCACTGCTTTACGTCAGCGGAAACATTTTCGCGCTATACCGTCAGCACCTCAACGGAATGATGCTCTCGCTCTTCTTCGGCGAGGGCGGCAGCGAGATTTTTCAGTTCGATGGCTCGATATACGCGCGCAATTTTGCAGCATTTGCGGCAATGCTGATTGTCAATGTTTTAGCAAAGATTGGAACGGCGCGGCTCTTTGGCTTGCGGCAACGTTTCTATTGGGTGCCGGCGCTGGTTGTTTTTCTGTCGACGCTGCTTTTCTCGAACGCCACACACGCCTACGCGGCCGTGGCCCAGCGGCAGTCGGTGGTGAAAAGCGCCGCCTACCTGCCCTACTACTTCCCGATGACGGCCACGCGTTTTATGATTCGCATTGGCGTGGTGGAGCAAGGCGATTTACTGAAAGTTGATTTCGGACAGCAGTCGGAATTACAATATCCACGGAATCAGATAGTTGCCAACACGCCCGACAGTCTGCCAAACATCATAATCCTGGCCATCGACTCGTGGAACTATCGCACACTCAACCCCGATGTGATGCCAAACGTGAGCCGTTTTGCCGACAGTTGCGAGCTGTTTACCAACCATTTGAGCAGCAGCAACGGCACACGCGGCAGCATTTTCGGAATGTTCTACGGCGCATCGTCGTACTACTGGCGCGATTTTGACGTTTCGGGCACAACGCCGGTGCTGATGGACGAGCTGCAAAACGCCGGCTATCAGATAAAAGCGTATGCAAGCGCCACGCTCAACAACCCCAACTTCAACAAGCTGATGTTCCGCAAAGTGCCTGACATACAAACAGAAACCGAAGGCGACAGCGTTTACAAACGCGACTGCCGCATCACCGAGCAGTTCATTGATTTTGCCGACACCGTGAGCAACAACAACCCGTTCTTCGCGTTCATCTTCTACGACCTTGCCCACGGTATGACCTACCCGAAACATCTGCCGCAGAAATACCCGACAACGTGGGACCACCCTGATTATATGCGACTTAACAATCAGATGGACCCCACCCCGTTCTGGAATCTCTACCTCAACTGCGTCAGCTACGTCGATTCGCTGGTTGGAATGGTTTTGGACGAGCTTGACAAGCGTAACTTGCTCAGCAACACCTATTTGATTATCACCGGCGACCACGGGCAGGAATTCAACGAGAACCACAAAAACTACTGGGGACACGGCAGCAACTACACCGGCCCGCAAATCCACGTGCCGCTGATTGTGAGCCGTCCGCAGGGCCGTGCGGCAACCTACAGCCACCGCACCACCCACTACGACATCTCCACAACGCTGCTCCACGATGTGCTTGGCGTGCAAAACCCAACCACCGACTACAGTATGGGCCTTCCACTCGCCGACACCACCTTCCGCAACTGGCACGTGGTGGGCGACAACCTCAACTACGCCTTCATCATCGACCATAACACCATTGTTGAAAAGAAACCCTCGGGTATGCTCGACATCTGCGACAGCACACTCAACCCGCTGAGAAACTTCAAGTTGAACGCCGTGGAACTGAACAACGCCATCAACCGGCTCAATATGTTTTATAAGCAATAGGCGGATTTGCGATTTTGATTCGACATCGAAACCGTTTTTTTGATATATTCGCAAATAACTATTTATCAAATCAATATGAAGACAAAACTACTCTTGGCAACTTGCCTGACGATTGCAGCCGCTTTTGCCGCAACCGCACAAAACCATCAAACTTTCAAAGGCGTGCCCATCGACGGCAAAACGAGCGCTTTCGTCAACCAGCTGAAACAGAAAGGTTTTCAGACTGTTGGCAAAACCGACACCCTAATCGGCACATTTGCCGGCTACAACGACTGCGAGGTTACTGTGCTCTCATCGGCGCAGACCGACAACGTTTACGGCGCCAGGGTGCAGATTCCAATGTGCGCGCCGCTGCTGATTTACACTGAATACAAGAAACTGCAAATCGCACTGACCGAAAAATACGGCGAGCCGGTGAAACCGCAGAACGAACGCCCGACAAAAGAAGAAGAGGATTTTGTTACCGCGCTTGGACAGCTGATTGTCGATGTAAAAGAGTCATTCGTTTTCCCGTATAGCTGCATTTACAACACCGACCGCGGCTCGGTAACGCTGAACGGCTCGTTTTTCCCGGCAACAAAATGCGGTGGCGGCTACATCATCATTACCTACATCGACAAAGCCAACAACACCGTGCATCAGCAAAGCATCTACGACGATTTGTAAAACAGAATCGAAGCTATGAAGATGAACATTTTCAAGCATTTGCCGCTGTTGGCATTATTCGCCGTGGCGGGATTGTTTGTTGTTTCGTGCTCAAAGGATGACGACGAGCCCATTGAGCCCGAGAAAAAAGAAATTGCGCTCGACAAGCAGGTGGAAGACATTGTTTTTGAGGTGGTTTCCGACACCGTCTTCAGCAGCGGGCATTTCGTTATGGTGGCCGCCAATGCGGCAACATCTTTCAGCGACGCGCAGAAGCAGATGGCCATCAGCCTGTACAAGAGCCAATTGCAAGATTATTCCGACAAGGTTGCCACTGAAGTTGGCGCCAAAGGCTCCGAACTGATGTGGCGCAGTGTGAGCTTCAACTACTGGAGCGTCGATGAATCGGGACAGGACATCAAACTCTCGGCCCGCGCCTACTGGGGCTACATCGACGGCAAAGATTTGAATCCGCAAAACATTTTGCTCTGCCCGCACTACACCGTCACAAAAAACGCCGAATGTCCCACAATGACAATCTCTTACGAGGCGCTTTTCCTTTGCCGCAACAATCTGCTCATAATGCCCGACTACATCGGCTTTGGCGCGACTAAAGACCGCGTGCAGCCATACGTCAACCACAACCTCTGCGCCCAGAACTGCATCGACGCTCTGACGGCCGGATACAAGGTTTTCGCGCAAAGCACAAAGGCCAACCTTGCCGACAATTTCAAACTCTGCGTTGTTGGCGCGTCGCAGGGAGCGGGCAACGCTTTGGCCGTTCACAAGTGGATTGACACCCACCCCGATTTTGCCGATGCGTGGCATTTCGCATACTCGTTCTGCTGCGCCGGACCATACAGCCCCGCCATCACATTCGAAAAGTATTTTGAGCAAGACAAACTCACGCTTCCGTGCGCCATTCCGTTAACGCTCAAGGCGATGTTTGCCGCCTACCCCGACATTCTCGGCCAATGGACCGAAGACGATTTCTACAGCGACGACTACGTGACGAACCTCAAACCGAAAATCGACGAAATGATTGCCAGCAAGAAGTTCGACACCTACGCCATAAGCAATGAGTTTGCCACAAGATACAACCACGACAGCAGCGGCGTTTCGCTCTCCGACATTTTGAGCGCCGACGCCCTCAACCGCGACAGCGAGATGCACAAGGCACTGTTCAAATGCCTCGACAACAACGATTTGACAAAAGGCTGGGCTCCCGTGCACCCAATCTACCTCTCGCACGACAGCTACGACGACGTTGTGCCTCTTGCCAATGTCGAAGCAATGGCAAGCGCTTTCCCCGACAAAACAAACCTGACAATCACCAAATTAGGCAGCGGACACCTTGGCTCGTGCCTGATGTGGTTCATAATGAATATGTCGAAAACGTGGTAATAGGCCAACCATTACAAGAATAGTTATGCTTCTGAAAATCAGCACATTCATAGCCAAATATATGGCAGCCTTGGTTCTATTGTCGGCCGTAGTCGCACTGTTTGTCCCCACAACATTCAACTGGGTGAAAACCAGCTCAATAAACTACCTTTTGGGCGTTGTGATGTTCGGAATGGGATTGTCGCTCAATCTTTCCGATTTCAAAGTGGTGTTCAGCCGCCCGAAAGATGTCGGCATCGGCTGTCTGGCTCAGTTCGGCATTATGCCGCTGCTCGCTCTGGCGCTTGCGCGGATATTCAGCCTACCCAACGAACTTGCTGTGGGACTGGTACTTGTAGGCTGCTGCCCCGGCGGAACAGCATCGAACGTCATCACCTACCTTGCCAAAGGCGATTTGGCCTTATCGGTAGGAATGACTTGTGTATCAACCATTTTAGCTCCATTTCTAACGCCGTTGCTCACGTGGCTGCTGGTTGGTGCAAGCGTCAATGTCGATGTGCTCAGTATGTTCTGGTCGATAGTCAAAGTGATAATTCTTCCGATAAGCGTCGGGCTCGTCATCAAACGCTTTTTCGCGGAAGCCACCAAAGCTGTAACCGCCTATCTGCCAGCCGTTTCTTCAATCGTCATTGTTCTGATTGTGGGTTCGGTGGTGTCTGCCAATTCAGCCCAGCTGCTGAGTGTCGGGCTGACAATCATTGTGGCTGTTGCACTGCATAATGTTTGCGGATTCGCGCTCGGATTGCTGCTTGCGCGGGCATTCAAGATGAGCAGCCGGAAAAGTACGGCTGTGTCAGTTGAAGTTGGAATGCAGAATTCCGGACTGGCTTGCACGCTTGCGCAGACGCATTTTGCCACTATGCCAATGGCCGCCGTGCCGGGCGCCGTATTCAGTGTCTGGCACAACATTGCCGGCGCGCTTTGGGCCAAGGCGCTATCAGCAAAGAATACTGAAAATGAAGAAATTAAATAGGATTGCACTTCCGTAGCAACTACGTGTGTGCCAATAAAAAAATCCACGGAAAAACATTGTTCTCCGTGGATTTTGCTTTTAAAAACCGGCTTTGCCGGCTCCGTTTTATCTTACAACCTGCGTGAATTCAGGCTGCTCGTTTTCTTTTGCCAAAACGTAAATCTGCGACTTTGCTCCGCCCATTCCTTCAACAGTGTAAAGGTATTCGGTGCCGCCTTTTATCGCGCGTGAGCCGACAGTTACAGGGGTGCCGAGCGGCATTTGGTAGCTGCTGCAAGCCTGATTGAAGATTTCCTTCTCGCTGTCGGTAACTTCTTTCTGCTCAGAGAATTCCGGCAGTTGCTCAACTACGCCTTCCTTCAGGCCAAGTTTGATAAGGAACTGCTCAACCTCGGCCGGAGCTGCGGCAACGCGAGCCTGGCGAACGCCGTAACCCTCCTGAATTTGAGCATTTTGGGCGCTCTGCTGCAACGCCGCAACGCTGGTGTTAAGTCCACCGCTGCCAAATGTGCAGAACGGAACAAGTTTCTTGCCGCCAAAGTCGGTGTTTTTCAGGAACGTGGCAACCGGAATGGCGTAGGTTCCGCCCCAAATTGGGTAACCCAAGAAAATCACGTCATAGTCGCTAATATTTTTTGCAAGCGGCTTGATTTCGGGCAGAGTACCTTCCTGCTGCTCTTTCTGCCAGCGCTGAATGGTCTGGCCAAAGTCGCCAGTGTATGGCTCAACGCACTCAATTTCAGCAATATCGCAATTCAGTTGCTTCTGAATCTCCTGAGCCACTGTGCGAGTGGTGTTGCTCTGTGAGTAATAGACAACCAGCACTTTAGGTTGTGCCGGTTCGGCTTTTTTGGGTGCCGATGTGCAACCAACAACGGCTGCCAACGATGCTGCAATCAAAGTCATAATTCTGATTCTCATTGTTTTAAGTTTTTAGTTTTTAATTATTTAAAGGTTTAATAGTTTAATAGGTTTAAATCTTTTGTAAGTAGTATTCATATTCACAAAATTATTTATTTATCGATTCGCTGATTATCCGATAATTCAAAATGTCACTTCACCGCTATCGCCACAACGGCCAGCAAAAGCAGAATAACCACCATCAGGCAGGCCGCATAAAGCAGTCCGGTTTTTATTGTGAGCAAGAAGCTGCGTTTGTAGCTGACACCCAGAATTTGGTGATAATCAATCATCAGGACCAGCATTGTGAGCAGAACGCCCGCATCCAACGAGCGGCCGAATGTGAAAAGCATTGTGAACATTCGCAAAAAGCAGACCTGGCATAGCATATAGCCCGCCATTGAGGCCGCCGCCGCAAGCCTGACGCCGTATTTTCGGCGAAGACCGACAAAAACAGCCATCCACAGAAGCAGCAATTCGCCAATGAACATTGTCACTCCCTGGTTGCGCATTGTGGCCTCGAATGCCGCCAACGACGCCTTCCACCGCGTATCGACTTTGTCAGGATTCTTGTCGAGATGCAAAAGCTGATAGCCGTGCGAAAGCGTCTCAACGATGCGTTTTCCCCAAGCTCTGATAACAGCATCATCCCCATCGTCACTATCGTCACTATCCAAGTCTAAATTGACCGTGAAAATGTTTTCTTGTGCGCTGTCGTCAGAATCGGGATTCACCACCGCCGACACCATCGTGAAAAACGAGTAAAAAATGATAAGCGAGGCGATGGGCGCCATATAGATGTCGTGCTTGCCGCTGATGTAGTCGCGAATCATATAGCCGGGGCGCAGCACAAGGTGGATGAACGTGCGTTTGGCGTCATCGTTGAGGAACGGAATGCTGTCGAAAGCGCCGTGGAAGATGCCTTGCCGTTTGCGCTCGCGCTCGGTGCGGGTGTTCACCCAGATGCCGTTGCCGGTTTTCTGCCAGATTTTAAAGGCTCGCAACCAGGCTGATATTTTGTCTTTTATCTTCATCGATAGTATAGCGTTTGAAATGCCAAATATAATTGTGTAAGGCGAAAGGTGTAAAGCGCAAACCGCAAAAAAGATGCGGAATGTTGATAAGAAAATTCCGTAAATGCGTGGCCCTAAGCGTTGAGGCGTGTATGATTGAAATAATTTTGCCGAAACAAAAAATCCGGAAACGGACTGAATACGAACCTTAAAACGAAAGAATTATGTGCGGAATAGTAGGATATGTGGGGCCTCAGCAGGCTGCACCGATTTTGATGGACAGCCTTTGCCGGCTTGAGTACCGGGGATACGATTCGGCGGGCATTGCAGTCCGCGACGGCGACGGCCACACAACGGTTGTCAAGGCCAAAGGGCGGCTCAAGGTGCTGTCGGAAAAGATTGACGGCGGACGCACGCTGAAAGGCTGCATTGGCATTGGCCACACACGCTGGGCCACTCACGGCGAGCCGAACGAAGCCAACGCACACCCGCACATTTCGGGCTCGGAACCTGACGATTCGGCGGTTGTGGGTGTTCACAACGGCATTATCGAAAACTACGCCGAGCTGAAGGAGAAACTTGTAAAGGCTGGCTATGAGTTTTATTCACAAACAGATACCGAAGTAGCCGTCAAGCTTGTCGACTACTACTATAAAAAATATCCGACGCCGTCGAAGGCTATCGCGAAAGCGATGATGCGTATCCGCGGCTCGTATGCTCTTGCAATCCTTTTCAGCGACCACCAAAATCAGATTTGGACGGCCCGCAAGGACAGCCCGATGATTATCGGCGTGACCGAAGGCGAGACTTTCATTGCGTCGGACGTGCCGGCAATCCTGAAATACACGCAGGACATTTACTACGTGGGCAACTGCGAGATGGCGTGCGTTGAGGCCGGCAAGGTCAGTTTCTTCAATATCGATGAGGAACAGCTCGAAAAGGAGACCGTTCACATTACGTGGGATGCCAATGCCGCCGAACGTGGTGGTTTTGAGCATTTTATGATTAAAGAGATTCACGAGCAGCCGAAAGCTCTGCAGGACACGCTCAACTCGCTGCTGAACGACGGCCGGCTCGACATTACAAAGAGTGGAATCACGCCCGAGATTGCCCGCGGCATTTCTGAAATCAGCATTGTGGCTTGCGGAAGCGCTTGGCACGTGGGAATGGCGGCCAAATATGTGATTGAGGACATTGCACGAATCCCCGTCAGGGTAGATGTGGCGTCGGAGTTCCGCTACCATTGCCCCATTCTGCAGGAAAACGCGTTGGTGATTGTCATTTCGCAGTCGGGTGAGACGGCCGACAGCCTTGCCGCTTTGCGCGAAGCCAAATCGCGCGGCATTCGTACATTGGCCATTCTGAACGTTTTGGGCAGCAGCATTGCCCGCGAGGCCGACCACGTGCTCTACACCCTTGCCGGACCCGAAATTGCCGTGGCCACCACCAAAGCCTACAGCGCGCAAATGCTTATCGGATATGTGCTTGCGGTTGAATTGGCATTTGAGCGCGGCGTTATCGACGACGAGAAATACAAATACTACATTGCCCAACTGCAAACCCTTCCCGACAAGGCCGAGGGCCTGCTTGAGGACAAAGAGCGCATTCAGTGGTTCGCGTCGAAATTCTCAACCGCCCACGACGCCTTTTTCATTGGCCGCGGAATCGACTACGCCGTGGCGCTCGAGGGCAGCCTGAAGATGAAGGAGGTTTCGTATGTGCACTCTGAAGCCTACGCCGCCGGCGAGCTCAAGCACGGCACAATCAGTCTGATTGAGGACGGCACGCTGCTTGTGGGCATTCTCACGCAGAACAGCCTGTACGAGAAGACCGTTTCGAATATGGTTGAGTGCAAGACCCGTGGCGCCTACTTGATGGCAGTGGCCACCGCCGGGCACTACGACATTGAGGATACCGCCGATTTCACCATTTATGTGCCGAATATTGATGAGCATTTTGCCGGCAGCCTGACGGTGATTCCGCTGCAGCTGTTCGGCTACTACTCGTCAGTCTCGCGCGGCCTTGACGTCGACAAACCGCGAAACCTTGCCAAGAGCGTGACGGTGGAATGACATTGAAGGATTGAAGGACTGAAGGATTGAAGGATTGAAGTCCCGATAGCTATCGGGATGAAGGATTGATTGATATAAGTGCTGACAGCGGTCCGTTGTCTGAAGTCTGAAGTCTGAAGTCTGAAGTCTGTTGTCCGTTGTCTGAAGTCTGTTGTCCGTTGTCTGAAGTCTGAAGTCCGTTGTCAAACAATCGATTCACCGATTCACCGTCCCATCACCCTTTCGTCTTTTCCGTCAGCGATTTGAATCCTTCGCCCAGAATCTCGTTGGCTTCAATCACGGCCACAAACGCGTTCGGGTCGATTTTGCTGATGTGCTCTTCCAAAATCAGCACTTCGCGACGGTCCACAATGGTGTAAATCACCTTCTTGGGCGTGCCGCCGTACATTCCTTCGCCGTTCAGATAGGTGCCGCCACGGCCAAGGTCGTTGAGCAGGCGCTCGCGGATTTCTTCGTGATGGTCCGATATGATGAGCAGCATTTTCTCGTGCCCGGCACCTTCAAGAATCATATCCACCACCTTGCCCGTGATGAAAATCACCAGCCACGAGTACAATGGTATCTTCCAGTCGCTGAACGCGATAAGTCCCAGCAAGGCAATGGCGCTATCCACATAGATGAGCAAGTGGCCGATGGGCAGGTGCGTGTATTTGGCAATGACGGCCGCAATAATGTCGGAGCCGCCCGATGTGGCCTTCGACTTGAACACAATGGCCAGTCCGATGCCGATGATGGTGGCGCCGAACACCGATGCCAGCAGCAGGTCGTCGGCAAGGCCGAGCGGGTCGTTCTCACCAATGAAGGCGGTGAGCGTATCCATAAACACGGCCGTCGAGATGAAGCCCAACACCGTTTTGAAGCCGAAGCGCGGCCCCAGAATCTTTGTGCCGATGATGGTGAGAATGGTGTCGAGACAAGCCGACACAAGACCGATGGGCGTGCCGTCGGGGAACAGGTCGAACATTCCCTTGGTGGAGTGATGAATGACAATGGAGATGCCGTAAACACCGCCCGGCACAATCTTGTAGGGATTGATGAACAGCACAAAACCCAGCGACAGCACAAATGTGCCCACCAGAATATAGACGACCGCCTTTGCCGCGTCGCGCCACGTGCCGCCGCCTGTCAGTTTATTCAAATCGATAGCCATAATGCGATAAATTTGTTGTGTCAAAGGTAAAAATTTTGGACAACAGACATCAGACTAAAGACAACCGGAATCATATCGCTTGAAGTCTGTCGCCAAAAATCAAAAAAAAATCCCCCGACAAGTGTTACATTTGAAAAATTGACGCGTCATTTATGGCGTAATTGATAGTGATTTTGGAAACGAAGTACATAGATATTCACAGTCAGCTGATTGACGAATGCCGGAATGGGAGCAGCAAGGCCCAGTTCGAGATTTACAAGCTGTATTACAAGGCGATGTACAACACCTGTCTGCGGTTTGTGAAGAATCCGATGGAGGCCGAGGATGTTATGCAGGAGGCATTTCTGGCGGCGTTCCGCAATATCGACTCGTTCCGCGGCGAGGTGAGCTTCGGCTCGTGGCTGAAGCGCATTGTGGTCAACCGCTCGCTCGATGTACTCAAGAAAAAATCGCTCGACCTTGAACCGCTCGAAGAGGGCCGGACAATTATCGATACCGACGACGACCGCGACTACGAGGCCAATTACAAAGTGGAACAGGTGAAGAAAGCCATCGCCTTGCTGCCCGACAGCTATCGAGTGCTGCTCACCCTCCATCTGTTTGAGGGCTACGACCACGAGGAGATTGCCCAGATAATGGAGATGAGCAACGCCGCTGTGCGCACCGGCTACTCGAGGGCGCGAAAGAGGCTTCAGGAACTTTTGGAAACAAAAAAATTTGAGATATGGATGAGTTGAAACAATTTATCGAACAGAACCGCAACCTGTTCGACACCAGCGAACCGATGGACGGACACTTCGACCGCTTTCTGCAGAAGCTCGAAGCCGACCAGCGCCGAACCATCAGCCACAGCCGCAGCCAGATGCTGAAGATTGCCGCAGTGGCAGTTGTGGCGGTGATTATAGGCGCGGTTGTGGCCGGAACAGGCGTCCACCAAAGCGTCAAACTGATTGAATCGGGAATGGCAAACGCCGAAAACTCAACACCAATGGAGCTTGTTGAGCGCACAACACGCTACGTGAAGGCCAAGGTTGAGCCCGAATACAGCGAGACGCAGAAGTACTACATCACGCTGGTCGACAGCCGGCTCGACGAAATCCGCACCGACAACACCGTTGACGAGAAACAGAAAGCCGAGCTGCTCAAAGCAATGTCGGAAATGGACGAACTATTTGTCAATCTGCAAAAAGAGCTGAAAGCCAACCCCGACAACGCGGTGCTGATTGACGCAATGATTAACCACTACCAGACAAAAATCGAAGTGCTGAACAAAATCATCAGCAACCTCAACAGTATTAAACAATTAAACACACAACAAGATGAAAAAGTTGATTTATAGTTTGATTGCATTGGCGGCCGTGATAATGTGGCTGCCGGCCAACGCCAACCGTGACAGCGATTTCAGGCGCAGCGAGCAATTCGCCTTCGACGTGAACTCCAACTCGCTACTCGAGCTGTTCAACCACAACGGCAATGTGGTGATTGAAAACACCGGCGAGAGCCGCCTCAACATTGAGGCCACCGTTACCGGACGGGCACGCGACCTTGAAGAAGCCAAACGCATCACTCAGAAAATAAAGGTGATTGTCAAAACCGACGACGGCAAGATTACCGTTAGCTCCGATGTGCCGAAATCGCTCAAGTTCGATGAGT
This sequence comes from uncultured Bacteroidota bacterium, assembly GCA_946404125.1. Classification (GTDB taxonomy): domain Bacteria; phylum Bacteroidota; class Bacteroidia; order Bacteroidales; family SZUA-534; genus RUG13583. The sequence goes on along the minus strand of CAMJCK010000006.1, from coordinate 20,575 downwards.
TCGACGTCAGCTACGTGGTGACAATGCCCGAGTGGCTCAACATCAACCTGTCGAACAAATACGGCAATGTTGTTGCAAACCAGCTGTTTGGAAAAACATCGATAAAGGTGAGCTACGGCTCGCTCAAAATCAAGCAGCTGAACGACCGCACCGGCGGATTCCCAACCATCGACCTGGCCTACTGTCGCGAAAGCGAGATTGAGGAGATGCAGCTGGGCGGCATAAACGCCTCATACACAAATGTTGCCATAGGCAACGGGTTTGCGGTGGCCATATCGAGCAAGTTCTCGAAATGGAAAATCGGGACGGCAAAATCGATGGCCATTGAGGCGTCATACGACAACTTCAGCATTGCCAACGTTGGTAAAATTGACGCCACAATGAAGTACACCGACCTGAACATCAACGGGTTGCAGACTTTGGGCAAAATCAGTTCCGAATACGGCAACGTGAGCGTCAAAAACGTGGACCGCGACTTCTCGAACATCGACATCAAGACGAACTTCGGCAACGTGACGCTGTCGGTGGCCAAGCTCGATGGCTACTCGCTCAACCTGAAAACAAAGTACGGCAACATCAGAACGCCAAAACTCGGCGGCGTGAACCAGGAAACAACATCCACACAAACGTTCAGCTACAACGCCGAGCACAAAACGCAAACCGTGAAGCCAACGAACGGCGAGCCATCGGGCGAAATCAGAATCAATGTGAATTACGGCAATATCAACATCAACAACTGATTCACAAGCCGATAGCCGGGCGCTGGTCCGTCAGGCGCCATCCGGCCGCGACCAAACTGCTGAAAATCGCCGCAAAGGCAAATCCAAAAATGCGACTGCGAACGGGCCTCCGTCAAGGGGGCTCATTCGCATTTTGCAGTTTTCGGCCATTTATGCCAACCCACTTCGCAACCAATTGACTGCCAAATAATTCAGCTGTTATTAAAGTGTTAATTGCACAAAAAAAAGTTGTGGCGCAATACGTCATTTAGTGGTAATTTAGTTGCGTAAAAATTATTGTTATGCGAGATTCAGGCGATTTGTATGAGGACAAAGAGGTTGTATCCAACGTCAGGCGCTACGAGGCGATGAAACGGAGCGGTGTGTACGCCTATTTCGACGTTGAGGAGTTCCTGATGATTGTGGACTACTATATGAGCCACGATATGCAGAACAAAGCCGTTGAGGCGTGCGAGACCGCGCTCGAAACCCACGGGCCCGACCCGGAGCTTCAGCTGAAACGCGCCCAGATACACGTTCACCAAGGTAAGGCAAAAGCAGCGCTGAAAATGATTCTGCCGCTTGAGCCGCTGCTGAACGACTACTATGAATTCTACCTGACCAAAGCCTCGGCCCTGCTGCAACTGGGCAAAAGCGAGGATTTGTTCATCGAGAGCTTCCGCAAGGCGCTCGAACTAAGCGAGGACGTGGAGTCCGAGGAGCGCGAGGATATTTTTATGAGCATTGGCGAGATGCTGGAGAACGGACAATACTACAAGCCCGCCCTGTCGATTTACAAGGTGGCCAGCAAGGAGTTCCCCGACAACATCGACTTCCTGTTCAAAATAGGCGTCTGCTACGAGAGCCTCGACCGCATCGATGAAAGTCTGAAAGCCTACAACCGCGCCATCGACCTCGACCCGTTCTCGGAATGCGCCTGGTACAACATCGGCATAGCCTACAACCGCATCAACGAGTACGAAAAAGCCATTGAGGCCTACAACTACGCCATCGCCCTCGACCCGACGTTCTACGACGCGCTCTTCAACAAGGGCAACACCTGCTGCAACGCCGGACTCTACGAGGAGGGTTTGGAGTGCTATCAGGAGTATCTGAAATCGTACCCCAACAGCGTCTCGGCGCAGTGCTACGTGGGCGAGTGCCTCTTCCACCTCGGCCGCATTGACGAGGCTGAGCGCTGCTTCGACAGCATTATCACGCTTTTCAGCGATTACACCGACGCGTGGTTCGGCAAGGCAATGATTCTTGGCGTGCGCGAGGAGTATGACGAGGCCATCAAAACAATGAAGAAGGTGATTGAAATCGACCCCGAATATGATGCCGCCTGGTATCAGCTTGGACGGCTCCACGCCGCCACAAAAAACTTCGAGGACTCGGTGGAGGCTTATCGCGAAGCGCTGAAACTCAACCACTACGATGTCAGCTTCTGGGAAAGCCTGGCCCTCACCTATTATACAATGCACGACACGCTGGAAGCTCTCAAAGTGCTGGTGGGCGGACTTGTCTATCTGCCCGACGACAGCGTTCTGCTGTACACAATCGCCGCTCTCTATCTGACGGCCGGCTTCCGCAAGGAGTGTCTGGAGAACTTCCGCAAGGCGTTCAGCCAGGACCCCGACCTCTGCGACCGGTTCACCGCCATTATTCCGGCCCGCAAAATCCCGCGTGAGATTGCCCAACTAATCGAACAACGAAAAAACAATCAATAACATACGTAAAAAATGGACACTAAATTCCACCTTCACTGCCGCAAATGCGGCGCCGACATTCCAGGTTTCAAGGAGTGGTTTGCCAACAATCAGAAATGCCCGCACTGCGGCGGAACTTACGTCGATGTGAAATATCACCGCGACTACAGCGAGTTGAAGAAACTTATCGACACAAAAGAACACGTCGAAAACGTTTGGCATTATTTCGATTTTCTGCCACTTAATGATAAAAAGAACGCCATAAGCCACACCGAGGGCGCCATTCCGGTTGACCGTTGGGAGTTTATGGAGAAGTTCGCAAAGAAATACTACAATCTCGATATCACCGTCCGCGCCTACCGCAACGACCTGAACCAGGGCACAGGCACCTTCAAGGATGTGGCGGGAGCCGTCACAGCAAGCGTGCTCAAAGAGAACGGCGTGAAGGACTACTGCGTGGCCAGCACGGGCAACATTGCCAACGCTTTCGCGCACTATTTCGCTGAAGCGGGAATCAACCTTGGCGTTTTTGTTCCCGAAGACACGCTGAAAATCAACGAGGCGGAGATAAACACCTACGGTCAGGGCCTGTTCCGCGTGAAGGGCGACTATGCAATGGCCAAAAAGGTGGCCGCCGACTATTCGGCAAAATACGGCATTCTGATTTCGGGCGGCAACACCGACCCGATGCGTGTTGAGGCCAAAAAGACGATGGTTTTTGAGTGGCTGCGCCAGATGGGCAAACTGCCGTCGGTTTATATTCAGGCAGTGAGCGGCGGCACAGGCCCGATTGCCATTGCCAAAGGTTGCGCCGACCTTGAGGGTTTGGGCTACGACAACCGCTTGCCGCGATTCATTATGGTTCAGCCGTCGGGCTGCACACCGATGGTCGAGGGCTACGCAAAAGCCAAGGCCGCAGGCTTCCCCGAGGGTTGGCAGAACGACTATCCGTGCTACGAGAACCCCAAGACCAGCGTTCCGATTTTGGCCACAGGCAAGCCAGGAACTTTCCCGATTGTGGCTTCGCTCGTGAAAGAGTCGGGTGGCGATTTTGTCGCTTTTGACGAGCAGTATCTTGCTGATATGGCGAAACTTGTAGCCTACGAGACCACCGTCCGCATTGGACCCGCAGCGGCTGTCTGCGTTGGCGGCTTCTTCGAGTCGCTGAAGAACGGTCTGCTCAAGAACGGCGACGATGTGCTTATCAACCTTGGCGAGGGTTCGCGCCGCGCGCCAGCCTTTGTCGAGAGCATAATCTACACCACCAAGCACGTGGCTTCGGTTGACGAGTGCGAGAAATTCGACCGCTCGAAATTTGAGCCGATGCTTTGGGACAAAATTCTGAAAATCTACAACTTATAATCAGGAATGAGGGAACACATAGCCAATTTCCTGAAAGGCTTTGCAATGGGTGTGGCCAACGTTATTCCAGGCGTTTCGGGCGGCACCATTGCACTGCTTACAGGCATTTTCGAGCGGCTGATAAACGCGCTCAAATCGTTTGATGTTGAGGCGGTTAGGCTGCTGCTCAAATTCAAGTTCCGCGAGTTCGCGCAGCACGTTGATTTCGGTTTTCTGCTGTCGGTGTTCCTTGGCGTCGGCGTCAGCATTATTTCGGTGGCCAAACTGCTCGAGTTCCTTTTCCAATCGTACCCCGTTTACGTGTGGTCGTTCTTTTTCGGTTTGATACTTGTATCGGTTTGGTTTGTAGGTAAATCGATAGGCAAAATCGATGTTCCGGCCGCTATCTCGTTTGTTGCAGGTGCGGTAGTTGCTTTCGGCCTGTCGGTGATGAATCCGGCAACAGAGAACACAGCCTTCTGGTACCTGATAATCTGCGGCGCGGTTGCCATTTGCAGTATGATTCTGCCAGGTCTGTCGGGCTCTTTCGTGCTGATTCTGATGGGCAACTACCAACTGATAATGATTTACGCCGTGTCGCATTTCGATATGAAAATCATTGTCCCTGTGGCCATTGGCGTGGTGGTGGGGCTGTTGGCGTTCTCGCATTTCCTGTCGTGGCTTTTGAGCCGATACGCCCGCCAGACGATGGCCGTGCTCACAGGCTTTATTTTCGGCAGCCTTGGCACCATTTGGCCGTGGAAAAACCCCGTCTATCTGATGCAGGACGGCGCCGAAGTGCTGAAAAACGGCAAGCCGATAATCCAGAGTTACCAGATGTATTTCCCGCAAGAGTTCAGCGCTGAAGTGGCCGTTGCCATTGTGCTGATGGCGGCAGGAATGGCGGCTTTGTGGGCGCTTGAGAGGTCGTCGGAGAAAACGAAAACACAATGATTTTCGCACAGACGGCACTCCTGATTAATTGAAGAGTGAACGCTCCTCCGTCGGTAAAAAATGCAAAAAAAATGAGCTGAGTGGCGCTCGTAACTCTTGTTGCCTGCACAGTCAAATTGTGCTCTTTTGACAATAACAAAAGAGTACGCGTTTGATTATCAGACATTTACCCCCCCCCCTATTGCGTTAAAAAAATTACAAATTGCCCGTCGGAAAACTTGTAAAACAATCTTCTTATCCGTATGTTTGGAACATCGTTTTTAGGAATTTTGCTTTAAACTTCGCAAGTCTGGAAAAACGATATTGAAATGTAATTTCCGGGCAGAATGATTATTCTGCGAGGTTTGCGTTTGAAGATAATAAAACTAATATATTATGAAGAACAACAGATTTGGCTGCCTATGTGGCAAGCCGTTTTTGGCAACTGTTTTAGTTGCGTGCTGCGCGTTGGTGCTAACCGGATGTAATCCGAAAATCAGCACAAACATTTCAAAATCATATCCAACAACCGCCTACGACCAGCAAATAGCGGTGATACCATTAGAGCAGGAAATACCTGCCGGAGCCGAAGTTTTGGGTGAAGTGAAAATTGGAGATAACGGTTTTACCGCCACCGCCAATTGCACTTATTCAAAAGTCCTTGAAGATGCAAAACTTGAAGCACGAAAAGCTGGCGGCAACGCCATCAAAATCACCGAGCACAAGTTGCCAACGGCTATGGGAAGCTCCTGCCACAGAATCACAGCCAGCATCCTTCATCTGGAAAACCCCGATGCTTATCTTGCCAAAGCAGAAGATGTAATCGCCGATGTTGATTATGCAATCCTGAATGTGTACAGATTTAGTGGTGTAGGCCCCGCCGTAAGCTACGACCTGCACCTTGGCGACGAGGTTGTTTGCCGTGTGAAAAACAATTTCAAGAAAAGCATTCAAATTAAAACAACCGGTGCAGTAACAATTTGGGCAAAAACAGAAGCTAAATCGGAGATTCCTGTTACCATAGAACCCGGCCACACTTATTATGTACGCTGCAGCGTAACAATGGGCGCCTTTGTCGGTCACCCGCTGTTGGAACTGGTCGATTACCAAATCGGAAAATCAGAATTTGAAACATTTAACGCTAAAAACCAATGAAAAAACTATTCTTCTTTTCAATGCTTACACTGATTTTCGGTCAGTTAAGCGCGCAGGATTTGATTGTGACAACCAAGGGAGACTCTCTTAATTGCAAAATCACGAAAGTAAAGTCTGACAATATTTATTTCACGTTCACCAATAACGGCAACACATTTAATTCACTATTGCCAATGAGCAATGTGGATAGCTACCAATATGGCAACCTGAGCGGAGATGGCAATGTTTCCACACCTTCATCTGACTATCAGAAAGTCGCATTTTCAGTCACTGGCGGTTACAGCCGCCGTTTGGCAAAGGTTGCCGACAATTTGTCATCCGATTATGAAGACTACGTCAAACAACTGAAAAACGGCTATCATTTAGGAGCTGATTTGGCGTACTATTTTTCTGAAAATTATGGTGCTGGCATCAAATTCATAACGTATAAAGCATCAAATTCGGGCAATTTTTATGTTGAAAATTACGGTCGCGCCGATATAAAAGATGAAATAACTATGCCGTTTATCGGTCCAATGTTTTCAATGCGGTATCAAAACGAAAAAAATTCCTTTTTACTCAATTATGCCGTGGGTTATTATGGATATATTGACAATTGGACGATTGAGAAAACCTATGGAACAAACAAAGGCGGAACGGCTGGTTTAATGTTCGACGTAGATTATTCTTATTGGTTTGCGAAAAATACCGCTCTCGATATTCGATTGGCGTTTATTAGCGGAACATTGTCATCGTTCACTAGAAAAACCGGAACTTCAAAAGAAAAAGTTAAACTAGAAAAAGACCAATACGAAGGGCTCGGTCGAATGGATATTTCCGTAGGTTTGCGCTTCGGAAAATAGGAATTAATATGAAAACCTACGGATTGGTCGGCTACCCATTGGGGCACTCTTTTTCACAAGATTATTTTACAAAGAAGTTTGCGGCGGAAAATATTGACGCCCAGTATCTTAATTTTCAGATTGAAGATATTGCACTTTTCCCCGAAAAGGTGCTGACCGCGCCAGGTTTGGCAGGCCTGAATGTCACCATTCCCTACAAGCAGAAGGTGATGCAATTCCTCGACGAGATTGACGAGACCGCGCAACGTGTTGGTGCAGTGAATGTTGTGAAGATTATCCACAATGGTGACAAAATTCGTTTGCGCGGCTGCAACTCCGATGTTGTGGGATTCGAGAACTCGCTTCGGCCGTTGCTGAAACCTTGCCACACCAAAGCCTTCATTTTGGGAACGGGCGGCGCCTCAAAGGCTGTGCGCTATGTGCTTGAGAAACTGGGGATTGACTACCAATTCGTCTCGCGCAATGCCGATGCCGCCAACAACATTTTCTCATACCAGCAACTCACTGCAGAACTAATTGAGAACCATAAACTTATAGTCAACTGCACACCGCTGGGTATGTCGCCCAAAACCGATGCCTGCCCCGATATTCCCTACTCGGCTATCGGCTCTGACCACCTCTGTTTCGACTTGATTTACAATCCCGAAACAACACTGTTCCTGCAAAAATCCAAAGAGCGTGGCGCAACCATTAAAAACGGGTTGGATATGCTGATTGGCCAGGCTGTGCGGGCTTGGGAGATTTGGAACGAGTAGAGTTAGGATGTAGTAATTAGGAGTTAGAAATCAGTGATTTAAACTTGCCAAACCTTTACGTTAACCCCGCTAAACTTTCCAAGCCACACAGTTCAATCCTCAACCTCAACAATCTCAATGCCGCCGTCAGACTTCTTTCCGCCTTCGAAAAACTCGTCTTCCTTCAGTTTGTCGAGACGGTAATCGGCGTACTCGAATATGTTGCGGTTGGCCTTTGTGCGCGGCTGGTCGGAATCTTTGATTTTTTGCAGCCAAAGACGCTCATTGTCACGGTCGTGCATCCGCCCGTAGGCTACGGCTATATTATATTGGCGGGCAAGCGTGGGCTCGTACTGCAACGCAGACTTCAACATTTTGATACTGTTGTGATTACAAGTGTTGAACTTCAACTTGTCGCTGTCGTAATACTGATAGGCGTACGCCTCGTAGAATCTTGCTTTAATATCAAAAACCTCCGCCATCGAAGCCGAATCGGCCTGGCACAACTCAAAGGCCACTTGCGTGTAATAAGGCACGTCATCGCGGTACTTAAAATAGTTTGCCGACACCCGCGCCAGCGCCTTCACAATGGGCAGACTCGCAAAATTGGACCCATAGGCGGCCATCTGCATAAACTCGTGGGCACGCTCGGGAATGCTGCAGCACTCGTAGGTGCGGCCAATGTAGAAGAGCAAGGCGGGGGTTTGGTCGCCGTTGCGATAGGCGTCAAGGAAAAGGTCGAGAGCGGGATAGTAGTCTTTCTGGATAAAAAGCGCCCGCCCCAACTGTTTGTTTACCAGCTGGTTGGTCGAGTCAATGCGGCGATACAGATTGCAGTAGGCCATTGCGCTGTCGGCTTGCTGATTGCCGTTGAAATATGTGGCAATATCGGTGACAACCGCGGCGTCGAGCGGATTAATGCCGATAATCTGCCGAGCGCACTCAATGCGCAGCGAATCGTCGGCGCCCATCTTCTGAAGGCAGTTGTAGCGCAGTTTCAGCGGCTGATAGGTGAGCGTGTCGGCCAGCAGGGTGTCGGTCAGGGCAAGGCATTGGTTGAACTGCCCGCGGCGGAAATTTGTCTGCGCCAGTTTGTATAGCACCGTGTCGTTGAACACCAGCCGCCGCGCCTGCTCGTAGCAGAGCAGCGAGTTGTAGGTGTCGTTCATCCGCGTACACGAGTCGCCGCGGGCCACAAGTGCGGCCGCCTCGGCTGTGAGCGGCTCAAAGCGCGTTTGGGCGGCGGTTGCCGTTAGCGCGAGCGCAAGAAGAATGGTCATTAGTGGTTTCATAAATGTTTAGAGTTAAGGGGTTAGAGTTTAGAAGGTTAAAAGTTTAGAGTTAGAAGTTTAGAGTTTAGTTTTTAAAAAGGCCCGCGCGGGCGGGCCTTGGCATTATGCAAAACGTTGTTGGTTAGTTGTTTGGTTAGTAAAGTTAGTTAAGTTGGAAATTGATTGGTACTGTAAACGAGACGTTGACATTCTGCCCACGCTGTTTGCCAGGTTTCCATTGCGGCATCGAATTTACAACTCGCAAAGCCTCGTCGTCTAAACTTTTATAACCCGTTCCCCTGACAATTTCAGCATCTACTACATATCCATCAACGTTGATAACAAACTGAACATACACTTTACCTTGCAGCTTATTGGCTTTGGCGTCTTCAGGATATTTAGTGTTTTCTTCAATGAATTTGCGAAGTTCCTCCTCGCCGCCAGGAAATTCGGGCATATCTTCAATAACATAGAAAACCTTATCTTTTGGTACTTTCCTATCTTTCAAAGGTCTAGCAAAACTCTCCCGGGGAAGTTTCATTTCTTCTGCTTCCTCCTTTGTCAATTCGTGCAGAATGCCATCAGGTGTCACACGCGAAAGTTTCGATTTACCATTTTCATCAGCGGTCCAAACCATAACTCCTCCTTCCGGTATGGCACCATCAAAATTTTTGAGCACTTGATTGAACAACACGTCAGGCATTTTTTCCTGTGTATCGTTATTTTGTGTATTTTCGCTCTCGCTTTTTGAGCAGTTGGCGAAAGCAATTGCAGCGAAAGCCGCAATCGGCAGGACATACAGCGCCTTGGCCATTGTCCAGCCTGACGATTTTTTACGTGACATCATAGTTATTCGATATTTAAGTTTACTGTGATTGAAGCTGTTGGCGATTGAATACCACTTCCCGCCAGCAGCTTTCTTAATTAATAGAATTTGATATTGTTTTGCATTAATGCCTGAATCAAGAACGGCCTTGTCGGCCTCATACTCGTGGACGGCGCACAACTCGCGGCGCAGCAGCCACATTGCAGGGTTGAACCACTGAAGGCAGCAGAACACATCGCACACCAGCACGTCGATTGAGTGGCGGCAGCGGATATGCGCCCGCTCGTGGGTGAGAATCTCCTGCAGGTTCTCATCGTGGTCTTTTCGGTTGATAATGATATATTTAACCCAACTGAACGGTGCCTGCTCATCGTCGGTTATAACCAGAACGGTGCCGTCGGGCAGGGTTTGGCGCTCGCCGCGGCGGATAACGCGCAGCACACCTATAATTGATAGAATCATTCGCAGAAGGCATACGCCAATGCCAGCGTAGAAGGCCACCACAGCCAGCACGCGCCAGTCGAGCGAGTGGCTTGTGCCGCCGCCAACAATCACCTCCTCGAGCCAGACAACCGACTGCGACAGTTCGGTGGCTGTTACCGCGTGGCCAGGCGCCGCGTTGAGCGTAATGTGCCACAAGGGCAGCACAAACGACAGGCCGATTGAGCCCAGAATCAGGTAGCGGTTGGCGCGGTGAAGAGTCTCGCGGCTCATCAACGATTTGAACATCAGGTAGAAAGCAATCAGAAACGCCGACACTTTCAGGCTGTAAACAATGGCTTCCATAACGTTACTGTTTTTCGATTTGACTGATTAATTCTTTCAATTCATCGACCGAGATTTTCTCTTCGCTCACCAGTGCCGAAACGGCGCTGCGGTACGAGTTCTGAAAATATTTGCCGATGATTCCGCGCAGCGTCTGCTTGCCAAACTCGTCGCGGCTGACGGCTGCAAAATACTGATACGTAGGCCCGTACGACTTGTGGCCGACGTAGCCCTTGCTCTCGAGCGCACGCACCATAGTTGATATGGTGTTGAAGTGCGGTTTCGGGTCGGGGTAGCAGTCCACAAGGTCGCGGACAAACATCGGCCCGTGCTCCCAAAACAAGTTCATCACTTCTTCTTCTTTTTTGGTAATCTTTTCCATAATCTTGTGTTTAATCGGTGAATTGTTTAGAAGGTTAAAAGTTTAGCGCTTCGCTGTTTAGAATGTTTAGCGCTTCGCTGTTGAGTTTCTAAACATTCTCAACCTACTCAACTTTCTCAACCTTTATTCTCCGTCAACACCCTTCACCACAATCTTTTCAAATAACCGATAGCAAATATAACTATAAAAATATTATGTGCAACTATTTTTTATAGTTGAGTAAAAGATTTTTTTAGTGGAAGACCGTATGACAAGATACGAGAATTGGATTTACTCGCTAAAAAACAAATATATAGAATACAATGAACAGGGCTATGCGAGTGGGTCAATTCTGACCGGTAATCTCTTCAGCCATCATTTCGGCCTGCTTCAAAACTGTCTCGGTAGCCAGCAGTTGCATATCGGGCGGGTAGCCGTATTTGCGCAACAAGCGTTTCACAGCCACCTTCATTTTGGCGCGGACATTCTCCTTGATTGTCCAGTCGATTGTGGTGTTCTTGCGGATAGTGTCTGTAAGAACCACGGCCAACTCGCGCAGTTTGTCTTTGCCCATCAGGTCGCGGGCGCTCTCGTTGTCAGCCACGGCGGAATAGAAGGCGTATTCGTAGGTTGTCAAGCCCATATTTTCCGCGTCCTTGTCTTTTGCCACAATGGTCTTGCTCAATTTGATAAGTTCGTCGATAACTTCGGCGGCGGTCAGAACCTTGTTATGATAACGTGTAATGGAACTGTCGAGCATCTCCATCAGCGTGCGCCCCTCAACCACATTGAATTTCGACCGTGCCTTAATCTCGCCCTCAAGCAACTTGCGCAACACTTCCAACGCTATGTTTTTGTGTTCCATTCCTTTAAGTTCCATCAAAAATTCTTCTGACAGAATGGAAATATCAGGTTTCTTTATACCCGCCGCGTCGAAAAGGTCAATCACTTTCTCCGAAACCAAAGCCTTGTCAATCACTTGTCGGATAGTGGTTTCAATCTCCTCGTCGGTGCGCCCCGAGCCTGTTTGGTCGAACTTGCAAAGTCGGGCCTTCACGGCTTGGAAAAATGCCACCTCGTCTTTCGCGTCCATTGCCGCATCGTTGGGAACAGCAATGGCGAAAGCCTTGCCTAAAGCGGTTACCTCGTTTACGAAACGCTTTTTGCCATCGTCCAGACCGAGAATGAAATCCTCGGCTTTCAGAATCCACGAAAGTTTGCCCGAAGTGTCGGCGGCGAAATATTGCTTGTAGTCGAACCCGAAGAACATCTGCTCAACCACCTCGAGTTTTTCCTTCATCAGCGCGACGGCCTGCTCTTGCTGCTGCGTCGGGTCGCCCTTGCCACCCGAATCGGAATAGAACGAAAGGGCTTTCTTCAGGTCGGCGGCAATGCCAAGATAATCGACAACCAAACCGCCAGGCTTGTCCTTATACACACGGTTCACGCGGGCAATGGCCTGCATCAGGTTGTGGCCCTGCATCGGCTTGTCAATGTAGAGCGTGTGCAGACAAGGCACATCGAAGCCCGTGAGCCACATATCGCGCACAATGACGAGTTTCAACTCATCGTCGGGGTCTTTCATTCTTTCGGCCAGAATGCGGCGCTGCTCTTTGGTGGTGTGGTGCCTCGAGATTTTGTCGCCGTCGGAAGCCGAAGAAGTCATCACAACTTTCACCGCACCCTTGTCCAATTCGTCGGAATGCCACTCGGGGCGCAGCCTGACAATTTCGTCGTACAACTCGGCGGCAATGCGGCGGCTCATTGCCACAACCATCGCCTTGCCTTCAAACACCTTCTGACGCTCCTCGAAATGCGCGACAATGTCTTTGGCAATATTCTTTATGCGGCTCGGGCTGCCAATGAGCGCCTCCAACTGCGTCCATTTGGCCTTGGCCTTCTGCACATCGTTCATATTTTCTGTTTCCAACTCCTTGTCAAGGTCTTCCACAAGTTGTCGGCCTTCGTCGCTCAATTCCACCTTGGCAAGACGGCTTTCGTAGTAGATACGCACCGTGGCTCCGTCCTCAACGGCTTGGGCAATGTCGTAAACATCAATGTAGTTGCCGAAAACCGCAGGCGTGTTCTTGTCATCTTTTTCGATTGGCGTTCCCGTGAAACCGAGATAGGTGGCGTTGGGCAGGGCGTCGCGCAGATATTTTGCAAAGCCGTATTTGATTTCCGAGCCGATAACTTCGTCGGCCTCGTTTTTCACATCCACACTTCTAGCCTTAAAACCATATTGGGTACGGTGCGCCTCGTCGGCCATAACAATCACATTGCTGCGGTTGGTGAGTGTATCGTAAACGTTGCCCGATTCGGGTTGGAATTTTTGTATGGTGGTGAAAATCACACCTCCCGACTGCACTTGCAGCAGTTTCTTCAAATGCTCGCGGCTTTCGGCCTGATCGGGTGTTTGCCGCAGCAACTGCCTTGCGCCCGTAAAGGTGTCGAAAAGTTGGTCATCAAGGTCGTTGCGGTCGGTGATAATGACAACTGTCGGATTGTTGAGCCGCTGTACAATCTTGCCCGTGTAGAACACCATTGTCAGCGATTTGCCGCTACCCTGTGTGTGCCACACCACACCTGCGCGGTGGTCGCCTTCGGCTTGTTCGTTCACTGTCTTGAAACCGTAGCCGACGGGCGATTCGGCCGCAATGCTTTTAGAGTTGATGCCCGTGGCTCTCAAGGTGGATTCCACGGCATTGTTCACTGCATAATACTGATGATAGGCGGCTATCTTCTTCACCGTTCTGATGGTGGTGAGTCCTGTTTTCAGGTCTTCCTGCTTCTGTTTCTCGAACACGGTGAACGAGCGGATGATGTCGAGCAAGGTGTCTTTGCCCATCATTCCGCTGACAAGCACTTCCAACTCGCTCACCAAATGCGATGCAAGATTCTCGCCGTCGTCGCTCTTCCAGGCGGTGAATCGGCTGAAACCCGCCGAAAGCGAGCCCGCGCGCGCCTCCAGCCCGTCGGAAATGACAACCAGAGCGTTGTAGGTGAACAGCGACGGTATCTGCTGCTTGTAGGTTTCTATCTGCCGAAAGGCGCTCTGCAGTGTGGCGTTCTCATCGGCGGCATTTTTCAGTTCGAACAAAACCAATGGCAGACCATTCACAAAAAGAATGACATCGGGGCGGCGGTTGTGGCCGTTCTCGATTATGGTGAACTGATTGACAACCACGAAATCGTTGTTCCAGGGGTCGTTGAAATCGATGAGACGGACTCGTTCGCCGCGCTCAACGCCGTCTTTGGTGATTGTTACAGGAATGCCTTCGGTGAGCATACGGTGAAACACCTCGTTGTTGGCAAGAGTGTCGGGCGAACTGATGCGCATTGTTGTCCTCACCACCTCGTCTTGAACCTGACTAGGCAACGACGGATTGAGCCGCTTTACGGCTTTCTCAAGTTTGTCGGACAGTACAACATCCTCGAAACTGCCACGCATCGGTGTCTCGCCATCGGGCGCAATGTCGGGGCCGTAAAGGTAATTGTACCCTTTGGCTTTCAATTGCTCAATGAGCATCTGCTCGATGTCGGATTCGGTGAGTTTGGTCATATTGCCCCGTTTGTTTTATTATTTCTCTCATCATTGTTGAGACTTTTCTTCCCAACATTCAGGCCGTCCAAAACATATTTGGAAATAGCAATAGGCATCGGGGCATTTTCAACAGTCCATTTTGCCACCAAGTCATTCTTGTCTTTACATATCAAAAGACCTATTGTTTCATTGTCGTCATCTCCTTTAATGAGATGATTGACAGCGTTGCAATAGAAATTCACTTTGCTTACAAATTCCGGCTCGAATTTAACAGTCTTCAATTCCACCACAACGTAGCGCTTTGATGGAATAAGATAGAACAGCATATCACAAAAATACTCATCGCCATCCACATCGAGCCTTACCTGACGCCCAACGTATGCAAAACCTTTACCCAGTTCGAGCAACAACCGCGACACATTTTCCTCCAACGCGCGCTGCAGTTCCCGTTCCCTATAGTCCTCGCTTAGTGTCAGAAAATCGAAATTATAGGGGTCTTTAGTTATTTCCTGAACATAATCGCTGTCGGGTTTGGGAAGTGTTGATGCGAAATTACTTACCGCCTTGCCTTGTGACTCATACAAACGAGTCTCCATCATATTGAGTAATACGGAACGGCTCCAACCGTTTTCCACTGTTTTCTGCACATAGAAAAACGATTCCTCAGGCGAGACGTGCTTGTCGATTATGTACCGGATATGCCCCCACGGAATGCGGCATACTGTCTTACGAATATCAGGTGCCACAGCTTGTGGCACTTTGTCTACTGCCACAACTTGTGGCAGTTTGTCTGCCATAGGTGAAAACAGAACATACATAGCCCGCATATAGTATATGTTGCGCTCTGAGAAACCTTTAACATTTGGAAATTCCGTCTGCAAATCCTGACTAATTCTTTTATAAAAGTTTCCGCCCAAAGCATCTTCCACTTTTCGCTCAACAATATCCTGCCCAATAGACCAATACAAGTTTATCAGTTCGCTATTAACCGATACTGCGGCCTTAATCTGCGCAGACCTGACACGGTCTTTCAGTTCTGCAATCCACTGCTTATAATTGTCCGTGTTTACAATCATCGTTTCTTTGTCTGTCTCTTTCGCCATTTTCAAAACGTTTTGCGAAGATAGTCAATTTGTTAGTTTAAGGCTATGAGTGTTTGCTCTATTTCGGTTTCGTGAAACGTAAAAGAAACACAATATTATTATGCATTTTGTTGATTATCCTAATAAACTCTGAACATATTGCTTTGTATCATCAAGAAAACATTGGTATGTTTCTTTTATTTGTTCCATCGTAACGGATTCATCAAACCTATTATCAAACACTTTCTTATATAGATTTTCGGAAACAGAGACTTCTAGTTTATGTTTTCCAAATACATTTCCATTAGCATATACTCTAATGTAAGGACAAATCATTAATGGATAAGATTGCTTAACTACACGAAATGTGGAATCATAACATCCCCACATAATACGCTCTTCTTTTATTCGTAGAATTTTATATTTTTCAATACACGGCATTAGATTTCTAGAATAATGGCCTTGAGATAAATACTGATTAAACCACATTTTCCAATCGTCAATTATCACTTCAGGCTTACCTTTTGACAATTCATAATTGGCGTTCTTACCATCAATAGTAAAAAACCTTATTTTATGGTTATCTATCTTTCTTGTAATAAAATCTATTATTTCATTATCGTAATCATTTATTTGGATTTCTAATGAGTCATCTTTTTGTTTTAAAACAATATTTCTCAACACAATACCAGGGGTTATTACAATTGAATCATATTGCAATATCTTTTCTAAAGACATTTTTTCTTCTTCGCCTATAACTAATTGTTTCCACTCATCTAATGCGTATTCTCCAAACAGATCTCTTCTTTTATCTTCATTTAAATAGTAATTGACAAACATAGAAGCTTGAATTTTAATTTCTTCATCCAGCTCATTATAATGCTTACTTAAAATGTCAAACGCCGCATCCATAACTTTTTCACGAAGTCTTGGATTATAATCGGACTGTATTTTATCTCTATTTAAAGTCAATATATCTTTTGCATCACCACTTAAGATATTTATTTGAAATGACAAATATTTAATTTGAAAATCGCTTTTGGAAACAATTTGGTTTCTATAATAAATACTACTCTTAGACTTGGATGAAAAAATGGACATTTCCAATCCTTTGTTTTCTATGAAATAATCAAAATGTTTATCATCTTGTTTGTTTAACCATTCCTCACCCTTGCCATCAAATTTTAAATAAACAGGAACATAACAGGCATATGCGAATTTATTAATTTCATCGATAATCTTTGCTATGTCCACATCCAAGGACTCATTGTTAACAAAATCATAGGAATAAACAACTTGATTCGCCATCGAGTTATTCAATGTTATAGACCATCTATCAGGAATGCTTTTTCTAATGATGTTGAATTTTATTTCTGTTCCAAAAGGCTTGTGCTCCTTAGACGAGGTTCTCAACAATATCGAACCTTCTTTTTTCCCGGCAGGGTTATTAAGTGAAACATTAAGTATGTCTTCTTTGTTAATCTTTCGAGTTGTAATATCAACAGTGTCTGTCAACAAGAAAACACTTTGGAAACCTATTCCAAATGTTCCTGATGGTCTCATCCATTCTGGCATTTGAGCAATAATCTTTTTTTTCTCGCTATTCTTATTTGAACTTCCTGTAGTTGTCAGATACAACAAATCATTTTTAGACATTCCAATACCACAATCCGATATTCTAATTAACCAGCTTACTTTATCTTGTTCTATTCTCTCTTTAGTTATTGTCACCTTAATAGGTTTATTATTAAATCGTTTATAAAACTCTTCCTTGTCTTTAATGGGTTCTTCATTCTCTTCCGATTCAATAAAAACACGTAATATAGTAGCGTCAACCGAATTCTGCAATAATTCTCGAATACATTGATGTGGCTCGTTATATAGACCTGCACCCTGCAGTAATTCAATTGCTTTTGATGAGTCAATTTTAAAACTCGGTCGTTCCTTTCCATTAATTGTATCAAAACCCTTAAGCTCCACATCAAGGTTGCCTAATGTGGGAAGGAATCCATAAGAAACATCTGGCACAATATCATTCCAATTCTTCATCTGATGATACAATTCAGAATCAATCATCGAGAACCATCTGTTTGTTATATCAGCAACGTCATATTCATCACATTCGGCTATTGCTTCGATTTTAGTTTCATTGATTTGTAAATGCCTGATTGACATATGCTTTTCTTTATGCCAAATGGAATCTATAGGAACAGATGGCAATGTTTGGAATAATATCTCCGAGAATCGATTATTGTCAATATCCAACAAATCTCCCAATCTCAACAAACAAGCAATGTATCTTGGATGACAATCCTCTTGGTCAATCCCGGCTTCACAAAACGGCAACTCCAAAACTTTATCAAATGACAATGTGTGAGCATAGCAAATATTACCCAACACATCTATAATACGCTTTGGAATAGGACTACCCGGCAAATTAATGGATATATCTGAACATAAAGAATCATTAGCCCTTTCCCCGTGTTTGCTTCTGAAAAATTCTGCCAACAAAAACCTTGCTGCATCATAGTTTTGTGCGCTCAATAAATCATTTTTATAGTATACTTTATTCCCTTTAATTTCAAAACATATAGCATAGTCATATAATGGGGACGACTCTTCTGATTGGCACATTTTCAAAAAATCCACAAATTCATTATCTTGGAAAGAACTAATCTTTTCATTTGAAAGGACAACCATCCCGACATCGTGATAAAAAGCAGCACAAAGTATCAACCACAAATCGATTGATGACATTTTTTCCAGGGCCTTCAGACCAACAATTCTTCCAATATTGTTAATAATGGTTTCCGAATGGGTACAATCGTGTAAACTGTAATGAGGGAAAACCTGCGAAATCACACCTAATACTTGAGGTACATAATCTTTGGCTACTTGCCATTGAGTGAAGAAAATATGACTCTTTTTCCCTACTGTTTTTGTTTCTAGTAATTTCTCGATTTCTGTCAACATAATATGGCTTTTGTTTCATTCTCAAATTTTCACCTCCCCACTCATCAACCTCGGCAGCAACCCGTCGCGGGTCTGAATGAGGGTTTGGATTTGCTTTTGATTGTTTTCCATTTTGTCAAAGTAACCTCTGACAAGTTTGTCATATTGCATTATTTTTTCAGTATCGCTACAAACAAGTTGCTGTTTAATCAAATCTTGACTGATGTTTTGCTGTGCAGCACCACTTGCAAGATTAATGAATTCATCTTTCATCAAAGCCGTCCAAATATACAAATAAGTATATGGATAGTTTTTGTTTGGAATCAATGCACATACAGCTTGATTACAAGTCATCGGTTTTGACAATATGCCAAATTCGCCAACAGTTGCGCCGTACATTGCAATAAGCACAGATTTTTCAGGCAACATTTTTGCAGATGAGTTTGCAACGGCTTCTTCGGTAATCATTTCTTCTGTTGATGAAATGAAAGTACCGTCCAATTCTTTTGACTTAACCCATTCTATTGTTCCATCTTCATAATATTCAGTGTGTTTACGAGAAGGCGTTCCTCCCGATGTTGTTTTCACTACATCACCGAGCGGTTTTTCCTCCCAATCCTCCTTCGCATCCTCAACAAACCACTGTCTGAACAGCGTTTCAGCCATCTGCTCCAAGGTGGCGTTCTCGCGGTGCAGAAGGTCTATTTTGTCGTCAAGGGAAGAGAGAATGGCGGCTATGCGGCGTTGCTCGTCAAGGGAGGGTATAGAAAGTACAATTTTCTCAAAATCGCCTTTGTTAACGATGGGAACTGCAGTTCCATCACCACCCATAATTCTCAATGTATCATAAATGCTAATTAAAGAATAATAAAGAAAATCATTATCGAATTGTTTATCGGGTATTAACGCATTAATCTGCTGATTTGTAATACAATTTGTCTTACTCATCACAACCTTTCCCATATCAGAACCAATGCAAGTTACAAGAATTGATTTTGGTGGTAACATTTTATTCACCAAACGTTTTGCACCAATATTTGATAGTTTTCTTTCACTATTATTTGCATATTTGCCATAGTTACGAAAGTCTGATGGGGTAACAAATAGAACTTCATCACCCCAATCCTCTGGATTGCGTGCTGAAGGTGTTTTACCTGTAATCACAACTCCTATTTCTCCCAACTTATATTCTTTCCACTCGGTCATAGGCTCTTATTTTAGGTTTTCCTCAAGCAGGCGTTGCAATTCCTCCTTGCTCGGCAAGTAGGTTTGATACTTGCTTGCAAAGATTTGATTGTTGTCTTTCGGCAGGGTTATCTCCACCATTGCATCGCTTTTGTCGGTGCATAACAAGATTCCTATGGTAGGATTCTCGTCCTCGGTCTTCACAAAGCGGTCGTAATAGTTCACATACATTTGCATCTGCCCCAAATCTTGGTGTTTCAGTGTGCCGCGCTTCAAGTCTATCAGCACAAAAGCACGCAACAAGCGGTTGTAGAACACCAAATCGACACGGAAATGCTGCTCGTCGAAAGTGAAACGCACCTGCCGTCCCACAAAGGTGAAGCCCTTGCCTAGTTCCAAAAGGAAGGTCTGCAAATGGTCAATCAGGCGCTGCTCCAACTCGCTCTCGCTGTATTGCGGCAGTTCGGGCAAACCAATGAACTCCAACACATACGGATCTTTTATCATATCTTCGGGCTTCTCAACAATTTGTCCCTTCTGTGCCAAAGCCTTCACCCCTGCTTTGTCGCGGCTCAGCGCCAACCGCTCATATAGCGAACTGTCGAACTGCCGCTGCAACTCGCGCAGACTCCAGTTGTTTTCGGCGGCCTCAATCTCATAAAAATGCCGCTCGTCGGGGTTCTCAATGCGCATCAGTTTCAGGTAATGCGACCAACTGAGCGTGAAGTGCAATTGGTCAGACACTACCTGACCTTTTTCAGAATTCCGCAAAAGTGTTTCGGAATTCTCGCTTTCGGATTTATCAGACAGTATCTGTGTATTTTGTGGTTTCGTCAATGGTAATGAAGATTTTCTAGACAGTGTCTGGAAAATTGGTTGACCGACAGAATATGTAAGAAAAAACTGTCTCATATTTGCAAGATTCTGGGCAGAAAAACCCTTACCAAATTTCTTTGTCAGCTTTTCCGCCAACTCCTTAATGACGGCCTTCCCATATTCTGCCCTCTGCTCTCCCTGCTGCTCGTCCTCCACAATCATCCTACCTATTTCATAATAGGTATAGACCATTGCCGTATTGACAGCGGCCACGGTGCGTTTTCTTGCCTCTGTAATCAGCCGTTCTATGCGTTCGGCCAAATCGGTTTTCATTATCTCG